>CAMOXU010000005.1 GCA_946629525.1 uncultured Clostridia bacterium
CGGATTCGGGACTTTCACCCGTTAGAAACGTGCGCCGCCAGGCGCACCAGAAAAAAGACTGTGAAGAAACGAATCAATCGTTCTTCACAGCCTCTTTTTCATTTTCCCTTATCTCATTTTATTCTTCATCGCGCACTGCTCGTGTTTTTCAGTTCGGAAAGCGCTTCGCACTCTTCTCAGTGCGGCAGGAACACCGAAGCGTTCCTGCATTATACCGTTCGTCTTTCCGCCTCTGACCTCACATAGTTCCGATTCGCAATATCGTTCGTCTCTCCCTCTCTCACTTCACATAGTTCCGGTTCACATAGCCGACCTGACCGGTCGAGACGACCTGCACCTGCATCATCGTGTCGTTGGTGAGCTCCAGAATGACCATCATCGTGTCATCCGGCAGGCGTGCAATCTCCCCGGCCGAAGTTGAAGGAGCATCGCGGAGCGTGAGGTATTCATTGACGTCCGCAAAGCAGTAATTTCCGACAGAGAAGCCGTGTCCGGTCGTTTGAGACTGGGACCTCGAGTGTCCTGCCCGCACGGTATTGTTCGGATCGTCCGTGATGTAGCTCGCATTGACCCATCCCTGCTGCCCCGTGTCGACGACCGTCACGTAGGCCATCCCGTTCGTCCAGTCATGCACATACATGGCTGTGAAGGGCAGAAGCCTGTCCAGCTCTCCCGCGCTCGTGCTCGCATCGTTCCGGAGCGTGAGGTAATCATAGACGTCCGCGTAATAGATCGGAGTGCCCGCCGAAGGCTGCGGAGAGGATGAATGCCCTGCCCTCTGCGTGGAGGAGCCCTTCCGGACAATATAATTTCTGTTCACGTAGCCGGTGTACTGATCTCCCACGGTAATGACGCGGACCATCGTATCGTTGGTATATTCCGTGATATACATCTCCGTAAAGGGCGGCAGAAGGCAGATCGCCTTTGCACTCGTGGACGGTGCCTCGCGGAGAGTCAGATATTCATAAACATCCGCGATATAGACGACGTTGTCGACGGAATGCTGTGACCCGGACGGGGTCGCCGCGGACTGGTCGATAACGCGGGCCTGTTCCACCGGAGCTGATGTCGGGACCGGGGTGGGTGTCGGCGTTGGCGTCGCGGTCGGTGTCGGAGTCGGTGTTTCCGTCGGCGTCGGCGTCGCTGTTGCGATCGGCGTCTCCGTCGGTTCTGCCGTCACCGTCGACATGCTCCTGTCTGTCCCGGACGTCTTCTCCGCGGTGCTCTCCACCGTGGCTGTCTCCGTCTGCGAACCACCCTCTCCGTCCCCTTTAAGGACCGGGATGACGAATACAATGGTAAGGACCAGTGCGATGGTGAAGAACACTCCCGCAAGAAGTGCGGCGATCGGGAATCGGCGGGATCCGCCTCCCTGGCTTCCGTCCTCAGAGCCGCGCCGGACAGTCTCCTCCGGCGGTGGGACCGGGATCGACCCGCGGCCGTGATAGGTAATATCCGGGCCGCGGCCGTCGGAATATCCTCCCGAATCCTTATACGTTTTCATCGTACTGTCCGACATCTGTTCGGTGTACTGATCCGTGTCCCGGCCAAACTGACTCGTTCCCTGGCCGTATTGACCATTTCCCTGGCCGTACTGACTCGTCCCCTGACCGTACTGACTATTTCCCTGGCCGAACTGACTCGTCCCCTGGACGTACTGACCGTTTCTCCGGCCGCCCATCCGGCTTCCGGCCACTCCGGGCGCAGTATCCGTACGGCCGCTTCTCTCACCGGCATATACGCTGTCCGCCGCTATGACGACCGGCCTGTCGTTTATAATATTTTCGAGCTGGGCTTTCATTTCCCCGGGCGAACGGAAACGGTCCGGCGCCTTCGCCCGGCAGGCCTTCAGAATGACCCGCGACATGGGGACCGAAGCATCACAGGGGGCCGGCAGACTTTCACCGGAGATCCTCTTTCCGAGAGCTTCCTCCCGCTCTTTGGAGGAAGTGCGCTCCGCCTTCGGATCGAGGAACGGTGCGCGGTTCCGGTTCAGCAGCTTGTAGAGCACGATCCCGAGCGCATATATGTCAACGGAGGCGTCATAGCGCTGACCGCGGAACATTTCCGGCGCCATATAATCGTACGTTCCCCTCGAGGAGAGCGTGCCGGAGGAGCGGTCGAGCTGCTTTGCAATCCCGAAGTCACCGAGCTTATAGATCCCGAACCGTGTGACGAAGATGTTGCCGGGCTTGATATCCCTGTGAATGATGTGGTTGGCCTCACACAGCTCCAGAGCGCTGCAGATGTCGATGCCGACCTTCGCGGCTTCCTTCTCCGTGAGCCGTCGCTCCGTGATCACATCCGTGAGACAGGTCAGATATTCCATGCGGATAAAGATGTCCCAGCGGATCTCATCCTTGTGCTCGATGACCTTGAAGTCCTCGACCTCCACGACGTTGGCCGTCCCTCGAAGCTCCATCATCATCGTGATCTCATGCTTGCAGTCTTCGACGAGCTCCCTGAAATGCGCCCTCGTCGCCGAGTGGCTCCGGTCCTCCGCCATGACAGCCTTGACCTCGCTGTCGTTCTGCGGGATCCGGATCACCTTGACGGCGGAATAGAACTTCTTTTCTCCGACACTTCGGCTGACTTTATAGACATGACCGTAGGCACCGGCTCCGATTTCTTTTTCGACGGTCCAGTCGGGCCAGAAGGTTTTCATTTGACTGATTGCATCCATAATCATTTCTCCAGGGCGGCTTTCCGGACCTGCACATACCTTCTTTCGCAGGCACATGCAGGTTCCGAAATCGCGCGATAAAGAATAAAACTCCGCAAAATCTAATAATAATTATAACAGAGTCCGTGGCAAAATGAACATTCTTCTTTCGGCCGCATGCCATTCACCGAAATTTGCCGGACTGGAACAGCCCTGCGTTCCACAAAAAAGGAATGACAGTTCCCGCGGATCCGTCACTCCTTTTATCTCTCCTTATATAGGGAATTGCGAAACTATGTGCGGAATGGAATTGTTGAGCATCGCGGTATAGCCCAGCGCCTTCGTACCGGCTCCTTAAAAGACATTCCCTTGACCCCTCTTCTTCCCATGGATTATCATACACTTATGGAATATTCCTTATAGTTCATCGTATGAAGGAGACTGCTCATGAGAAATATAAATTGTGCCGGGAGATCCATTCTGGCAGTCTGCTCTGCCATTGTCCTTCTTGCAGGCTGCGGAAAGGCTGTCGATACGAATTCGGGAAATGCGCCCGCAGATACTACCCTGTCTGCTGTAGGCAGCCTGGCCGCATCTGATACTGACAGTGCGAAAGCTCCCGCAGGATCCGGCACCACCTCCGCGTCGGAAGCGGAAAGCTCAGCAAAGACCGAAGCCCCGACTCCGACCGCAGCACCGACCGCTTCCCCTACTGCCGATCCGACTCCCGCGCCGGAATCACCGGCTGTACCCTCCGAGGATCCGGCCGGCATCGACTTCGTGAGCGCGGAGACCGCCCTCTATACCTATGAGCAGATGATGACGGACCTCTCGGAGATGGCCGCTGCCTACCCCGACCTTCTCACGGTCACGAGCTGCGGGACGTCTCTCGACGGTCGGGATATCCCCGAAGCCATCCTCGGAAATCCCGGAAGTGAACATCACATCCTGATACAGGCCTCGATCCACGCGCGGGAGTACATCAACACGCTGGTCGCGATGGAGCAGATCGAGTATTTTCTCCATCATCACGCGGACGGAATGTACGCGGATGCGTCCTACGATCAGCTTCTTTCATCCGTCTGCTTCCACATTCTCCCTATGTCCAATCCGGACGGCGTCTCGATCAGTCAGTTCGGTCCGGATGCGATCCGGAATGAAGAGCTCAGGAACGGGCTCTACGACATTCTGCAGAATGACCGGGACGGCGGCCGGACATCCGGAGAAGATTCCTACTGGAGACGCTGGAAAGCCAACGCCCGGGGCGTCGACCTGAACAGAAATTTCGACGCGGGATGGGATATGTACGAAGGTGTTCCCTACCCCTCCTCCGACCATTACAAGGGTACTTCCCCGGCCTCGGAGCCGGAGACGCAGGCGATCCTCAATGCCGCCGATGCATGCAATGCGATGATCACGATCTCCTACCACTCGATGGGCGGGGTCATCTACTGGGACTACGGCAGCACCGGAGAAGTCTACGACAAAGATTACGCGCTGATGAGCCTGGTCTCCGTCATGACAGGATATTCCGGCTCCTCCTCCGTACAAAGCTCACAGGATGCGGCGGGCTGCAGCGATTATTTCGTCCTTGTGCGCGGCGTTCCCTCCGTCACGATCGAGAACGGCTGGAGCGAGTGCCCGATCGGGATCGAGGAGTATCCGTCCATCTGGAATGCCAACGCGGAGCTTCTGCCTGCCCTGGCCTTCACCTATAAGAACGGCTGATTTATCTGACGGCTGCAGCAGTGTTTACGCACTTGCATACAGCCGTCAAAATCATTATCATAGAGGAAGGACAAAGGGTACAGAGTATCGTAAAACTCTCCGGTCCTCCTGCCGTGCAGTTCAGACAGTGCGCCGCTCCCGGTGCGCTGCAAACGCCGAAGTGGTCCTGATGCATTCCGGGCTGCGAAGCTATGATCCGCGGGAGACGGTCCGTCTTATCAAACGAAAGCCCGGACTTTCCGGGAGAAAGGATATGGGATCCGCCTAAAAAACGGTTCTCAGCAGAATCTCATGAAAGACAAGTCAAATCTCAGAATCGACGAAATCATAGACAGCGTCTACAGCGATTTTTTCGGAAATGACGTCCTCACGAGGATGACGAAGAAGTCTGACCGCGAGAAGATGGACGCTCTCCTTGACGAGAAGCTCTCGTCCATAAAGAACGGAACGCCGGCTTCTCCATCGACGGAGAAGAAGTCCGGAGAAAAGAAAGCAGACGAAAAGTCAGCAGACAGTAAAGCGGCTGCGGATAAGAATACGGATAAAGAGAAGGAAAAGGAAAAAGCGGAGGAATCGGTCCCGGAGGCGGATGCCCCGAAGGCCGCCGCCGGCTCCACACCCGAAAAGGGCGGGAAGAAGGAGCCCGAAAAGAGTGCCATGGAAGAGCTCGACGAGCTCATCGGCCTCGGCTCGATCAAGGAGGACGTGAAGGAGCTGGTCTCCCTTGTGAAAATGCAGAAAATGCGTGAGGCCAAGGGCATGAAGACCGTCCCGGTCTCCCTGCATCTCGTCTTCTCCGGCAACCCCGGAACAGGAAAGACGACCGTCGCCCGCATTCTGGCAAGGCTCTACAAGGAGATCGGCGTGCTCTCCAAGGGACAGCTCGTCGAGGTCGACCGCTCCGGTCTTGTCGCAGGCTATGTCGGACAGACCGCGATCAAGACCCAGGAGAAGATCAAGGAGGCCATGGGCGGCATTCTCTTCATCGACGAGGCCTACACGCTGAACAAGGAAGGCGGACAGGGTGACTTCGGACAGGAAGCGATCGACACGATCCTGAAAGCCATGGAGGACAACCGCAAGGATCTCGTCGTCATCGTCGCCGGCTACACGGAGCTCATGAAGAAGTTCGTCGAGAGCAACCCGGGTCTCAAGTCCAGATTCAACAAGTACATGGAGTTCCCGGATTATACGGCGGACGAGCTCATCCGCATCTGGGAAATGAACTGCAGAAAGTACAACTACACCTTCAGCCTCGAGGCCAAGGAGATGGTCGAGGGCATCATCAAAAAGCGCGAGGCCGAAAAGGGCGAGAATTTCGCGAACGCCCGCGACATCCGCAACATGTTCGAGACGGTCATCACGAACCATGCGACCCGCGTCGCAGAGATGGAGGATCCGTCCGACAACGATCTGACGACGATCATGACGATGGATCTCAAGGATATCTGAGTGCGATCCGCCGAAAGTGTTGCTCTTCATCGTGAGACTGACTCAGTATAAAGCCGGATTTCACTTTACACGCATGTCCCGCAGCAAAATATCACGAGTATTGTACGATGAAAACTATCAAAAGAAGCACGTTCCCTTATAAGGAGCGTGCCTCTTTTCATTCTTTATGACACAGGTTCTTCTTTTCCGCGCCGGCTTACCGGGGACGATCCCTGTCCGTCCTCACTTCTTTGCGCCGGCCTTCTTCTCCTCGAGCTTCTTCTTCATGATCTTTACCGCGCGCTTCGCTGCATACGGGCCGACGACCTTCATCATCTCCTCCGCAGTGTGCATCTCGCTGGCCTCAGGAATATCCCTCGAGAGGTGGATCGCGTCAAACTCGCATCTCGTCGTGCACAGACCGCAGCCGACGCACTGGTTGAGGTCGACGGTGGTCGCACCGCACTTTAAGCATCTGTTGGCTTCGACTTTGACCTGCTCCTCGGTGAGCGGAAGTCTGAGATCCTCGAATGTCTTATCCGGATCTCCCGGACGCATGCCCGGAGCCTGCCGGTCCGCGTTGTCATAGGACTCGATGAGAATGTCGTCGCGGTCAAGCTCGATGAACTGGCGAAGATCGCGTCCGATCGTGAGCGACTGGCCCGGATGGACAAAGCGGTTGATGGAGACCATTCCCTCCTTGCCTTCCGCGATCGCGTCGATCGCGAATCTTGCCCCGTGATAAATATCGCCGCCGACGAAGATATCCGGCTCCGCTGTCTGGAGGGTAACGCTGTCCGCGACGGCAGTTCCGTTCCTGCGGATCTCCACTTTCGTGCCCTCGAGCAGATTTCCCCACTCCGCGGACTGGCCGATTGCCATGAGCACGTTCGCGCAGGGGACCGTGATGGTCTCATTTTCATCGTAGACCGGGCTGAAGCGGTGCTCGCTGTCGAAGACGGAGACGCATTTCTTAAAGACGATCGCCGTGACCCTGCCGTCCTCCGCGATGACCTCCTTCGGCCCCCAGCCGTTCACGATCTCAATGTTCTCTTCAAGAACTTCCGCGATCTCATCCTTTGCGGCAGGCATCTCCTCCCGCTGCTCGAGACAGAGCATCGTGACCTTTCCGTCCGTCGTGCGCTTTGCAGCCCGGGCGACGTCGGCAGCGACATTTCCTCCGCCTACAACGACGACGTCGCCGTCGAGACGGATCGTGTGGTCTTGATTGACTCTGCGGAGGAAGCTCACGCCGGATTCCACGCCCGCCGCGTCCTCACCGGGAACGCCTGCCAGACGGCCGCCCTGCAGACCGATCGCGACGTAGAATGCCTTGTAGCCCTGCTCGCGGAGCTCTTTGATCGTTACGTCCTTACCGACCTCGACGCCGCAGCGGATCTCGACGCCCATCTTCTCAATGATGTCGATCTCTGCCTCAAGGACCTTCTTGTCGAGTCGGAAGTTCGGAATGCCGTTCATAAGCATGCCGCCGGGCCGGGCTTCCCGCTCGAAGACCGTGACGGGATACCCTTCCGTCCTCAGATAGTAAGCAGCCGTGAGTCCGGCCGGGCCGGCACCGATGACTGCGATTTTATAGTCATCCCACTGCTCCCCGTCGCCGTTCTCGCAGATGGGGATATAGCGCTCACCCGCATCGAGCTCGCGGTAAGCGAGGAATTTCTTGATCTCGTCGATGGCCACCGGCTTGTCGACGAGCCCTCTCGTACAGCGGTCCTCGCAGCGGCGGTTGCAGACTGCGCCGCAGACTGCCGGGAACGGATTGTCCTGGCGGATCAGACGGAGCGCATCCTGATAGCGGCCTTCTGCGGCCATCCGGACGTATCCCTGGACCGCAAGGTGGGCCGGACATGCCGTCTTGCAGGGAGATGTTCCCTCGTCGTAACAGTTGATCTTATTGTGATCGCGGTAATCTCTGTCCCAGCGATCCTCGCCCCACGGATTGTCATCCGGAAGGTCATGCATCGGGTAGACGACCTTTGAGCCGTCTGCGCGGCAGAGCTTCTGACCGAGCTTCGCGGCGCCGGCCGGGCATACTTCCACGCACTTGCCGCAGGCGACGCACTTCGTGTGGTCGACATGGGCACGGTAAGCCGAGCGGGACATGTTCGGGGTGTTGAAGAGCTGCGAGGTGCGAAGTCCGTAGCAGCTTCCCGGAGAGCAGTTGCAGATGCCGACGATGCGGTTCGGTCCGTCCAGATTCGTGATCTGATGTACGTACCCCTTGCGCTCCGACCGCTCGAGGATCTCGAGGACTTCCTCCTTCGTGATGTAGACCGCATCCTTTCCGGAGGTCACCAGATACTCAGCGATGTCCCCGCATCCGATGCACATATAGCCTTCGATATCTCCGACGCCCTCCCCGCGGATCCTCTGTGCCTTTCTGCAGGCACAGACCATCTTGCAGAAGGTGTCATATTTCTCGATCCAGTGGGACAGATGCTCCACGGAGACGCTCTTCGTGTCGACCGGGATCGCCTTCTCCACGGGAATGACGTGCATGCCGATGCCTGCTCCCCCGGGCGGGATGAGCTTTGCGGCGAGCTCCAGCGGCTCCTGCGGCGCGAGGTTGAACATCGTCGCGACCTCCGGGTGCTCGTCCGCGAGCGTCGGATGCTCGACCATGTACTCGCCCGAACCGACGACCCATTTCGGGATCAGGTACTGGATGTGATGGTCCGCGTTGTCGCGGTTCTGCTCCAGGATGCCGATCCACAGGAGGTGATCGATCATTTTCTGTGTTCTCTGCATGCTCATCTTGTTGCGCATCGCGAGCTCGCGCGTCGTGAGCCCGACTCTTCTCTTCTTAAAGCTGAGCATAAAGCGGACTTCCTCCTTGGTAAGGAGCCTGTCGAGGATCCAGAAGTCCATGTGATTTTCTTTCATTCCTCCCGGAAGCTTTCTGGGGATGTTGTCCGTGATCATGAGCGCGAGCTTCATGACGAGTTTTTTCTTCTCCGGATCATCGCAGTGATAATCCGTGACCGGGAAGTCACGTTCATTGACGTGAATCATGGGATTTACATCTTTTACCATATTTTGAGTGTACCTTTCTGAGCCGAAACTGAAGGACTGAAACTTTCCGTTTCCGAATTTCATATGGAACCAGGATTCAATTCTCGCTCGCGAGAATTGGCGCGGGATTCGGGTCAGCGCAAGCTGACATCTTCCAAACCGAATCCCTGCGCATCCTCGCGGAGCGTTTATCTCAGTGGGGGATTGTAACCCACCACTGAGACGAGCAGGATATTAGTCTATCCCCCGCTTACAGAAGCAGGGGTCTTCCCCACTGAGATAAATATTTCCACGTCGGGACGCTCCCGCTCGCTCGCACTGGCAGCGGTACTAACATAATTTTGAAGCCTTCGGCTTTAAAATTATGAAGTGCCGGCCATGCCCGAACGCCCTCCTCAGGAAATTTTGATTCCTGGTCACCGTCAAAGGATCGGGATCTTGATCCTGAGATCCGACAGCGGGTAGGAAGAGCACGCGTGGAACCAGCCCATCTCCTTATCCATTCCGCGGCGTCCGTCGCCGACCGGATTTACGAAGATCTCTCCGGAAAGGAGCTGACTCCTGCAGAAGCCGCACTCTCCGCCCCTGCAGTGGGCATCCACCGGGATCGCCGCTCTCTCGAGCGCGACCGCTACCGGCTCGGATGCGCTGGCGGGGATCACATCCTCATGCACACCCCGGACGACCGTGATCTGGTATGTCTTGCCTATGCTCTCCTCGGGATATCCGGGCAGGGCGCTGATATCCGCCGGCTGGCCCAGGACGTCCTTCCGGAAGCGGCGGACCGGGACCCCGAGCTCTCCGAGGACTTTTGAAACGAAATTGTACATCGGAAGCGGACCGCAGAACATGTAGGTCGGATCCTCCCCCGAATATTTCTCGATGATCTCCTTCGTGACGAATCCCTTCTCGCCCTCCCACTCCGGGTCATCCGACATCACGTGGACAACGCGGACACGCGGGCAGGCCTCCGCTGCCTTCGCAAGCTCTTCTCCGCAGACGATGTCGCTGTGGTGTACCGAGCCGTAAAGGATCGTGAGATCGGTATCGAGGTATCCTGCGGCGATCTCCTTCGCCATGGAGACAAAGGGCGTGATACCGCTGCCGCCCGCGAGGGCGACGACATTTTTCGAGTCCCTGAGAGGCTCATAGTAGAATGTCCCGAAGGGCATCGAGCCGTCGAGCAGCGTCCCCTCGGTCACATTTTCAAAGAAATAGTCCGGCACGAAGTACGGGCGGTTCCGCCGGATCGTGACCTCGATAAAGGGCTTCTCTCCTCTCGCCTCGAAAGGTGCCGAGGAAATGGAATACGGGCGGTTCAGAACGCTCCCGCCGATCTTCAGGTTGAAATTGACGTACTGGCCGCACTGGAAGACCGGGATATGGCCGTCGACCGATTCAAGGCGGTAGGTCTTTGCGGTCGGGGAGGCATCCCGCACTTCCGTGACGACAAAGCGCATCCTGTCCGGATGCAGAAGGTCGGCGAGTTCGCGGATCGGATCCTTCGGCTCGGGCACGGCGCTCGCATTTTTGTAGCTTTCACGGCGGGCTTTCGTGACTCTGGAGGCTCCGCCGACGTCTTTTAAGAAGCTTTCGATTTTCATTTTCCGGCACCTCCGATCAGATTTTTGAGGACGGAAGCCGGCGACTTCTTAGTCTTCGCCGCCTCGGCTTCCAGGATTCCCTTGGCTGCGGCGCGGCCGTTGGTGACCGCAGGGCCCATGCCGTTTCCGGACATGCCGTGCGCGCCCGCAAATTCGAGTCCCTTTATGAAATGGTCCTCCTCCTTCATCTGAAGGCGGGCGACCGCGTGGTCATCCATGCAGTGGGCGTATCCGTAAATGCTGCCCTTCCACGCGCCGACGTAGTGCGCGACCGTGATCGGCGTCTCGACCTCGATCTCGACGATGTGGTCGTGAATGTTAATGCCGGTGTTCTTCTCGTAGTTCGCGATCATCTCCGCTGCGAGCTTCCGCTTGAGCGCCGGATAATCCTCCTCCTTCACGTCGAGGAAGGAATCGACCAGCGGCAGCGCGGTGATCGAGAACTGGCACATTCCCTTCGGCGTGCAGTCCGGATTGGCCAGATTCAGGCAGATGGATGTGAGGTAGGTGTACGGGCCGGCCGTGTGGTAATTTTCCCAGATCTCCGTGGTATCCATGGTATCTCCCGAGAAAATGTTGTAGTCACGGATCCCGAGCTCCTCCGGCGATCCGTCGAGGACCATCATGACGGAGACCGGACATACGCTGAGCTTTCTCGCATTGACGGCCTTGATCGCGCCTTCCGGGACCTCGGAGAGCGGCTCGATCATCTGCGTATAGACCTTGTTCGGGTAGGCAGCGCTTACAACATAGTCGCAGGCGATCTCATCGCCGCGTTTCGTGCGGACGCCCTGTACCTTGCCGTCATGGACAAGGATCTTTTCAACTTCCTGACGGAACTCGATCTGGGCCCCGTTCTCCTCAGCCTTCGCCTCAAGCTTCATGCTCATCTCGTGGGAGAGGCCGTGCGCGACGTAGCTGCCGCAGAAATAATCGGCCATCAGGAACGCGTAGATCGTGAAGGGAAGCGTGTTCATCGGATTTCCGACATAGATCCAGTAAGGTGTGAGGATCTGTTCGATCTCATCCGGGAACGCAAAAGTCGACATGACCTGTTCCGCAGAATATCCGACCGTCTTCACGAAATCCGGATGCTTGAGAAGCATCTCCGGCTTGCTCATCGGCGTCACGGAGAGGATATTCATGGAGTCGTAGACCCGTCTCATGAGCAGCATGAACTCATAGACCTTATCGCCCCAGCCCGGGAACTGCGCTTCGATCTCATCCGCCATCCTGCGGTAGCCCGCGTGCAGGGTGATGTCGATGCCGTCCGTCGTCTGCAGGAAGCGGTAAGCCTCCGGGACCGGCAGCCAGTCAATGTCGACGCCCATATCGTCGAAGAACGCGCCGACCTTCAGGCGGTCCTCCTTTGTTCCGATACTCATCATCTCGTGGAGGGTCGCCTCGATCTCGATCCCGTTCCGGACATAGCTCGTGGCAAGTCCGCCGGGCAGGTTGTGCTTTTCGAGGATCAGGATATCCTTTATGCCCTTCGACTGCAGCTGCAGCGCACAGGAGAGTCCCGCAAGGCCCGCGCCCATGATGATGACATCATAGTGGTCTTTGTAAAAATTCATGTTCTTTCCCTCGCAAATAAGGTTTACCGGTTGCTGTTCATACGTATACAAGCGGCGGCGCACCTTAAAGGCCGCCGCCGCTTATCCGGCATTCCATGCCGTTTCGTTCGATCAGAAGAATCTGTCCACAAGTTCTCTGGAGTATTCGGCCGTCTCATCCATATCGCCAAAGGACATGATCTCACCTGCATAGTACGTTCCGTTCGTTCCCTGCATCGCCTCGACCTTGTCATACCAGCCGGCTGCATAGTCCTCGGAGAATACATGCGGGAAGTAATACCAGGACTTCTCATTGACGACTTCGGATGCCGGGTTGCCCATTCTCTCAAGGTCCTTCAGTACGTTGCGGCGGCAGCCGTTGACGGAGATCCTGCGGTCGCCGCGGTGATTGCGCAGCGCGTAGGTCGTGATGACCTGATTGATATCGTCTTTCCAGCGGCGATAGTAGACCATCAGGTGGCCGTAACGATCCGGCGTCATATTGTCGAAAATGTAGTAGGAGATCTCCGGATGATTCTGGGGCTCCGTCTCGACTGCGAGAACGTCATATCTCTCATAATCAATCTTCGAGAAGAGCTCCTTCTCCTCCTCCGTCGCGTCGAAGTACTTCGGCATGAACTGTAGCGGAGCCGTGATGATGACTTTGTCAAATTCCTCGACCTCGCCGTTGACGGTCACATAGACCTTGCCGTCCTTTCGCTCGACGGAAGTGATGTCGCTGTTCAGTCTTGCCTGATGGGCAAGGTGCTCGTTCAGCTGCTCCCAGATGTACTGTGTGCCTTCCTTCCAGGTCCACAGATTGACCTTGACGAAGTTCATGGTCGTCTGGAAATCAAGATACTTGAGAACATACGCTGCCGGGATCTCATCAAAGTAGCCGTAGCCGAATGCCGTGAAGGGTCCGATCCAGATGTTCTGGATGAGCTCTACGCCGTTCATTTCACAGAAATCCTTGAAGGGCATCGCCAGATCCTTCAGATTCGGGTTCACGCCGGAGATCTTCTCACGGCCCGGTGTCACAGCATAGCCGTCATAACGGCCTTCCGCGACGCCGCGGTGTCCGTTGACGTCATATCCCTTGTACTTTGTCTCAAGGAGCTCGCCCAGCTTCTTCAACTGCTTTTTCATCTTGAGAAGCTCCGGGATCTTGAGCGGGTTCTTCTTCGGGTCGAACGGCTCGATGACCTGTCCCTTGAGGTTCTTGTAGTTGCGGTTGAGCTTGGGTCCGTCGTGCGTAATTCCGCAGAATTCCTCGACGTCATGTACTGCGTAGTAGGACGGAACGCCCATGATCGCGCCCATCTCATACCTTCTGCCGTTATAGTGCGGAGAATGGCACTTTCCGCCGACATGATCTTCTTTCTCGAGAATCGCATAGTTCGTGTACCCCTTCTGCTCAAGGTACATTGCCGCGGAAAGACCGGCCGGGCCGCCGCCGATGATACAGATTTTCTCGTTCAAATTAGCCATTTTCTGCTCCTTTTTTATATATCATTCTCATATTTTTAATAAATATGAGTATTGGAAACTTTTCCTCTCCATTATATAATTGTGACAAGATTTCTGCAAGATTCGGAGGTTTTTTATGCACAAATATTTAAATTTCCGGGAATTGATGGAGCCGTGGAAAGACAATTTCCACCCCGCCCTGATCTACAGCGACGGAGAGGAAGGTCATGAACCGGTCAGAATGTCCTACGGTTATCTGTACGAACAGATCCTTGATCTCTCCCGGAAAATAAAGGACGCCGGCATCCGGCGCGAATTCATAATCACCGATCACAGACCGGAGACGATCATCCGTCTGTTCGCCTGCGCGCGGGCCGGCTGCGACGTGATTCTCACCGACGAAGCCCTCTCGGACGAGATGCTCTTCTACCTCGCATCGGTCTGCGGAGCCGACTCCGTCTACGCAGGAGATACCGAGCTCGAGAAGGCAGTCCGTGCCCATCTGGGTATCCCGGCCGCCATGCCGAACCCGGACGCAGAGACTCCTCCGGGTGCAGTTCCGGATCCCTTTGCCAAGAAGGGGAGAGAAGGCCGCCTGATCTTCTTTACGTCGGGAACCACGAGCCAGTCGAAGGCAGTCGTTCTGTCGACCCGGAATCTTTGTCTCAGCGCATGGTCGGGCCAGAGCATGCTCCCCTGCGAAGAAGGGGACGTAATCCTCTCGCTGCTCCCCCTCTCCCATGTATTCGGCTTTGTGTGTTCAATGCTGTGGGGTCTGGCCTACGGGGCATCCGTCGCGCTCGGACGCGGCGTCCGGCACATATTCGATGACTGTACATTTTTTGAGCCGACGATCCTTCCCGCCGTACCCTCACTCGTTGAGATGCTGTACCGCAAGAAGGTCCTGAACAGGAACCTCAGAGTAGTTCTCATCGGCGCAGCCCCCCTCTCACAGGAGATGACAGGAGCGCTCAAGGCATCAGGTCTCAAGGTCTATCTCGGCTACGGGCTGACGGAAACATCAAGTGGCGTCGCGATCACCCGGGATCTCGATGATCCCTACGCGCTCGCGCCCTGCCCGGACGCGGATATACGGATCGAGGCGGATGGGGAAGTGAGCGTCAAAACGCCCTGCCTCATGAAGGGATACATCGATTTTTCCACGGCGAGACCAGGTATTCCGGCAAAGGTCTCCAATCCTGCCGTCGACGGCCGGCTTTACACCGGAGATCTCGGATTCCTTGATGAGCGCGGATATCTGCATCTGACCGGACGGAAGAAGGAAATGCTCGTCCTCTCGGACGGGACGAAGATCTATCGCCCGGAATACGAGGGAGAGCTCGCACGGGAGCTCGGTACGGACGACGTTGCGCTCATTCTTCGGAACGGATTCCCTGTTCTGGTCGTCGGGACGAAGGACCGCCCGGAGGATTCCGGAAAGATTCGTGAGCGCGACCGCAGGATCCTTGACAAATTCAACGAGAAGCATGCGCGGGGCCAGCATATCCACTATATTCTGTACGCGGAGACACCTCTTCCGAGGACTGCGACCGGCAAGATCAGAAGGTGGGAATTTGAATCTGTCTGAGGTTCGTGCCTGACGCATCAGAATAAAACCAATTTCATTTTATATTACAGAGGAGAAAAGACCGAAATGGCAAAATTAAACAGAGCCGAGATCACCGAGAAGACGATCGAGATCATTCATAACTGCGTCCCTGAGCTCCAGGGCGTCGAGCTGACAGAGAATTCCGTTGTCAACACCGATATGTCCATGGATTCCATGAGCTTCATCATGGTCATCTGCAAGCTGGAAGCCGAGTTCGACGTCAAGATCCCCAACAGGCAGTGGAGCCGTCTGAAGACACTTGGCCAGGTCGTTGACGCGATCGAGAAGTATCAGAAAGACTGACGGAGGGAGCACATGGAAGGCAGTATCGGGCTCTACGAGCGGACGTTAAGGATCCGGAGCCAGCATGTCACATGCTGCAGGAGGCTCCGCCTCTCAGCCCTGCTCACATTCTTTCAGGAAGCTTCGATCGCGCACACGGAGGCGCTCGGGGTCGGCCGGGAGAAAACGCTCGACCGGGGGCTCCTCTGGATCATCACAAAGCAGCACATCGATATCCGGCGCATGCCGGAATATGATGAGGAGATCACGATCCGGTCCTGGCCGGGGGAGACGATGCATGTCCTCTTCCCGCGCTTTTATGAAGTCATCTGCAGGGGGGACGTCATCATTACGGGCAGCGCGCTCTGGATGCTGATCGATGCGGAGAGCAGGGGGTTCATTTTCCCGGATGAGTACGGGATCGAGATTCAGAATATGGACGCCGGCCGCACTCTCCCACTCCCCGATGCGATCAGGGACCGGCTGCCGGAGGCAGGAGATCCGCGGATCCATACCGTCCCGCGCACGGCCTCCTTCAGCCTGCTCGACATAAACGGCCATATCAATAACTGCGGATATTTTGACCTGACGGACGACCTGATCCCTCTCTCCGTGCACGCGTCCGCGCACCCCGGCACAGTCGACGCCGAATATCTGAGCGAGATCCGCCCGGGGGAGGATTTCGAGATCGCATGGGTCGAAGAGGACGGATCCTGGCTCTTTGAGGGCCGGAGTGACCGGCCGAAATTCCGCATAAAGTTCACAGGAATGTGACAGACACATGTCCTGCACTTCGGAAACACACTTTTTGTTTTTTCTATGAACGAATATCTGATCCGGGTCCGGGAGAATTCCCGCGGCCCGGATCTTTTTTAAATGATATTTCCTGCTTCCGGAGAGGATTTCATACCCGTTTTACGCAGAGCAACCCGCTTTCGCAGCGGGATCAGGCACACTATTTACGCGGAACGCCCGTTTTCGCAGCGGGATCGGGCACACCCATTTACGCGGAACGCCCGTTTTCGCAGCGGGATCGCGTGCACCCGCTGCGAGGAACTTCGCTCAGAATTCCCGTTCACTCCCGCAGATCACAGACCAAGGTCCACTTTAATGCGCTGAATCTTGACAAACGGATGAGTTTTGATAGACTTAAAAAAGCGGATTCCGCTTCATCTTTTTTCCCGGAGGAATCGACATGGGCTGGTTCAAAGAACTGAAGGAAACCTATCAAGTCTATAAAGAGCGCGATCCCGCGATCCGCACATACTGGGATGTCCTTCTCTACCCCTGTTACACAGCCATGCGCTACTACAGAAGAGCCCATAAGCTCTGGACGGAGGGGAAACACTTCCGCGCACGCCTGCTCTCTCAGATTGCCGTCCGCAGGACGGGCATTGAGATCCATCCCGGTGCGACCATCGGAAAGGGATTTTTCATCGACCACGGTACCGGCGTCGTTATCGGCGAGACCTGTGAGATCGGGGACAACGTCACTCTTTACCAGGGCGTAACGCTCGGAGGTACCGGAAAAGAGAAGGGAAAGCGCCATCCGACGCTCGAAGACGGCGTCATGGTCTCCGCCGGGGCAAAAGTCCTTGGGTCCATCCGAATCGGCGCGAATTCCAAGATCGGCGCGGGCTCGGTCGTCCTGAAACCCGTTCCGCCCAACTGTACCGTCGTCGGCGTTCCGGGCCGGGTCGTCCGCATGAAGAACCAGGTCATCCCGCGCGATACGATCGATCAGACAAATCTGCCCGACCCGATCCTGCAGGACCTCAAGCTTCTTCAGCGGGCCAACAACGAGCTGATCAACCGCATGATCTCCGTCGAGTCGGAGATCTCCCGGATGAGACGGGAGAAGGACGGCGGAAAGGATATGACAAATGACCGCCTCTGCGAGTCACCCTATCTGCGTGAGAAGACGCATTACGAGCTCGCTCCGGAAGAGCGCGATTATGAGGAGGTCGGAGACTGCGTATTTGCGGACTATATCTGACTCCGAATCCCGCAGCATTCATAAACGCCCGGCGTTCCTGCCGCGACGCGCAGGGTGCGAAGCACCTTCCCTGTTCGTAAGGCTGCGAGCTGCCGGAGACTTTTCATACAGGAACCGCTCTGCGAACCCATGCATCTGATTCGGCCGATAAACCGGCCTTTTTATCGATAGTTCCTTACGGAACTCCCGATAAGTTCAAACATCCCACACGGAGGATATAAGAATATTATGAAGATCTTCAACACACTTACCATGCACAAGGAAGAATTCGTCCCGATCGAGCCCGGCAAGGTGCGCATGTACGTCTGCGGCCCGACCGTCTATAACCTCATCCACATCGGGAACGCGAGACCCATGATTGTCTTCGATACCGTCCGCCGCTATCTTGAGCACAAGGGCTATGAGGTCAACTACGTCTCCAATTTCACGGACGTCGACGACAAGATCATCAACGCAGCCATCGCGGAGGGCGTGTCTGCGGACGTCATCTCACAGCGATATATCGAGGAGTGCAAGAAGGACATGGAGGGCATGAACGTCCGCCCGGCGACCACTCACCCGCTCGCAACGCAGGAGATCGACGGCATGATCGACATGATCTCGGATCTGATCGAGAAAGGCCATGCCTATGAAAAGAACGGCACGGTCTACTTCCGCACGAGAAGCTTCCCGGGCTACGGCAAGCTCTCCGGCAAGAACCTCGACGATCTCCGCTCCGGCTTCCGCGACCTCAAGGTCTCCGGTGAGGATGAGAAGGAAGATCCGCTCGATTTCGTGCTCTGGAAGCCGAAGAAGGAGGGCGAGCCCTCCTGGCCGTCTCCGTGGAGCGACGGCAGACCCGGCTGGCACATCGAGTGCTCCGTCATGTCCAAAAAGTATCTGGGCGAATCGATCGACATCCACGCCGGCGGCGAGGATCTGATCTTCCCGCATCACGAGAACGAGATCGCGCAGTCCGAATGCTGCTCCGGCCACGTCTTCGCGAACTACTGGATGCACAATGCCTTCCTGAACATCGACAATAAGAAGATGTCCAAGTCCCTCGGAAACTTCTTCACCGTGCGCGATATTTCGGAGAAGTACGACCTTCAGGTCCTCCGCATCTTCATGCTGTCCGCACACTACAGAAGCCCGCTGAATTTCTCGGCCGATCTCATGGAAGCAGCCGGCAATTCCCTCGACCGCATCCGCCGGGCCGCTGACAGGCTCTCTGACCTCGCTGCATCCGCAGCGGTCACGGACCTTCAGCCTTCCGAAAATGAGATCCTCGAGGAAGTCAAAGCCCATATCGGCCGCTTTGACGAGAAGATGGACGACGACGCCAACACGGCTGACGCCCTCTCCGTCATCTTCGACCTTGTGCGCTACGCGAACACCAACGTCACAGAGAACGCCTCAAAGGCACTTGCCCAGGGCACGCTCGACGTGCTCACCATGCTCTGCGATATTCTCGGCATCATTGCGCTTCCGGAGAAGGAAAGTGCCGACGCAGAGATCGAAGCCCTCATCGAGGAGCGTCAGGCCGCCCGCAAGGCACGGAACTTCGCCCGCGCGGATGAGATCCGCGATCAGTTAAAGGCCATGGGCATCGAGCTCATGGACACAAAACAGGGCGTCAAGTGGTCCAGAAAGTAAAACCGGAGGATCCCGCCACGCAGTTTCAAAGTAATTCAGCTCAGGAACAGGCTATTCAGAAAACAGACGGCCCCATGCTGATCATCAGCTGCCCGGGCTCCGGCAAGACGACGACCCTTCTCCGCAGGATCCGCAATATGATCCGGCGGGGAGTCCGTCCGTCGGAGATCCTCATGGTGACCTTCACGAACGCGGCGGCCGCTGAGATGAGAGAACGGTACGCTGCTCTCTACGGCCGCGAATCCGGAGTCGTCTTCCTGACGCTGCACTCTCTCTGCTTCAATATTCTCCGCATGGAGGGGCTCTATACGACCGCAGACCTTCTTTCGGAGCATGACAAGAGAGATTTTCTATTCCGCACTCTCAAGGGCCTCCCGGGCGTCAACGACGCCTGGGAGCTCTCCCTTTCCATCGCGACAGAAATCACCTCCATCAAGAACAACTACACAGACCTTCAGACGCTGAAGCCGGAGAGCTGCGAGAAAAAGACATTTCTCACGGTCTATAAGGCATACGAAAAAAGGAAGCAGGTCCTTAGGAAACTGGATTTTGACGACATGCTCCTCGTCTGTCTCCGGCTTCTTAAGGAGAATACGGAGGTCCTGGCCCGCTGGCAGAGCCGTTTCCGCTATATTCAGTGCGACGAGTATCAGGATACGAACAGTATTCAGAGAGATATTCTCTACCTGCTCACAGAAAAGACCGGGAATCTCTGCGTCGTCGGGGATGACGACCAGTCGGTCTACCGCTTCAGGGGCGCTCATCCGGAGATCATGCTGCATTTCCCGGAGGATTTTCCGGGCTGTACGGTGATCCGCATGGACACGAACTACCGCTCCTGCCAGGCTGTCGTAAATGTCGCGTCCCGTCTCATCGCCTTCAACAGGACGAGGTTCGAAAAGAATTTCATTTCCGCAAGAGGGAAATGCGGGGAGACCGGCCGGGCCCTCTACACGCCCACGACCGACCGGCAGCAGGAAATGGAAGCTCTCGCCCGGGCCATCCGTGCCCGGCATGCGGAAGGGATCGCGTACCGCGACATGGCGGTGCTCTTCCGGACGAACCGCCAGGCCGCGCTCCCGGTCGACATGCTCCTCAAAGCGAAGATCCCCTGCTGCCCGGCCGAGCGCGTCACCTCGATCTACGACGGCTGGATCTTTGCGGGGATCCGCTCCTACATCGCAATGTCGGCAGGGACAGGCACGCAGGCAGACTTCCTGTATATCCTGAACCGCCCGCAGCGCTTTCTCTCGGAGGAGCATTTCCGCAGCGCGGAGTATTCACTCGGCGGCCTGCTGCTGTCCGCCCGCTATCTGAAGTACGGGGACAGCTGGAAGTACGCGGCCTGTGAGAAGTCCATCCGCGAGTGGATGAACGCTTTCGGACCGGGAAAGATCTCCCTCTCCGACGCGCCGCGGAAGGTATTTTCCGCCCTGACAGGGGCGCACGGGATCCACTACGATGAATATCTGCGTTCCTATGCGGAATTCCGGAACATTGAGCTCTCAGAGCTCACCGCAGAGTTCGAGGAGCTCGAGAGGGACGCTTCCCGGTTCCCGACGGTCGGCGACTGGCTCTCCTATGCGAGGGAGTCGTCCCGCGCCGTGCGGGAGCAGAGCCGCATAAAAGACAAAGACGGCATCGTCCTCACGACCATGCACAGGGCAAAAGGTCTGGAGTGGGATACCGTCTTCATAATTGATGTCAATTTTAATATTATTCCGCACAGGAACAGCAAGAACTCGCTCGCCGGCGTCGAGGAAGAGAGACGTCTTCTCTACGTCGCCATGACGCGGGCAAAAAATGAACTGCACATCTACTCCTGCGGCCGCGAGTCCGAATTTATGGAACAGCTGGCCGCACAGGACCGGAAAGAGGACGCAGCGAAGCCGGCGGATCCCGGTCAGGCTGTCATGCACAGAAGCTTCGGGCGCGGAATTGTCACTGACTGCGGGGACGGAAAGATCACGGTCCGATTCGAGGATAAGGAGCGCACCTTTCTCTTTCCCGGGGCGATCGAAGCCGGCTATATGCGGCTGATCAGGGAGGATACAGACACTATCTGAAAGCAATACGGGGCTTTCGCATCAGACAATAGCTGCACTATATATACAACATACATTACATGGAATGTCTGCTGTATGCAGTGTGCACCCGTCTTAATGCGGCAGCCCCGTATTTTTTGTTCCGGCCGCAGGAATGAATCCCGGCCGCAGACAAGGAGCCTTTCAAAGACAGACTCCTGCCATACTCATCAATTCCACCTGCCAACAAAGACTATACCCGGAGCAGGGAGACCTCTCTTCTCATATGCCCCAGCCGTAGTCGTCCATCATGACCACGATCTTTCCGTTCGTCTTGACCGCATCCAGATCCATGAGCGCTTCACGGATATTCGTGAAGTCATAGACTGCGCCGACGGACGGGGAGAGATTATTCTGATCCAGAAATACAAAGATGTCGTCCACGTCCTTCTGCGTCGGATTGTCACTGTCAAATCCTGTCAGATACACGCCGTTCGGGATATCCTTGAGCGGATTGAAGTCTTCGATCGAATAGACGCCGCCGATGAAAGCCGTGCAGCACACGATCCCCCCTTTCTCGACAGCGGTGAGTGTATCCATGAGGCTCTTCGGACCGATGAGGTCGATGGCCTTGTTGGCTCCGAAGACCTTCCCCGTGATCCTGCCGTCATCCGGAATGACCACGTCCGCGCCCTCGAGAAAACCGAATTTTTCTTCCCGCTGGGTCGCGGCGATGACCCTGCAGCCTACCGTCTTTGCGATCTGCAGCGCGACATATCCCATGGCACAGGTCGCTCCGCGGATCAGGAGCGTGTCCTCCGGCTGGATCTTCAGAGAGCCGAACAGCGCGCCCATCGCCGTAAAGTAGGTCTTGGGGACCGCGGCGATCTCCGGCCACTCGAGGTCTGAATCCACATGGAATACATGGTCAGCCGGCAGCAGCGCGTACTCCGCGTAGCTGCCGTCGTACTGACGCCCCATCCCGCCCATGAAGGCGATGACCTTGTCCCCCTTCCTGAAATCGCTGTCAGACGGATCGATGATCAGTCCTGCGCACTCCGTCCCGGGGATCAGGGGCTTTTTGATGGATTTGTGATTGATCCGTGAGATCCGCAGGAGTTTTTCGGAATAGTTGAGACCAAAGGCCTTTATTTTCACAAGGACCCAGCCCGGAATGACCTCCGGGATCGGAACCTCCACAAGGCTGATATCTTCGGCGGGTGTGACTTTATCAATTACAACTGCTTTCATATGTCCTCCTTTGGTCCGTGCTCACCACAAACATCTGCGAAACGATCTGCCGGCCTGCGTCACATTCCCCTGAATGAGAAATGAAGCACAAGCTCCTTCGAATTATCGATCCTGTATTCCGGGTGCGTACGAGCCCCCCAGGTATCGTCTCCTCCGACTCCGTTCTGAGCAAGTCCTGCCCGCACATGTGTAAAATGTATCGGCGGAAGCTCCACATCGTGCTGCGCGTTGTCGATCTCGTGCGGTGTCCAGGGAAGGACCGAGACCGAGAGATCCTCTCCCTCGAAGCGCATTCCTCTTCCCCTCGCATCCATGACTTCCATATACCGCACGCCCGTCTTGTTGCCGCTCTCCTGCGGCACCAGATAATCCGCAAGATTTCCCCGCACAGTGCCCGAATAGACGCCGAGCTTGGCGTGATTTTTGTCCGAATAGGTCTCCTCCGGACCCAGTCCGTACCATCTGATCCGGTCGTAATCCGCATCCAGGGAGAATAGCACGCTGAATTCGGGGAGCTCGCCCGCGTCCGCGGACGGTTCCATTTCAAGCGTGACATCGCAGACTCCGTCGCTGTGGACATGGTAGGTAAGCGTGCACTCCTTCCGCGGGGTAGTCGGGAGGAAGTATGTATAGGTGATCTCCGCAAACTCCTCGTCGGTCGTGATCATCGGGAGCTTCCCGCCCATTCCTCCGGTATTTTTGTGCGTCACATACATGCTCGCGAGCTTAAAGCCGCCGGCGCGGAACGGGTACAGATTTGCCAGGTCGTTCTCCGTCATCGGCCGCCAGAAATTCGGAAGAACCTTGCGGAGAAGCATTTCCTGTCCTGCATAGCGGAAGGAGACAAGACCTCCCTGCGCGAGCGAGAAGAGGTACTCATAATCGTCCCCGAAGACTCCGATGTTGTCCTTGCCGCGCACGACCTTCATGTATGCTTTCCGGTGGACCGGCTCCGGCCGCTTTCCGAAGACCTTCTGCCCCCACGCGACCTCATGTCCGCGCGGTGCCCAGAGAGTATCCTCCGCAAGCTCGAAGGAGACGGTCACGACGTACTCGTCATCCTCCGGCGGCGTGACCGGCAGCTTCATGGATTTCTTTCCGAGAGGCTCGACCTCAACGCGCCCGGTGTACTCCTCGCAGAGCTCTCCCATTCTCTCCAGAGTGACACGGCAGAGATATGCGTCCGTGTTCGTGAAGAGGTTGCGGTTATCGATGTGCACTTCGTTTTCCGAAAAGGAGATCCTTATGCTCTGATAGTTATAGCGGACCTCCTGCATCTTCGGGGACGGTTCCCGGTTCCGGCCGTAGACGATACCGTTCCCCGAGAAGCTGCCGTCATTCGGACGGTCGCCGAAGTCTCCGCCGTATCCTGCCACTTCCCTGCCGTAACGGTCCTTCTTAAGGATCACCTGGTCGATATAATCCCAGATAAAGCCGCCCTGGTAGAGGGGCTCCTCCTCCGCAAGATCCGTGTACTTGTGCATCGCCCCGCACGAATTTCCCATCGCATGAGTGTACTCACAGCTGATATAGGGCTTCGTCCGGTTCTCCTGCAGATATTCCCTGATCTGGGCCACCGTGAAATACATGGAGCTCTTCACATCCGATGTATCCGGATACCGCTCATCCCACGTGATCCCCTCATAGTGTACGATCCGGGTCGGATCCCATTTTCTGAAGGCATCGTGCATGGCCATGAGATTCGATCCTCCGAAGGATTCATTTCCGAGAGACCAGATGAGAATCGACGGGTGATTCTTGTCCCGCTCGTACATGGAGAGGGCGCGGTCCAGTACATTTTCCGTATACTCCGGCCGATCGCCCGGGACCGCATAATCGACCGGATGGGTACCGTCGATGATATGGTTCCAGATGCCGTGCGTCTCGAGATTGGTCTCGTCGATCAGGTAGAGGCCGTACAGGTCGCACAGCCGGTAGATCAGCGAGCTGTTCGGGTAGTGGCTCAGGCGGACCGCATTGATGTTATTGCGCTTCATGGTGAGGATGTCCTTCACCGTGTCCTCGTCCTTTACCACGCGGCCGGAAAGCGAGGAGAATTCGTGCCGGTTGACACCGCGGAAGACGATCCGCTTCCCGTTGAGGCACATCATGTGGTCCCGGATCTCGAATCGGCGGAATCCGACCTTCTGCGGGACGACTTCCATAAGAGTTCCCGCCTCATTCCGGACGTCGAGCACGAGATCATAGAGATACGGATCCTCCGCAGACCATTTGTGCGGATCCTTCACCGGAAAATGAAGCTCCGTAATTCCGGGCTCTCCCTCCTCCCCGGCAGAACCGCGAAGGGCCGCCTTCTCCCGGAGAAGCTCTTTCTTACCGTCCATGAGCGTGATCATCACCTGGCCCGGCACGCGGCTTTTCAGCACGATCTCAAGGTCCGCATCCTTATACTCGTCGTCCAGCAGCGTGCGGATCCGAAGATCCTCGATATGAACGTCCGGAACAGTGAAGAGGTACACGTCACGGAACAGGCCGCTCATGCGGAAGAAATCCTGATCCTCGAGCCAGCTCCCGGAGGTGAACCGGAAGACCCGGACCGCGAGCTTGTTTTCTCCCTCATAATCGATATATTCTGTCAGGTCGAACTCGGAGGGCGTGAAGGAGTCCTCGGAGTATCCGACAAAATGACCGTTGAGCCAGACTGCCAGTCCGCTCTCAGCTCCCTGGAAGGAAATGCGCACTGGGCGGTCCTTCATGAAATCCGGCACATAAAAATATCTCACATAGCTTGCGACCGGGTTGAATTTCTCCGGGATCTCACCCGGTTCGATCTCCTCAGACCCGTCCCACGGGAACTGGGTATTCACGTACTGCGGATGACCATAGCCCTCCATCTGGATATGCGCGGGGACGCGGATCGTATCCCAGGCGCGGGCGTCATACTCCGGAGACTCAAAGCCCTGCACCGCGGAGGCATAGTTCTTTGCCCAGGAAAAACGCCATACGCCGTTCAGGCTGAATCTGAGGTCCGGGGCGCCGTCTCCCGCCGTGCCGGAAGGCAGAATGTACTCATGGTCAGAGTGTGCGGCCAGCCGGCCGATCCGGAATACCTGCGGATCTTTTACAATAGAATAGTCAAACTCTCGTGTCATAATTCCTCCGATTTCAGGCTCGCGGCATAAGGTGATTTTTTCAGTATTCGCGAGACCGGCGCGCTTATACCGCGCGTTTTTTATATTTTAACGGTTGTGCAAAAAACTTTCAAGACTGCCCGGGGGAGCACATAAGGTGCCGGATCCCGGCGGAATGTCCTGAGGGATATGCCGTAAAATTTAATGTTGCATCTGTGTGCATTTCGGTGTTTAATGATACTTGGCCGTTATATTTTACAAAATATATCACGATCGCCTTAGAGTACAGAACAGACAGCCGCAAAACTCTGTACGGAATGGAATTATGAGAACTATTCAAAGAATCTGCACAATTTCCGTGAAGCACAGCGTTTCGCAAACGCCTGGAGATACAAAAGGTCAGAAGGAGGACCGATATGGATTTCGATAATATGGAAGTGAAAGAATATGTTCAGCTGGATAATCTGATCGGCGATATCATCAAATCATATCCGATCGCCGTACGCGCGCTGATGGAGTGCGGCATGGGCTGCGTCACCTGCCCGGCATCCATGAGCGAGACACTCGAAGAGGCCGCCATGGTGCATGGGCTTCCCGCAGACGAAGTCCTTCAGTATGTCAATGAGCGGATCTCCCTTTCAGAGGCCATGATGGAGCAGGGGATCAACTGATCCCCCGCCTTGTCAGGTGCGCATAGAGCGCTCCGATCAGATTTGAATCATTAAAGAATCTGCACGGCATAATGTCCGGTGCAGGCACGTGTCCAAGGAACGTATCCGTGATCAGCTGCACAGACTTCGAAAGCTCCTCAAAGAGGACCGGCTGGCAGCTGATCCCTCCTCCGATCACGAATCGCTCCGGATTAATGATTACCTGGAGATTCATGATCTGCTGCGCAAGGAGGTCCGTATATTCGTGGAGGGCTGCACGTGCGTCCTCATTCCCTCCGTTCACCAGGTCAAAGACCGCCACGCCGTCGAGCGTGTCCGCATCCACTCCCAGCTTTGCCGCAGTCATCCGGATCAGACCGGGCGCGCCCCCGGTCAGCCCCCATGTATCGTCCCAGGAAGGCTTTCCCGGCTCGCCGAGCGTAATATAGCTGAACTCTCCCGCCATCAGATTCTTCCCGCGCAGGACCTTATGGTCGATGATGACCGCCCCGCCGATGGCGGTTCCGATCACGATGACGATCCCGTTCCGCACATCCGAAAGATTTCCCTTCCAGACTTCCGCCAGGGCCGCTGCCTTCGCGTCATTTTCGATCGTCACAGGCACCTTCAGGCGCTCTTCCAGAATTTTCACGATCTCAAGGTCATGAATACATCTGACCCCGCCTCCGTGGTAGGCGTAGCCGCGGTCCACATCGAGCACTCCGGCCATGCTGATGGCCACTCCGGCGGGATTACTGTCTTCATTTTCATGCCAGATCTCTTCCAGCGTGTCGAGGACCACATCCAGATGCTCTATGTCTGTGGGCTTTTTCCCTTTGCTTTTGATCTCAGCGCTCTCCGTGATCACTGCGTACTTGATAAATGTACCGCCGATGTCGATCGCCAGGTAATTCATATTCTCCCTCCCTGCCTGCCGCGGACTGATTCCCTCCCTGCAGTTCTCTCATGCGATCTGTCAGAAATGTCTCCCGTCAAAGGAAGATCTCCCTGCCCCGCCTGCACAACAAACGACATGAAAGAGGGAAAAATCCGTATCCGTTCAGTCTGTATCCGTTCAAAACACAAGGCTGCCGCACTAACGCATCGCTGCAGCCACATGAAGATCCGGGTGTCTTCCCTGATAACTGCAAAAGCCTAGTGCGGCAGCCTCATTAAATTTTCATACTACCGCTTTCAGTCTGTCCACACGAGAATCGCCGTCACATTGTCGCGGCTTCCCGCATTCAGTGCTTTTCTGACAAGATGCTCCGCCGTGCGCTCCTCCCTGATCGCGGCAAGCATCTCCTCGTCCGAAAGAGACCCGCACACGCCGTCCGAGCAGAGCAGGAACATGGATCCGGGATTGAAATAGGTCCGAACGACCCCCGGCTCCAGAAGTCCGTCTGACTGCATCCCGAGATACCGGGTGAGATGGCTCCTGAGCGGACTGCTGTAGTACTCTTCCTTTTTGACCACGCCATACCGGAGCATTGTGGCGAACTCGCTGTGATCCGTCGAAAGCTGCCGGATCGTATTCTCCCTGATCAGATAGACTCTCGAATCACCCAGGTTGACGACCACTGCCTCCCTTCCGCGGATCGCCACCGCCGCGACCGTTGTTCCGGTGTTGGCTTTCCCCTTCTGGAGCTCTCCGGTGATCATCTTATTCGTCTCACTCAGATACTGATCATAAAAACTCCCGAACGTCCCGTGATAGCGGCCCATGTTCTCCGCCGCCATCGCCGAAGCGAGCTCTCCGTGCTCCTCTCCGCCCAGACCGTCGAACACCGCAAAGAGGGCATCCCCGCTCTCGGTGTTCTCCGTCAGGCGGCAGCACGGTACGCCGGTCTTCAGGATCCTGCCGTTGACGTAGAAGTTGTCTTCATTTCCCCCGGCGATCCTGCCCGCTTCCGAGCACACGGAATAGCTGATTTTTATCTCATCTTTCATAGCTTAGTAATTCCAGTTCTCATTGTAGAGGGTCGCCTCGTTGCTCTTATAGTCACCCGATGCATAGACGTAGTAACGTACTTTCACAGAATAATCCTGAGAATTGTAGTTGTACGAAGTCGACATATCCGTCGTATTGGTCTCAAAGGAACCGAGTGCTGCGGCAAACTCCTCGAGAGAGCTTCCGAGCTTGACTCCTCCGGAGAATACTGCATAATCGCCCGGCATCTCGCCGTCCCTGAAATTCGTCTCGATCGATACACCGAGGACCGCGCAGTTCTCAGCGATCATCGCCTTCATCTCATAATTGCCGAGTGTAAGATCGATCGTATAACCGTCCTTGGACAGCTCCATCGCGTAGCTCTCCTTGTTCATGGACGGGATCGCGGTAACATCCTTCGAGCTGATCGTCCATCCCTTATCCAGGAATGCATCGATCGAGCAGGGAAGCTGGAACAGATCGCCGCCCAGCTGGAAGATCGTCTGCGTCGGATCATCCGAGAGAGCAGTCGGCGCGACATACTTATCGAGATATGCGGGTCTCTCCGTGGAGACTTCCCCTACATCCTCTTCCGTCACAGGCATGTACTTGATGGAAATGGAGTTGTCCGCACTGTGTCCCGTCCGGAAGTAGAATTCCGTTTCGCCGTCCTTGCTGTACTCGCCGCTCTTATACTTAATTGTCTGATAATCCGTGCTCGTGTTATTGCTTGCGGGAGTACCGAATTTTGCAAGTACATCGTCCGCACTTGCGCCGAGCTCAAGGCCGCCGGCGACCTTGAAGCTGATGCCTTCATCCTTTGTGACCTCAACGCAGCCGATCTTGCACTCCCTGATCGGCTTTGTATCCCCTGAAGGATTGTAAATGTAGACCGTGATCCGCCCGTCGCCGTTGGTCATCTGGTAATAGTCATAATCCTGGGCAGTGATCAGGTCATCCTCTGTATCCGAATTATCGTAGGAATAGAGACTCCAGCCGTAAGACGCGAACTCTTCATAGCTGACAGGCAGCTTCATCACCACGCCGTCCAGCTCAAAAGTATAATCATCCAGAGATTCGGACAGTCCTTCCGTCGCGCCAACATTGGAGATCCCGCTCGCGGACTCCGTCTTCGACTCAACAGGCTTCGATTCAGCCTTTGACTCGGCCTTTGATTCCACGCTGGCTGTCGTGGATTCCGGTGTCGGAGTCGGCTGCGTCGTTACAGTCTCCGGCTTCTTTCCTCCCCTGAGCGCAAAGATCGCGATCAGCGCGACTATGACACCCGCAGCGATTCCGCCGATCACCTTGACGTTCGGCTTCTTTCCGCCGGAGGGAGCCCCGCCGTTCATACCGCCGAACTGTCCGCCTCCTCCGCCGTACTGCGGTGCGCTTCCCGCACCGTCCTTCGCCGTCATATCGAACTGGTTCTGGCCCGGCTGATTCTGCGGCCCCCGAGGGACATTTCCTGCCGGAACAAAACTTCGGTTATTCGGATCCATATTCCCGCCCTGCTGTGTATATCCCGCAGTCGCGTCAAATCCGCCCTGATTCATCCCCTGGCCGGCATTCTGTCCATAGGAGCCCTGTCCGTAATTTGCGTTATACTGTCCGGCGTATCCGCCTGCCGTCTGGCCCGCGTTATAGCCGGATCCTCCGGTGTTTCCGCCCTGCTTTATAAAGCTTGAGGGCTGCACAAAGCTGTCCTGTCCGTTGTTTCCTCCCTGCTGGCCGTAACCGCCCTGTGAGTAGCCGCCGGGCTGTCCGTAGGCGCCGGGCTGTCCGTAAGCACCGGAGTTATTGCCGCCCTGCGCGTAACCGCCGGCCTGCCCATAGGCACCGGAGTTGTTGCCGCCCTGCGCGTAACCGCCGGCCTGACCGTAGGCACCGGAGTTGTTGCCGCCCTGCGCATAGCCGCCGTTATTCCCCTGCTGCCCGTAGGCACCGGAGTTGTTGCCGCCCTGCGTGTAGCCGCCCTGGGCGCCGACAAAGGCATCCGGTCCGAGGATCGACTTCACATCGATCCGTGCGACGTGGACCCCGCCGAGCAGAGCCTCGAGTTCCTGTTTCATCTTATAGGCATTCTGATATCTTTCCTTCGGATTGAATGCACAGGCCTTCAGGATGACCTTCGCGAACGCCTCATCCGCCATCTCCGGCTCCGGGAACGGCTCTCCGCTCATTCTCTTTCCGAGTGCCGCTTCCCGGTCAGCCAGCGTGACATCGACCGGAATAAAGGGCAGCCGCTTGCCGTTCATCATCTGATAGAGGACGATGCCCAGCGAATAGATATCCACCGTCCTGTCGTAATTCTGTCCCTTATAGACCTCGGGTGCCATGTAGTTCGGAGTACCCTTCGTCGACATGTTGGCTGTCGTCTGGGTCGCGGTGCGGGCGATCCCGAAATCTCCCAGCTTATAGTCGCCGTGTCCGGAGATAAAAATATTATCCGGCTTGATGTCCCTGTGCAGGATATTGTTCTTCTCGCAGAGCATCAGGGCATTGCAGATGTCGATACCGATCTGCACGACCTGATTCCTGCTGAAATCATACTTCGCAGAGACCGCTGTCAGGGATGTGAGGAGCTCCATACGGATATAGATATCCCACCCGATCCCGTCCGGATGCTGAACGATCTTGTGATCCTCGTACCCGACGATGTTCGTGTTGCCCTTCAGCTTTGAAAGAAGCGCCAGCTCATGTGTGAGCTCCTTGACAACACTGTGATAATAGCTTGCCATCGACTTGTCCGTCATTCCGTCCGCACGGTTGGCGATGATATCCTCATCGCTCTGCGGAATGGAAATGACCTTCAGTGCTGCCGTATAGCGCTCCCCGAATTCTTCTCTCTCAATTTCGAATACAGATCCGTAAGAACCTTTACCCAACTGCCTGACCACTCTCCACGGCTCATATCTGACCTGTGAAATATCCATGTTTGCACTCCTCCTTACGTAAACCCAAGGTTGTGTTCAATATAATTATGAGAACCGCTTCGCGAACCTCATAATCATAATTCGGCCCGCTTCGCTGGCCTTTTTATCGGGAGTTCCTTTCGGAACTTCCGATAAGATCAATTATGAGAACCGCTTCCCTTTTTATTTCATTCTGATCTCGAACATATTATCCGGATTATCCAGATAGAACCGGTCGCCCGGTTTCACCGCCACCGGCTGCATGGCTGTGAGCCGTCTGCCGTCCGCCATATAGGTACCGTTCGTAGAGCCCAGATCGACAAGGAGCAGCCTGCCGTTCTCGAGATAGAGCTTGCAGTGTCTGCGGCTGACTTTATTCGAGCCCTCCGATCCGACCGGGAATGCGGCTTCGCAGGACGGGTCTCTTCCGATCGTGACGCCCGCTCCGGTGATCCCGAATCCTCTGCCCCGGAGACCTCCGCCGAGGGCGACTACGCCGATCTGGCGCGCTCCCTGCGCCTGTACGTTCTGCTGCATCTGCGGCCTCGGTGCCGGCTGTTTCAGATTCACGGTCTTGTCGAGCATATCCGCGCCGTATCCCTGAACATTCGCGGCTCCCGTACCGTAGTTCCCCTGCGGACCCACGCCCGTATTTGCGCCGGCTGCCTGTGCACCGGCTTTTTTCTTTCTCGAGAAAAGAATTCCCGCGGCTGCTGCGGCTGCTGCGACGATCACTGCGATCACAACAGGAATGACGGGGAATTTCCTGGCGCCGGAAAGAGATGCCGTCTCCTTGCCGTTGACGCCTCCGTCCGTGACGCCTGTCGCCTCTGCGCCGTCTCCGACCTGGTTCTTCTCATCCTCTGTAAAGTCAAGATCCGTCGGGACCTCGTGGATCTCAGGGGAATTACCCGAAGAGCCGCCGGACGTCCCGGCGCCGCCGTTGTCGGAGCTTCCGCCTCCGGAAGTCCCTCCGCCTCCGTCGCTCCCGCCTGAGCTGCCTCCGCCGGTGAAGGACGTCGGATCCGTTCCCCAGGACATGAAGATCTCATTTTCCGTGAACAGGGCAATGAGGTCATTGTCCCCCGAGACTACGACTCCGGGATGCGTCAGAACATCCGTCGGCACACTGTCCGCTGTCAGGAATCCGTGATCCGTACAGTCATTGAAGGTCACCCCCGTCGTGGTGACGGTCTGATCTCCCGAATTGAAATAGGCGAAGGAGTATTCCTCCCCCTTATAGGCACTGTTCAGCGTAGACAGGAAGTAGTTCTCGTCTCCCGTCCCCACCAGCGTCCATTCCGTATAGCCGAGGTCGGAATCCGTATAGGCGAATTCCATGTCATAGACATTTCCTCCGGCGTCAATAAAGCCGAAGAGAAATCCGGAGTCGGCGATCTCCGCCTCATCGATCGGGCGGGTGATGACGGAAGCCGTCCCGTCGGTATAATTGAGGCCTACGCCGCCGGAGAACCAGGTCACCTGTTCACTGTCGGCATTTTCCGCGTAGATCGCTTTCCCAAGGTAATTCTTCGCATTGCTCCCTGCGGCGTGCACCGGCACGACGCCGGTCACCGCGAGCAGAAATGCGAACAGAAGCGCCGTGCATAACGCAGCCATAACACTCTTCTTAATCATTCTGTCCATATTTTTTCTCCGTTCCTGATAATCTGTATGGCAGCAGCTCCCGCCCGCTCCGATGCAGCCGCATCATCCGGGCAGAGGATCATGTAGAATCAGTTCCGCTGTATGAGCCGATAACGGTCCGTACTGCCGGCGACCGAGAAAACTGCTCCGCTGCGCAGCGGATATGTCCTGCCTGCCTCGAGTCTCGTTGTCCCGCCGAATGTGCCGTTCGTCGACCCGTTGTCCTGCAGGACCGGCGTTCCCTGAACGATCCGGATCTCACAGTGCACCCGGCTCGCGGCCGCGTCCTTCGGAAATACGACGCCGCACACAGCCGGATCCCGGCCGAACACAAGCCTGTCATTGACGGAGAAAGTCTGCCCTGCGTGTGTTCCTTCAATTCCCTGTATATACCAGCCCGTCGAGCTCACCGGCCGTTTTGCGGCCTGCTGGGCCAGGCTCAGGGCAGGAGCGCCTCTGCCTGCTGCGGAAGCCCCTCCGGCAGGGCCTGCGCTCTTCGATCCCTTTTTCCCTCTGAGTACGAAAAATCCGATCAGAAGAGCTGCGACGACAACAGCCGCGATGATCCCGATCATCATGCCGGAACCGCTCTCCGGCTTTACTGCATTATCGGATGTGATCGAAGCATCGGAAGGCTTCACCTTGTCATAGCTGATATTCAGCTCGTCCATCGCGTTCATCGCGTAGTCGATATAGACGGAGAGGAAATACTCTGCTGCATTATCGCCGTATCCGTAGGTATTGATCCCGATGACCGTTCCGTCCTCATTGACCAGAGGTCCGCCCGAATTTCCGTGATTGATATGGGCGGTATGCTGGATGACATAGGTGTCTCCGAAAGCATCCGCCTGGATCATGCGGGAGATCGTACCGTCCGTGGCCGTGATCTCCTGGATCGTGGCGGAAATATATCCGTCATTGATCATGTCCGCATTGCCCGGATATCCGAGCGCGTAGACTGTCTCGGACCGCTTCGCGTTGGAAGAACTCATCAGCGGGAGAGCTTTTCTCCCGGGGATCTTCTTCTCCGCCTGAAGAATGGCGAAGTCCGGATAACCTGTCGTCGTGTAGAGGACCTTGCACTTGACCGCATGTGCGGTATCCAGTCCGTTCCTCGTATATGCTTCGTTGTCGAGGAGAATATAAACTTCATCCGCCAGCTGAACGCCGCCCGAGGACGTCTCTTCCGCGATCACGTGCCAGTTCGTCACGATGATATCGCTCTCTTCGCCGGTCTTCCCGACGACGATGCCGGATCCTGAAGCTGCGTCTTCCCCGAAAATGGAAAACACACGGACGACGCCCTCACAGGCCTCCTCGATGTTCTCACCGCCGGCAGCATAAACTGTGTCCGTGCCGGCCGAAAATCCTGCCGCGAGCATTGTGACGACCAGAAGGCTCTGAAGCAGGTATTTCAAGATCTTTTTCATATACTCCCTCCTCAATCTGTGCTGTCCTATCCTGACCCGGTCCGTTCGAACAGGGGGCCGCGATTTCGCCGCTTCGCGAAATATTTACGGTATCCGTGGCCTTATTCTGCGGAAAAATACAGATAATCCACAAAGATTCCAAATACCTTTCTGCGAAACTTGTATATTTTTAATAATACGCTATTCTTATCTGAAAGTCCACGAATATTCATACCGTATTTAGTCTCTGCGTAAGAATTTTCTTCACGCGGATCGCCCCGTCCTCCCCGCCGGACACGGGGCGCCATTTACGCCCCGCGCGGCTTTCTCCCGGCCCGGATTGATCCTTCGGCTCCCGGCAAATCCCCGCAACTTTCCCTTCACAGCCCGGCCCGGATTGATCCTTCGGCTCCCGGCAAATCCCCGCAACTTTCCCTTCACAGCCCGGCCCGGACCGATCCTTCAGCTCCCGGCAAATCCCCGCAACTTTCCCTTCACAGCCCGGCCCGGGAAATGTATAATTACGTTAGGAAAGCCCCTTGCACGATCCCCGTGATCCTTGCAGATTATCCGTCAGGATCATGCCGGACGCGCACGCGGGCGAAGGACCGGAGCTGTCCGGTCCTGTGCATCTTCATCAATAAATATTTTCGCTTTAAGGAAAGGAGCAACTGTTATGGATCTATTGAATCTGCTCACAGGCGCCATGACTTCACAGTCAACTGTCAACACACTTTCGGAAAAGAGCGGTGCTTCCAATGCACAGATCAAGAAGCTTCTTCTTCTCGCGCTTCCGCTGATCCTCAAGGCAATGACGAGCAACGCCTCCTCCCAGAACGGTGCCAGCTCCCTGCTCTCCGCGCTGACCCAGCATAAGAACAAGGCTTCTCTGGACACCCAGATAAAGGAAGCGGACGCTGAGGACGGCGCAAAGATCATCGGGCACATCCTCGGCGGAAACTCCCAGTCCGTGATGAATTCTCTCGCCTCCCAGAGCGGAATGAACAGCGATCAGGTCAGCTCTGTCCTCGCGAACATTGCTCCCGCGCTTCTCTCCGGCGTCTCCGCAGCAAAGGATACCGCTGTCACACAGCAGCAGTCCGGCATCAATCTGAGCGACGGCTTCGATCTGAGCGATCTCATGGGAATGTTCGGAGCAGCCTCCGCAAAGCCGCAGGCCTCCGCTGCCGATTCCCAGACGAGCGGCATGTCCCTGCTCTCCGCGCTGACCGGTTTCAAATTCTGAAGCGGCCTGATATGAATATCCTGTAAATAAATTGAAGCAGCCCGGGTCCCTCGTCAGATCCCGGGCTGCTTTTTCATGTTCTTTATTCTCTGACGCGCACGAAGGCGCATTTTTCATTTACCTCATCCACTTATCGCACAGCGCACTAAGCTGATCCGCGAACTTCGCCAGATCCTTGTTGGACAGCTTCCGGTTCTGACGGATGATCGCCATGAGCCGTTCGCCGGTCTTTTCAAGCCGCACGTACGGCGTGGGCTTTGTACTCTCGGACGAGCCGGTCCGCTCCGCCTTCTTTTCCGCGGGGATCCCGTGCGTCTCAAGAAGACACGTATTCGTCGTGAGATCATAGACCGTCCCCGAATACGGCGCCGTCGCATCCCAGCCGAGCTTCTCGTGAAGCAGCTCCGCGAATCCGTCCACGACACTGTCGTCCCCGTGAACGATAAAGCATCTGCGGGGCTTATTTCCAAAGCCTGCCGCCCAGTCCACAAGGCCTTCCCGGTCCGCATGTCCGGAGATTCCCTGCAGGGAAATGATCTCCGCCTCCACGCTGATCGGCTCGTTGAAGAGCTTTACCTCCTCCACTCCGTCGAGAAGCCTGCGTCCGAGCGTCCCCTCCGCCTGATAACCGACGAACAGGATCGTGCATTCCCGTCTCCACAGATTATGCTTCAGATGATGCTTGATGCGGCCGGCATCGCACATTCCGCTCGCGGAAATGATCACCTTCGGCTCCATATCAAAGTTGATCTCCCTCGATTCATCCGCGGTCGTCGCAAGGCAGAGTCCCGGGAAGGCGATCGGGTTGATCCCCTTCTCCACCAGCTCCCTTGCCTCATCGTCAAAGCAGTCCGCCGTATGCTCATTGAAGATCGCGGTCGCCTTGAGGGCCAGCGGGCTGTCCATATAGACCTTGAACCCGTCATGCCCCTCGATCATATGCTCTTCCTTGATCTGCCGGAGGAAATAGAGCATTTCCTGTGTGCGCCCTACCGCGAAGGACGGAACGACAACATTTCCTCCCCGGTCGAACGTCCGCTGGATGACCTTCGCAAGTTCCGCCGCGAAATCGATCCTCGGTCCATGGCTACGGCTGCCGTAGGTCGATTCCATCACGACATAGTCCGCTCCGGAAATCCTTCCGGGATCCTTTATGAGCGGCTGATTCATGTTTCCGACGTCGCCGGAGAATACGATCTTAATCGTCTCCTCCCCCTCCGTGACCCACACTTCGATGGCTGAGGACCCCAGAAGATGGCCGACATCGTTGAACCTGACCTTGATCCCCGGACTCACTTCATAGATCGTGCCGTACTCCATCTCGACGAACTGCCTGAGAATCCGCTCTGCGTCCTCCGTCGTATAATAGGGAACGTAAGGCTCCTTGCCCTGGCGCTTTCCTTTTCGGTTTCTCCACTCCGCTTCAAACTCCTGGATGTGGGCCGAGTCGAGCAGCATGATATCGCAGAGATCGCAGGTCGCGGGCGTCGCATAAACCGGTCCCGCAAACCCTTCCATCGCAAGGAGCGGAAGATTCCCGCTGTGATCTATGTGCGCGTGGGTCAGCAGCACAAAGTCGATCTCCGACGGACTGATCGGAAGCGGAACATTCTCATAGGTATCTCTTCCCTGCTCCATGCCGTAATCTATGAGGATATTCCTGTCAGCGGCCTGCAGAAAGTGACAGCTTCCCGTCACCTCGCGGTCTGCGCCGATAAAAGTCAGTTTCATGGCTCTTCCCTCCCTTCCTTCTGTAAGTACCCGGGCAATTGCGAAACCATGTGAGATGTAACATTGTGCGAGCGGTCTCCGTAGAGTGCATCCTTTCGCAATCGTCTTTGCAAGTACTGGAATATGCAAAGGCTTTCGTTTATAATAGATAAAGCCTGCCGGGAGCTGCAGCACAGCTTCTGGCAAGATTTATTATATCATAACCTGTTGAAAGAAGGTCACAAATGAAAAAAATCGTACTTACCGGCGGCGGTACTGCCGGGCACGTGACGCCGAACATCGCTCTTATCCCCGCCCTCCTTGAAAAAGGATATGAGATCAGCTATATAGGATCCTATGACGGTATGGAGCGGAAGCTCATCGAGGACTATGACATTCCCTACTACGGGATCGCGACCGGAAAATTCCGAAGATATTTTGACCCGAAAAATTTCACCGACCCGTTCCGTGTCATCAGGGGCATCGGGGAGGCCATGAAGATCCTGAAAGAAATTGATCCGGATATCGTATTCTCAAAGGGCGGATTTGTCGCAGTTCCTGTCGTCCGGGGTGCATATCACCTGCATATCCCGGTCATCTCCCATGAATCCGACATGACCCCGGGCCTTGCCAACAAGATCTGCCTTCCGATGGCGAAAGTGATCTGCTGCAATTTCCCGGAGACCCTGAAAAATCTTCCCGAGGGAAAAGCGGTCCTGACCGGAACGCCCATCAGGGCGGAGCTTAAGAACGGCAGCAGAGAGCGGGGGCTTGCCTTTACGGGATTTTCCGGAGAAAAGCCTGTGATCATGGTGACCGGAGGATCTCTCGGGGCAATGGCGGTCAACACCGCTATCCGCGAGGCGCTTCCCGAGCTTCTTGTCCGCTACGATGTCGTTCATCTCTGCGGAAAGGGCAAGCTCGACGAGAGCCTGATCGGAAAGCCCGGTTATATCCAGTACGAGTATATCAAGGAGGAGATGGCTGATCTCTTTGCCATGGCCGATCTCGTCATCTCCCGGGCAGGCGCGAACGCGATCTGTGAGATCGCCACGCTCCGGAAGCCCAATCTGCTGATCCCGCTCTCGGCGAAAGCAAGCCGCGGAGACCAGATCCTGAACGCGAGAAGCTTCGAGAATCAGGGATTCTCGGTCGTCATCGAGGAAGAGGCGCTCACGACCATGACGCTCATCGAGGCGGTGGACGACCTTTACCGGAACAGACAGACCTACATCGACGCGATGTCAAAAAGCGACCAGTCCGATGCGGTCTCCGCCATCGTAAAGCTGATCGAAGAGCATCGGCGCGGAGCATAAAAAAAAGCAGCCCTGCACGGGGATGATCCAGATGATCGTCCGCCGTGCCGGCTGCTTTTTTCTTTCTCTTTTCTTATTCCGCAGACGCAAACAGTGAAAGGATCTCCTGCGCCGCCTCCGCTGTCAGCTCGCCCGGCTTCCAGAGGATATTCTGTCTGTCGTTGACATATCTCGGGATCAGGTGAATGTGGAAATGAAACACCGTCTGTCCCGCCGCGGGCTTATTATTCTGGACAATATTAAATCCGTCGCAGTTCATCGCGCGGGTCATCTTAACGGCGATCTTCTTTGCCAGCGCTGCCGCCTTCATGAGAAGATCTTCCGGGATCTCATAGAGATCCGCATAATGCGCCTTCGGAAGAATCAGGCAGTGTCCCTTTGTTGCAGGACCCGCATCAAGGATCACACGAAAATCATCGTCTTCATATAAGGTCGAGGTCGGGATCTCTCCACCTGCAAGTTTACAGAAAATACAATCAGACATGACGTCCCCCTTCATACATTATTCGGATCCGTTCCGGATCCCGCTTTTCTTAAAGTATAATACTTTTGCCGAAGCCCTGCAAGAATGCGTAAAGAGGACGTAGCGGAGGCAGGTCATGTCTCCCTCCCACGCCGCACAGGACGAAAAGCACTTCCCTGTCTGTGCCCTGCCATTCCGCCGAAGCCTTTGTCAGAGCGGGGGCTTCCCCGCTCTGACAGAGCCGGTGCGATGGTGCATCTGTGTCAAGCAGATGGTTTCGGAGCTTCCCCGCTCCGGCAGAACCGGTATTCAGCATCGGCAAATAAGATCCTGTCCCCGGCGGACATCTCCGCCTCCTCCCCTCCGGGAAGAAGTTCTCCGTTCAGGAATGTCCCGTTCCTGCTGTTGAGATCCATCAAAAAATACGTGCCCTCCGAAAATCTGATCCTCGCATGAACACGGCTCACGGCAGCCCTCGGGATCACCCGGTCCGCAAGCTCCCTGTTCTTTCCTATGATGACGGTCCCTTCTCCGAGCCCGATCTCTGTGAGCTCTCCGCCGTCACAAGAGCCTTCCGGCACGAGCTTTGCAGAAGATCCCGAAGCCTTCTGCTCTTTTCGAAGCAGACAGGTATACTCTCCCTCCCCCGTCTCCCGGGGATAGTCTTTAAGGTCAGGATCCTTCACGGGTCCTTCGGCTTCTGCGGGCAGGTCCGCCCGGCTCCCGCCTGGATCCGCCCATTCCCCGGGCCAGTTATCTTCCGGATATTTCTCTGCCGCTGACCGGAGGGATCCTTCCTCCGGCAGGCCGGCAGGACAGGGGACCGCTCTCCTGCTTTTCCCGGCGAAATGAAGAGCGGCCGCAAAAAGCGCGAGGACCGCGCATGCCCCGCCGATTCTTATAAGGAAATCACTGTGCTCCGAGAGGATCCTGCCAAGTCCGAGATGAAGAAAGGCGTACGTAACCGCCGCCGAGAGGAGCCCCGTGATCAGAAATACGACAACTGCCTGCACGGTGCCTTTTCCCGCCTTGATAAAATGCCTCTTCCCGCGCTCCGCCCGACCGGTCTCCGGCGGATCGTAAAAGTTCTCCTCATATATGCGGTCTCCGATCCTTTCCGCCCTCATTCCCGTGTTCTTCTGTCCGCTGCCGGTCTCATCCTGCCCGGGAAATCTGTCCTGCTCCGCTCTTTCAGGCGTATCCGTCCTGTCTCCTGACCCGGACAATATGCCCCGCAGCTCACCGAGCAGGAGCTCATCCTTCTGGAGTGCGTGATACACTTTATATCCCAGGATCATTGTCCGACGGTCGTCCGGATCCGTTCCCGAGAGAAGATATTCGATGAGCTCTCTCATGCTCTCTTTGATATCCTTTCGGTGGGCGGGAAAATACACCAGACCGATCTTCTCTCCCGACGGGTCGATAAAAATTTTATCCGGGGTCAGAATAAGATGGTCAAAATCGAGCAGATACTCCTCCAGCCCGCAGAGGACGTCGATCAGCTCATAGAGGAATCCGGAGAATCCGTCCCCCGATAAGATCCGGCGTCCGCGCAGGATCTCCAGGCTCTGCATGGACGTGATCTCGTAGCTGTAGAAAGTATCCCCGTTCAGGTAGAGGAGCCTGCAGGGCAGAAGTCCCCGTATCCTGTTCGCAAGGATCACCCGGTTCTCATAGGCATCCGGATCAGGGAGCTCACTGCTCATAAGCATCATATAATTGTGGTTGACATCCCGATGAAATTTCACCTCCACGCCATGCCTCCTTGACAGAAACTGCTGCACACCCCTGTTCTCCGCCCCGCATCCCGGATTTATAGGTACGGGCACCTGATCCTCCTACTCCATAAGTTCCTTCGCCGCCTTGATCTTCCACAGGTATGGTACCGGCCGGCAGATATCATAGCGGGCGGAAGCGTCTGTTCTCCAGAGCGACTGGCCGGTAAAATACATCGTCTCTCCCCGGATGAGGACAGACCGCGCAACGGCCGATTCCGACCTCTCCGAGGTCATCTCCCCGGCGAACAAAAGCTTCGGGTCGGGCTGCACATGTCCGCTCACTGCCTGCTCGGCAGCGTACGCCGTGACCCAGACCCTGTTATGAATATGTATCGTCAGATAAAGACACAGGAAGACCACAAGGAATATGACCGGCATGAGAAGCGCCGCCTCCACCGTCAGGGATCCCGCAAGTTTATGTCTCTTTCTTCTCTCACGACTCATATGTCTCACCTCCTGTGTACGGCCACTCCCGAATGATCCCAGGCAGAGGCAGGGTACAGCTCCCTGTATCACGGGTGTCACGATATTTCCTGCGCGGGCCCGGCAGAGACAGGGTACAGCTCCCTGTATCGCCGGCGTCACGATACTTCCTGCGCGGGCCCGGGCAGATCTTCCGGACATCGTTCCACGGTCTGCGGCGGGAACCGTTCCGGACATGCGCCCCGCTTCCCGCTCATCGCCGCGAACTCACCGCCCGTGGATCATCCGCATGACCTCCCAGCACAGGCATCCGGCGAGCAGGCAGGGAAGAAAGGGAAAGGAATACCCCCTCCCCCTCCCGCGGAGAAGGAGAAAGGCACCCGCAGTCCCTCCGATGCACAGTGCAGCAAAGAGGATCGTCCAGACTTTTTCCGGCGGATAAAAAAGACCGAGTACCAGCAGCGAGAGCCCGTCCCCGGTCCCGATCCCTCCGGAGCTTGCGAGCGATCCGGCAAGAAGGATCATCCCCGGAGCCAATGCCGCAAGGATCGCCGGGATACTCTCATCTCCGAGGAGGACTCTGATCGCGATGCCCGAAAGACCCACGGAAAGGATCAGGCGAATATCGATGCTCTTCTCCCTGAGATCTGTACAGGCACCGACAGACAGCATAAAGAGCGGCAGAAAAGTCCCGAGAACCTTCAAAGTCTCCTCCATCCTCATGCAGCCTCCTTCCGATCCCGCTCCGCGCAGCGCTCGCACAGGCAGAGTCCGGCGCACTCGGACTGATCCGTCACACTGACATGCCTCACCAGGCTGTTATAATCCGACGAGGGATAATAATACTCCCCCTTCTCCGTCAGGTAGACCGGCCCGCTGTAATTGTCCGGAAAGCCGCTGCATTTCTTATAGCGCTTTCCATATGCGTTGCGCATATTCTTCACATTTGAAAGATCCGTCCGCATGACGGTGAGGTCAAGATGCGTGCAGTCGGCGTGCGTGTGATACACCTCCCGGTTCTCCGTCACATAGACGGTCTTCCCGGAAGAACTCCCGTCCTCTCCGGAGACATCATCCTCTCCGCCATAGCCGGTCCAGCTGTGAACTCTGGCCCTCAGGGCGATCCGCGTGCTCTGAGGTCCGAATACAGCGGCCGGATATCGGAACACATACGTTTTTGGCAGGTCGATCCAGAGATCGGATCCGTCTGTTCCGGCTCCGCCTGCGTACATTGCAAGCTTTCTGGCCTTTCCGGAGAGAGCGAGGTTCTCCCGGACCTGGATCCCGATCGTCATCATGTAGCTCGCCAGCGTAATGACTGCAAAGAGATAGAGCGGCAGCGCAAAAGCACATTCCACCGTCAGAGAGCCGGCAAGCTTCTTTTGTCTCCGGCGGCGGGAGCACACAAACCCCCGTTTTTTGTGCCCCCGCCTGACCAGACTTCGCAAAACCGTCCTGCCTCTCACCAAGATGCAGGAGGATGTCTTTTCCGGTTCCCTCATCCGCGATCCGGAAGGTCCTTCTTTTTTCTTTGCTTTTTCCGGAAAAGACATTCTTCTGCACCTCCTCCCCGAATGCAGTAAAAAGACGATTTCAAAACACTGTGCTCCATTTATGAGGTTCGCGTAGCGGTTCTCATAATATATCTTATCGGAAGCTGCGAAGCAACTTTCGATAAAAAGGCGCATTTATGCGCCGAATTCCGATTATGAGGTTCGCGGAGCGGTTCTCATAATATGTCTTCTAATTCCGCTGCCTTGTATAATCCCTGTAGGATCCTTTCTTCTCCACCGTGAGAAGGATCAGGTCCTCAGACCGGATCTTCATTTCCACAGAAAGCGCCTCCACGCAGGTATCCAGCCTGAATCCGCTTCTTCCTCCTGCCCTGACGATGCCCTCCACCATGTCCATGGTGCGCTGAACGAGTCCGTCACCGCCCTTTAAGAGCATATCGATCCGGAGATAGTCCTCATAAGTGATTCCCCCGCGCACATCCCTCGCAAGGCTCTGCGCGCCTCCGCCGGGAAGCGACGCAATGCTCTCGACCGGGACCTGCCAGGTACTGCTGTCCTTGCAGAGCGCATTCCCCATCCCCCGAAGCAGGGCATTTACGTCCACCACGCTCTCACAGAACGCCCACCCCACAGCGAGCACAGCCTCTATGATGCCGGATGCTTCCGGGATGAAGAGCATCGCAGCGATCCCGGAGGAGACCGCAGTAAGCTCCGCGTTCAATTGCGGATCCGAGTAGAGTGCAATCAGATTGACGGCCTCCCTCACTGCGAGCAGCCGGATGACCTGAGCTTCCAGATTCGCCCTGTCCTCCTTCTTCCCGTGAAGGATATATTCGGCAGTGTAGAGGAGCGGTCCTGTTTTTTCCGGTGAAGTGTAATTTCCGAAGTGCTGCATGATATACTCATCGAAGAGAAGGCGTTCATAATAGCCCCCGATCCCGTCCGGCACATCGATCACCCCGACGCCGCTCTCCTTCCCCCGGCCGGAGAGGAGCTCCCCCGGATCGACGCTCTTATCCGAGACAGCGGACAGATCGGGAACGACGAGCGAGAGGATCGTTCTCTGCCGCAGCTTCTCGATGTCAGGAAGGGGATTGATATATTTCTTTTCGGCCTCCTCCGCAGCGATTTCCGCCTCCGTCCGAACGGGCTCTGTCCCGGTCTCCCCGGCTTCCCGCTCTTTCGCGAGACGGTCCTTTTCTCTGGCCTCATCGGAGATCGCTCTCACATCCGCATAATCCATGTCTGCTCCGGCTTCCTTAACGGCCTCCCCGGCCGCTTCCTGCCCGGATGTCTTTGAAGCCTGATCCTGCGTCCGCATAAGGAGGAGGGAGACCCCCTGAATCCCGAGAGTCTCTTTCATGAAGTCCGCCGCCTGCGACGCGAAAACACTTCCGTTCACATCTGTCGCGAGCGTATATCCGTTCATCCTGCATTCCTCCGTCTGAAGCTTCAGCAGGTTGTTCCCCAGGAATACTCCCCGGTTCGGATGCAGAATATACTCTGCCGCCTTCCTGAAGCGCTCCGTGAGTTTTTCCGCATGCAGTCCGGAACCTCCGCAGCTTCCGTCTATAAAGAAGACATCGAACCTGTCGAAAAGCTCCCTGTCATACTGTGCGAACATCGAATACATCGCCTGATCCGCCGCGTTCGCGCACTGCATTCTGCCGGCAGCGACACGGACAGATACAAAAGATGCAAAAAGGACCGAGATCATGACAAGCAGCATGAGGCACAGATATATGGTAATACTTCCTCTTTTCTTCAAGCGGGTCCCCTCCGGAAATCGGTCAGATACTGTTCGCCTGGCTTGTCACCTTGCCAAGAATATTCTTCACCAGGCTGGTCAGCTGCGTCTTAAAAAGTGCGACCAGAGCGATCAGGACCAGCAGGATCAATATGATCTCCACCACCGTCACGCCATCCTCTTCTTCTAAAAAAGTGCGCAGTTCACCCATTGCTTCACCTCCTTCGTCATTTTTCCTATCATCAACAGTTCTCTTGGTGGAATTCCACGGAAGCGGAACCGCTTCCTTCTCATGCCCGAACGGGCAAATCATTTTGATGTAGAAAGGATAACAATCAATCCACACTCTCCGCAAGACGGAATAGTTCACGAATCGGAGCATGGATTTTTCGTGCAGAACATCAAGCCATAAAAGATCATCCCCGGATCATTCTGCGTCCCGGAAGAAAAAACGCCGTACGGAAGAAAATTGCCTTCCGTACGGCGTTTTTCAGGAATCCGGTGCGGGATCACAGGTCGGCGAAAGCCGGCGCCTTCCCATCAGATCCCTGCGAATCCTCGCAAATTCTCACATGAGCGTCCCTCATGACCAAAGATCAGATTTTCTCGAACCGATAAATATATGCCTTATACTCTCCCATCTCGTGCGGAAGCGGAAGCCCGGTCTGCATCAGTGCATTGGCCGGATAGACCTTCCCGGACTCCTTCTCGCGGTAGAGAGCGTCCTTCGTGAGGCCCCGCAGCCGGATATAGACGGGCGGCATATTGCCGTGGATCTCTGTCGGCACTGCCGCGACATAAGCCTCTTTTCCATCCTCCGAGACCATCATCCACGCAGTCGCCTCGTCCGCGAAGGGGCTCGAGAGCCTGTAATACTTGCCGTTCTGCATAAGAGGAGCATTTTCCTTAAAGTGCTCCACCTGCGATTTCATCGCGTCCCGCTCCTTCGCGGAGATCGATGCAAAGCTGAATTCATAGCCGAAGCTTCCCGCCATGGCTACGGCAGCACGCACCTCGATCGGGGTGACGCGTCCGTTCTGTTCGTTCGGAACGATGGACACATGGGACCCGACGCAGGAGACCGGATAGCCGAAGGATGTTCCGTACTGGATGCGCAGACGGTCGATCGCGTCCGTGTTGTCCGAGCACCAGATCTGAGGCGTATAGTAGAGCATGCCGGCGTCAAAGCGTCCGCCGCCTCCGCTGCAGCCCTCGATGAGGATGTTCGGGAATTCACGGTTCATGCGCTCCAGGAAATTATAGAGCCCCAGGATGTAATCGTAGAGGACCCTTCCCTGATCCTTCGTTCCGATCGAGAATACGTCGGAGATGCAGCGGTTATAATCCCACTTGACATATTCGATATTCGCGGACTGCAGGACTTTCCGGATCTGCCCGTAGATCCCGTCCACGACCTCTTTCCTCGAGAAATCCAGAACGAGCTGGCTCCTTCCCAGAACGGGCTTTCTTCCGGGGATCGCAAGCACCCAGTCCGGATGCTCTCTGTAAAGCGTGCTCCTCTCGTTGACCATCTCCGGTTCGATCCAGATGCCGAATTTCAGACCCACCTGATTGACCCGGTCGACGAGCTGCTTAAGCGTTCCGCCCAGCTTCTCCTCGTTCGGGACCCAGTCCCCGAGGGACTGCGTGTCGTCATCGCGCGTTCCGAACCAGCCGTCGTCCATGACCAGCATCTCGATCCCCTCTTTTTTTGCCTCCTCGGCAAGCTCGACGAGAAGATCGCCTGTGAAATTAAAGTAGGACGCCTCCCAGCTGTTGATCAGGACCGGGCGTACGCTGTCGCGGAACTTACCCCTGCAGACATGTTTGCGGATGCAGTGATGATACTGATGGGAGAGGACCGACAGACCGCGGTCCGTAAAGCTCATAATGACTTCCGGAGCCGTAAATGCTTCTCCCGGACAGAGCGGATAACGGAACTTTTCTTCCATCAGGCCGATCTGTACGCGGGTACCGTTATACTGATCCTGCCCGGCTTCCGCCTTGAAGCCTCCGCTGTAGACGAACATCATCCCGTAGCAGGATCCGTCGTCTTCCGTCGTATTTTTATCCGCGACGATGACGAACGGGTTGAACTCATGTGAGGACATTCCTCTCCTGCTGCCGATCACCTGGTCCATATGCAGAATGGGCGTGCGCTGGAATATGCGCTCCATCGTATGCCTTCCGTTGAAGGAAATGAGATCATATCTGCCCGTGACAAAATCGAGAGTCGCGCTCGCAGCTTTCTCAATGTAGATCTTTCCGTTCCCGCCATTCCTTACGATCATTGCGCGGGTGATCACGTCGCAGGACGGGAGGACACCATAGAGAAGGGATACCTCCACCTTCGTGACAGGATCCTCCGCGACGATTTCCAGCGTCTCCGCCTCGCTCTCGTCCGCATACACTGCGGGCAGTCCCTTCAGTGCGTACTTTCCCTTCCGGATCTCATAGCTCTTGTAGCGCAGATCGACGGCACAGGATCCGTCAGCATTCTCGATAATGAGCGCGGGGCTACGAAAATCCCCGGTCCCCGATGACGGGATCTCCTGCGGAAGGAAGTCCAGAGAGTATGTGCGGTCCGATCCGGCATCGTACGGGCTTCCGGAAAAACCCCGGTCCGCATAGGTCAGCAGATATTCCATCGAGCCTTCCGTGCGGTGCCCGTAATACAGATGGAGCAGATGTCCGTAAGTGCCGATCTTGATCTGATATGTTGAATTGTTCGTGTGAAGAGTAAATAACTTTTCTTTTTCATTAAAGATGACAGACATGACATTTCCTTTCACGACTGAAATAATCTAAGGAATTGCGAAACTATGTGCGGAAAGGAATTGTGTGAGCAATTCAAACATTCTGCACAAGCCTTGGAACTTCTTCATGAGTGCAGGATGCGAAATGAGCAAAAAGCACGCGTCTTCGCGGAGCGAATTCGTACTTTTTGCGAATGCTTTTTCGCAGACTGCACGAATGATCAGAAGTTCCTGGCGCGGAAGCCGTTTGAATGATCACACAATTTCCATGGAGCACAACGTTTCGCAATCGCCTGCTGAAATAATCTCTGAACGACCGCGAAGCGCTGCACTCCGCAGTTCCGCGGCTGCCTGCTCATATATCCGGGAACCTGCCAAACGCTGTCTTTCCCGGGATCTTCGTGAGCTCGCAGGCGGAAGCTCACGAAGTTTATCCATCCCCATATGTATGCAGTGTATATAAAAACAGAGGACCGATGAATACTTTTTTGTTGATTTATTATGTAAAAATGAATCAATTCCGCAGCGCTTCCGGATCGGATCCCGCAGACTCCGCCTCCTCCGCCGGGAGGGTATTATGGACCGAATCAAGATCCGAAAGATCCAGCATCGAGGCGTCGACCAGGGCTTCCGGATCCTCGATCTGACCGGAAAAACCGGACGGTATCGTTCCCGCAAGCTGTCCTGCGGCGCTCTCCGCCCGGAGCTCTGTGAAAAGTCTCAGTGCATCCACGCCGGCCTCGAATTTCTCTTCCGTCATGAATTTTGAGGGATCCTCCCTGACATAAGGCGTGATCAGCTCCTCCGTCTCGTCTATTATGTCCCGGATCCGGCCATTTTCCGCATACTGTGCGATGAACTCAGAAAAAAGCTCATGATACCGTTCTGTATAGGTCTCGTCACTGAAGATCCATCCGACCATCGGCCGTTCGTCCACCCGCCCTTCCGGTGCCGGCGCATCGATCGGTGCGTTCACCGCCGCCTGTTCCTCCATCCCGGAAGCGGAGCCGTAGGCGGTATTATAGTCCCAGGGCACCATGGCAAGCCGTCCGTCCCGGCAGACGAGCACATAGTTTCCGACGGTCCTTCCCGTGTAGCTGTCGTCATTGACCGTGAAATTGTGGACGACAAAGTAACGGATGACCTCCTCCGTGTCGAGGATCCGGTCGAGATCTTCATACCCGTTCAGTTTTCTGATCAGCGCAATGAGCCTCTTCCGGTCTTCCGGTTCGGACCCGGCATCTTCAAAAAGCGCCTCATAGCTTTCCGGGTCATCGTCAATATATTTCAGTTGAACGGCTTCGCTCCGGCGCGGGTCCTCCGCTTCCGGGTCCGGCGGGCTCTCCGGCCTGTACAGCACCGTCCGCTCTGTTCCGTAATTCCGGGAAATGAAAGAATCCTCCACGCCCTCCACCGCCAGATAGAGGCCGATCTCCTCCCCGTTGATCGTGACCTTCGCGTAGGACGCCAGCGGAGCCGGGACGCCGAAGTCCCGCATGAGCGAATAGGTCAGATATTCCTTCATGCACGTCGCGTCCTGGATGAGATTGTTGAGATCCAGCTTGTCAAGGCCGTGCCAGGTCTCCCCCAGCTGGTAGTGGTCGAATTCGAGGCGGAAGCTGAAACGCCTCCGGCTCTCCTCCCCCACATTCCCGAGCTCCGTCTTCCCCTTGACGCGGAGACCGACGTTGTTCGCGGCGTCGCCGTCGATCACGGCCTGGCAGGAGACATAATTCCGCTTCCCGGCATCCGCAAAAAAAGCCTCCTTATCATTCACGACAAGGTCGATCGTGTGGACTTCCGCATCGTCAAAAAGGATCTTCTTATAGCCGGGATCCCGGATATTGGATGTGATGCCGAAAGCCTCCGCATTCATCATAAGGATCGTGAGGGCAACTGCGAGGATGACCGCCAAATATACGATTTTATCAACATGCCTGCTGCCTGCCATCTGCATTCCTCCGGCGTTCCTGGTAATCTCTGCACTGTTCCCTGACACGATTCATTCTAACATGTCCGTTCTTCTGCCGCTACAGCGATTTTCCTCCATGGCGCGAACTGCAGCGCCGTACTTTCCCCGGACTTTTCCTGCAGACAGGTTCTCCTCTCCCGGCTGCCTGCCGATCCTTCAGAAGGGGACAGACCGCGCCTCATGGGAAACCCCATTTTCTGCTTCTGTACAAATGAGAACTTTTTCTCTATACTGTGGGTAGACACAAAAATGAAGAATTTCGGGCTGCCTGTACCGCTGCATAAAGGCGCAGCGGATCGTGAGGGCAGCCTTCTAAGCCCCTGTCATCCGCTTATACTTTACATGCAGTCAGTCAGGGGCGCACGGAGGTCATATATATGTGGATTGCCGACAACTGGAAAGACTATCAGGTACTTGATACAAGGAACGGCGAAAAGCTCGAGCGCTGGGGGGACTACATCCTGATCCGCCCCGACCCGCAGGTCATCTGGCAGACAGCTCCCCGCCGAAGGGAGTGGGATACGCCGAACGGGCATTATCACCGGAGCAGGAAGGGCGGCGGAAGCTGGGATTTCTTTGACCTGCCCGAGACCTGGCAGATCACCTATAAAAGCCTCACATTCAACCTGAAGCCGTTCAGCTTCAAGCACACCGGTCTTTTTCCCGAACAGGCTGCGAACTGGGACTGGTGCGGAGACCTGATCCGAACGGCAGAACGCCCCGTAAAGATCCTGAATCTCTTCGCCTACACAGGCGGCGCGACCTGCGCGGCTCTGTCCGCCGGCGCATCCGTAACGCACGTCGATGCCTCCAAAGGCATGGTGACCTGGGCCCGGGAGAACGCGCAGAGTTCCGGACTTGCCGACCGTCCGGTGCGCTGGATCGTCGACGACTGTACCAAGTTCGTTATGCGGGAGATCCGCAGAGGGAACAGGTACGACGGCATTATCATGGATCCTCCCTCTTACGGGAGAGGACCAAAGGGAGAGATCTGGAAGCTCGAGGATACGATCTACGACTTCCTCGGACTGACCGCACAGCTCCTCTCCGATGAACCGCTCTTTTTCCTGCTGAATTCCTACACGACCGGCCTGCAGCCCGGCGTACTGACCTATATGCTGAAGAGTGTTCTTGCAGACAGAAAGCCTGCCGCGGTGATCGCGGACGAGGTCGGCCTTCCGGTAGAGGGAACGGATCTCGCCCTGCCCTGCGGATGCGCCGGAAGGGCTTCCTGGTAACGCCCGCGCCGGACATGAAATGCGGGAGCCGGTATCGTATTTCCGAAAAAACTGCCGCAGATCCCGCGCCCCGGTTCCGCCCGGACCGGATCGTATGAAGGAGGAATATTTTAATGCAGACTGATTATAATAACGCCAAAAAGCTGGGCGATAACGCCCGCCGCAAATCGCGCCTGACCGGGACCTACCCATATCTGATGTCCCTTGACAGCATGGTCTCACAGACCGATATCGCCGCCGAGATCGATCTCGGTCTCCGGGAGATCCCCCTCTCCCTCATCGTCGGCACCAAGACGGCCGGACGGCAGAATGCTTTCGCCAACAATTTCATGCCGATCCTTTCCGCCAGCTCGGAGTTCGGCTTAAAGTGGTCCAATCTCTACGACTCCCAGGTCGAGGAAGGGCTGAGAGACCCGATCAAAGCCTACGAATACATGAACCAGTTCTACGTCGAGGAGGGAAACAAGCGCGTTTCCGTCATGAAATATCTCGGGGCCTACGCGATCCACGCCAACGTGATCCGCGTTCTCCCGAAGAAGACCGACGTCAAGGAAAACAAAATCTATTACGAATTTCTCGATTTCTTCAATGTCACCGGGATCTTCGGCTTCAACTTCAGTCAGGAAGGATGCTATGCAAGGCTGGCTTCCCTGCTGGGGCAGGACCTTGTGAACCCGTGGCCGGATGATCTGATCCTCGATTTTAAGAATGCCTACGGAAAATTCGCGGAGGTCTTCCGCGCAAAGAACAAAAATCCGGAACTCTGGGCGGAGGACGCATTCCTGGTCTATCTGTCTGTCTTCTCCTTCCACACGATCTCGGAGATCTCGAAGGAAGCCCTCGGCCAGCAGATGGACCGTCTGTGGAATGAGTTCCTGACAGACTCCGGAGAGGAAAAGATCACCCTGATCGATGACCCGAAGATGATCGACAGGATGGCCGGCGAGCCGCGCGCGGACCGCATCTCGAAACTTCTTCACCGCGGCCCGGTCTACACCAGCGAAAGGCCCCTGAAGATCGCCTTCCTCTACGAGAAAAATGAAGAGACCTCGAGCTGGGCATACGGCAATGAGCTTGGCCGCAACAAGCTGAAGGATATCTACGGAGACATTATCGACACGATCAAGATCGAGAACTGCCTCACGGATGAGGATGTTGCGAAGGGAATCGAGGCCGCCGTCGCGGATGAGGAGGACGTCATCTTTACGACGTCCTCCTCCATGATGAGCGAGACCCTGAAGGCTGCCATCCGGTATCCGAAGATCCGTTTTCTCAACTGCTCCGTGAACCTGCCGGTCAACGCCGTGCGCACCTATTATGCCCGCACCTACGAATCCAAATTCCTGATGGGGGCGATTGCCGCAGCGTTGAGTCCCGATCACCGGATCGGCTACTGCGCCGGCTACCCGATCTACGGTACGATCGCCGAGATCAATGCATTTGCCATAGGGGCTGCCATGGTAAGTCCCGAATCCAGAGTCTACCTCAAGTGGTCGTCCCTGGAGAACACCGACTGGGAGAAGGAACTGATCGACGACGGCATCGTGATCATCCAGGGCCCGGAATACATCCGACCGACCGATGAAGCGCACCGCTTCGGACTCTACCGGATCGAGGAGGACGGGACCAGATCCACGATTGCAGCGCCCATGACTGACTGGGGACGGTATTTTGCCCTGATCGTGGAAAGCATTCTCAGCGGATCCTTTGACGCGAAATCCCTCACCAGAAAGGATCGTTCCCTGAACTACTGGTATGGAATGTCCGCAGGCGTGCTGGATATCATCACCTCCAGCAGGCTTCCCTATTATTCCAGGAAGACGCTCGCTTTGTTGAAAGCGGGTGTTTCCACGGGCCGCATCAATCCGTTCGACGGAGAGCTGCACAGCCAGGACGGGATCGTTCGGGAGGAGGGCGCGGATCCTCTCACCTACGAGGAGATCATCACGATGAACTGGCTGAACGACAACGTGATCGGATCCATCCCCACATCTGACGAGGTCAGCGATATCGCAAAGAAGACCGTATCCGTCATCGGTGTCGAGGCATCCGATAAGAACTGACTGGACAATATCCGCTGTTAACGCTAAGATATATCACGGGAAATCTCCGTGATGTCTGAGGAGCTAATATGAAGATCCTGCTCATCGCTGATGAGGAATCAAAGATACTCTGGGACTACTATGATCCCGAGCGCCTTGAGGGAGTCGAGCTGATCCTCTCGGCCGGCGACCTGAAATCCTCATATCTGGAGTTCCTTGTCACCATGCTGAACGTTCCGCTCCTGTATATTCACGGGAACCACGACAGTCATTACGCGCAGAAGCCGCCCAACGGATGCATCTGCATCGAGAACAAGATCTACAACTTCAACGGTCTGCGGATCCTCGGGCTCGGAGGTTCGGTCCGGTATCGGGAAGGCCCGCACATGTACTCGGAAGCCCAGATGGCGGTGCGCTGCGTCCGCGCGGATTTTCAGGCCACTCTGCGGAACGGCTTTGACATTCTGCTCACCCATGCCCCCGCAAAGGGCTGGGGAGACCTGGATGACTTCCCGCACCGCGGATTCAACTGTTTCAATCCGCTCCTCGAGAAGTGGAAGCCGAAGTATATGGTCCACGGACATGTACACAAAGCGTACGGTCATTTTCAGAGGGAGCGGACACATACGTGCGGAACGACGATCATCAACGCCTGTGATTATGTGATCCTGGACGTCCCGGAAAGTACTTTTCCCAGGCCGGGAAAGACCGGTTCCCCGCTCTACGATCTGCACATCGCACGGCAGAGGAAAAAAAATCATCTGTGATCGGAGCCTTCATGAGACTGCTCCGGACTGGAAAGGAAAAGAAAAATGTCTAATTATGTGCTTAGCTGCTGCTCCACTGCTGATCTTTCAAAACAGCATTTTATCGACCGTGATATCAGGTATATCTGCTTTCATTACGAACTCGACGGGAAAGAATACGCCGACGATCTCGGCGAATCCATGCCGTTCGATAAATTCTACAGCGAGATGGCTGCCGGAAAATCCACCAAAACATCCCAGGTAAATGTCGAAGAATTTCTGGAATACTTTGAGCCGTTCCTGAAGGAAGGAAAGGATATTCTGCACCTGACTCTTTCCTCCGGCATCTCCGGCGTCCTCAATTCCGCGAACCTCGCGAAAGATGTACTGGCGGACAAATACCCGGACAGAAAGATCATCATCGTCGACTCCCTCGCAGCTTCTTCAGGCTACGGACTCCTCATGGATAAGCTCGCCGACCTCAGAGACGAGGGGCGGAGCCTCGAGGATGTCGCCGATTTCGCGGAGAAGAACAAGCTCCGCCTTCACCACTGGTTCTTCTCTTCGGACCTCACGTTCTTCATCCGGGGAGGACGGATCTCAAAGACCTCCGGATTCATCGGCGGACTCCTGAACATCTGCCCGCTCATGAACGTCGATTATCTCGGCCGTCTGATCCCGCGCTATAAGATCCGCACAAAGAAAAAGGTCATAAAGGCGATCGTCGACAAGATGATCGAACATGCCGACAACGGCACGGATTACTCCGGAAAATGCTATATCTCCTATTCCGCCTGCCTCGAGGACGCGAGGGCAGTCGCCGATCTCGTCGAGGAGCATTTCCCGAAGCTGAACGGAAAAGTCGTCATCAACAGTATCGGCACGACGATCGGAAGTCATACCGGCCCGGGAACGGTCGCTCTCTTCTTCTGGGGAGACGAGCGCAGGGACTGAGAAAAAGATGCATATGAATCAAGGGGAGGGCGGACCCTCCCCTTTTGTAATGCACACGGATCAGGAAGCGGATGGATCCTCCCCTTTGAAGACGATCTCCATCACGGTCCCTTTGCCCACCTCACTGAAGACGCGCACCTCCGCATCGTGCAGAAGGGCTCCGTGCTTTACGATCGAAAGGCCCAGACCGGTCCCGCCGGTCGCCCTGGAGTGGCTCTTATCCACCCTGTAGAAGCGCTCAAAGATCCTCTCCTGCTCCTCCTTCGGAATTCCGATTCCGTTATCCCGCACGCTCACCTTGATCTCATTCGAAAAGCATCCCGTCTGCACCTGCACATATCCGCCGGGTCTGTTGTACTTGATCGCATTTTCAATAATATTGAAGATCATCTCCTCCAGAATGTGCCGGATCCCGGGCACACTGACCGGCGATCCTTCACAGGTAAGACGCACGCGGTGATCCTCCGCCTCCTTCGAAAGGTGTCCGCAGACATTCTCCGCAAGTTCCAGAAGCTCAATATTCTCCTTCGATTCGGAGATCTCACCCTCATCCAGCCTTGACAGCCTGATAATATCGTCGATGAGACGCACCATGCGCTGCACGTCCTGATAAATGTTGGACGCGACCATCCGGACATTTTCCTGCGGGACCATCCCCTCTTTCAGAAGCTCCGCATACCCGGAGATCGTTGTGAGCGGGGTCTTCAGTTCATGGGAGACATTCGCCGAAAATTCCTTTCGCATCGTCTCCACCGCATCCTTCTGATGATTCTGATGATCGATCCTCTTAGTGAGCGGTGCAAGCTCCTCATAGATCTCATCTTTGAGCGGGTCGTCCAGGTCGATCGCATTGATCGGCTCCACAAGCTTTCGGGACAGCCACTTTGAGAAGAACCACTCAAATATAAAGAGAAATGCAGCGACCGCCAGCATGGCAGGCAGGATCCGGAGCGCCATCCGGAACGAGGATCGGATCTCCTTGGAGACTCTCAGTACATTTCCTTCATCCGTCCTCCTGGCCGCATAGAACATCATGGTGCCGAGACTGTCCGAAAAGCGGATATCATTTCCCTTCCCTGTACGAAAGGCCTCCTGAATCTCCGGACGGTCGGAATGATTCTCCAGAGCCAGATCGCCATAGGTATCATAGAGGATCTCCCCCGAGGGAGAGATCAGCGTGACTCTGGTACTTCCCAGCGTATTGTCAATTTCCCGGAGATCCTCGTCCGTGTAGTGGTCCGCACCTGTACTGATATAGACCACATCCTGTTCGACCTCCTGCTCCATGATCTCAACGATCTGCTGATACATGGCAACAACTGCCCCGAAATAAGAAACCAGCATGGCCACTGTGACCAGTACGACCATGCTGCGCTGAATTCTTCTCTGCATTTTATTTCTCCCGTAACCGGTAGCCGACACCGCGGATCGTCTCGACCACCTCGCCCGCAGCTCCCAGCTTCTGGCGGAGCGTCGCGATGTGCACATCCAGAGTCCTGGACTCCCCTGAAAAATCATGTCCCCAGATCGCGTCCAGAAGCTGCTCACGGGTCAGAACGATCTCCGGATTGCGCATCAGGCGGTTCAGCAGTTCAAATTCCTTGTTCGTCAGAACGACCGGCTCTCCGTCCGCCAGCACGGAGCGCTTCTTCTCGCTGATCTCCAGCCTGCCGAAACGCACGGTATCATCCTTCGAGTAGGAGGACGCACGCCGGAGGACCGCTTTGATCCTCGAGACCAGCTCCATCATGCCAAAAGGCTTTGTGACGTAATCATCCGCTCCGAGATCGAGCGCCTGGACCTTATCGTACTCCGCTCCCTTGGCCGTCAGCATGATGATCGGGATCGCCTTGCAGCGCATATCCTCCTTCAGCCTGCGGAGAATGGAAATGCCGTCTTCGCCCGGAAGCATGATGTCCAGAAGAATCAGATCCGGCAGACTGTTCTCCGAATCGTCGAGTGCTTCAGAGAGCGCTTTCCCGTCGTGAAGGCCCCTGGCCTTAAAGCCGGTGACGCCGAGCGTATAGACGATCAGCTCCTTTATATTGTCATCATCTTCCACACAGTAGATCTCGTACATGTATTCTCCTCCTGCCGCTTTTCCTGGCGGGTGCCTTCGAACGCTCCACTCCACGGGAACTGCCGCATCTTCCGGGATTCCTGTCCCACCTCTATTTTGCATTAGGACGAATGAAATTACAAGAAAAATGAAACCATACGTCCATCCGGGCTTAAGCAGCAGTCATGAAAGTCCTTTCAGAACATCCGCCATATGCTTCGCAAAGCACCTGTGCCCTTCCTCCGAAAAATGGATCCCGTCATAGGACAGCGGAATGTCCCATTCTCCCGCATCGGCAAAATAAGCTCCGAACTCCCGGGCACACGTCCGAAGCGCTCCGGGAAGCCTCCTCAGAACATCAGCGGCGCTTTCCTTCGTCTGACCGTTCGGAATGCCGGCCATCGCGTAAAAAAGCACCTGGTCAGAGGGCTTTGCCGGGGATACGATCAGCGTATGCTTTCCCTCCTCACGGGTGAACTCGCGGAGTGCGGGAACATTCTGAAAGACGCTCCGCATCCTGTCCGCAATCCCCTCCGCGGTAATTCCCCGGATCATAAAGAGGTCGTTCGTGCCCAGGAACAGGATGAAAACATCCGCATCCGGGTTCCGTTTGAGAGCATGTGCCAGGGACGCATATCCTGCATCGGTACTCGGGATGCACCGCCCGTTCTGCCCTTCATTGACCACGGAGAACCCGGGCATCGCGTCCAGGATCCCGGTCCAGCGCCCGGTTCTTTCGTACCGGCCGGTGCTTCCCAGCCTCGGGTCAAAGCCATATGTGTTGGAATCGCCGAAACAGACTATCTTCATCGCATCACTCCCTGTTCTTCCTCTGCGCAGGCATCTCATACCTGATCTTATCGGAAGTTCCGCGAGGCTGTTCTGATAACAGAAAGCCGCGGGAATTCGCGCCACAAGGAACAAAGAGCCGCATTGCGGCTCTTTGCGCGCTGGTGCGCGCAAGCGTCAGCTTGCACTTTCAGATGCGCACCAGTCGCATCCTCGCGGAGCGTTTTAATGTAATAGGAAACGAAGTTTCCTATTACATTAAAAAGATCCCCGCCACTTCGAGTGACGGGGATCCTGATGATCATAGATTTCCTGATAAGCCTCAGGCAGCTTCGAAATTATTCGATAACTGTAGCAACACGGCCTGAACCGACTGTACGGCCACCTTCACGGATAGCGAAAGTAAGACCCTGCTCCATAGCGATCGGATGAATCAGCTCGATTGTCATCTCGACGTTGTCGCCCGGCATGCACATCTCTGTTCCTTCCGGAAGAGTGATAACGCCAGTTACGTCCGTTGTACGGAAGTAGAACTGCGGACGATAGTTGTTGAAGAACGGAGTATGACGGCCGCCTTCATCCTTTGTCAGGACGTAGACCTGAGCTGTGAACTTTGTATGGCATGTAACTGTGCCCGGCTTAGCAACGACCTGGCCACGCTCGATACCTGTACGCTCAATACCACGAAGAAGGACACCAATGTTGTCGCCTGCTTCTGCGTAGTCAAGCAGCTTGTGGAACATCTCGATACCTGTAGCAACAGATGTCTTCTTGCCTTCGCGAACGCCGAGGATCTCGACCGGGTCATTCAGCTTCAGCATACCACGCTCTACACGGCCTGTAGCAACTGTTCCACGTCCGGAGATCGTGAAAACGTCCTCGACCGGCATAAGGAACGGCTTATCTGTCTCACGAAGCGGTTCCGGAATGAAGTCATCGACTGCATCCATAAGCTCCATGACCTTGTCAGCCCACTCAGATGTGCTCTCTGTATCCTCAAGAGCCTTCAGAGCGGAACCACGGATGATCGGGCAATCCTTGAACTCATACTCTTCGAGCTGCTCTGTGATTTCCATCTCGACAAGGTCAAGAAGTTCTTCGTCATCGACCATGTCGCACTTGTTCATGAAAACGACCATAGCCGGAACACCGACCTGGCGGGCAAGAAGGATGTGCTCCTTTGTCTGAGCCA
>CAMOXU010000006.1 GCA_946629525.1 uncultured Clostridia bacterium
CGTATCCCTGTGCGGCCTGCCCTGCAGATGCATAGTTTGGCGGAGCGTACCCCTGTGCAGTCCGGTTCTTCTGCGCATACTTTTCGGGACCATACCCCTGTGTGGAATGATCCTGCGTCCTGCTGATTTCTTTCGAATTTCCTTTCCCGACAGAATTTTTCAGTGCGCTGCCATCTTCCGGACTCCGCCGTCCGACAGAGCTCTTAAAAGCGCGGCCGCCCGAAGATCCGGCACTTCCTGTGCTTCCCATGGAACTCTTGAAGGCCCCGGATCTCTCCGGAGCATGTTTTCCGACCGCCTCGTCTAAGCGGCGCATAAGCTCCTCCATGGTCCGGATCCTGTCGGGCGGGTTTACCGCAAGTCCCTTCAGAAGGACCGCCTCCCCGGCGGGCGTGATCCTTGCACCGAGAAGAGACGGGGCTTTTATTTCATCGTAGAAAGCCCTCTTCAGCGCGTCCGGAGGCGTCACTCCGGTGATGCACTTGTAGAGCGTCGCGCAGACTGCATATACGTCTGTGAACGGACCCTGCTGTTCCTTTCCCGCATACTGCTCATAAGGCGCGTAGCCGGGCTTCACCGTGATCGTCGTCGTGGCGTTTGCCGGCGTGGTGGTGTTCCAGGCGGCTCCGAAATCCAGCAGCTTGATCGTGCCGTCGCTCTGCATGCGGATATTGTCGGGGCTCACGTCCCGGTGGATGATGCCCTCCGCGTGGAGCTTTCCGAGGATCTGAATGACCGGACGCAGAAGCTCGCAGGCTGCGTCGAATGAGATCGGCCCGCCTTCGGCGATCTTCGCATTCAGGTCGGCGCCGTCCAGATATTCCATGACCATATAGGCTTTGCCGTTGTATTCCAGATAGTCGCGGACATTGACGATGCCGGGCTCACGGGCGAAGCGGGCGAGCGTGCGGGCTTCACGGAGGAATTTTGCTTTCCGGGAAGGCTCGGTATCCGACAGCTCCTTGACGGCGACAGGCATGTCAAGCTTCACGTCCCGGGCGTACCAGGTCGTCCCAAAGCCGCCTTTTCCGATGATCCGTATGAGTTCGTATCGGTTATTTATAAGCTCCATGTCTGCCTCCAACTGTATCGGTGAATGAAAAATGATGCAAAGCCTCTAACTATAAATTATAATGCAAGCCCCTATAGTCTTCAACGGAATTTGAACTTTTGAAAGTGGCGGCAGTCACTGCAAAAAAGGTGTGTCGTACCCCCGGATCTTGCGGCCGGAACACGGTTTTTTGCCATTGTTTTGCGTTAATACTTTTTCATTTTCGAAATTTGTTATAAAGTAGAAGACAGGAGAATTTCTCGGGCCGGCACGGCCCGGATAGTTTACATGTATGGGGAGGTATTCATGATGGCTGAGGACAGAAACCTTCAGGGCTCTGAGGCTCCGAAGAAAAAGAAGAAAAGGCCTGCGGAAGGGGATGCGGTCCGGACTCCGAAGCGGGCTGCGGGAACGGCAGCCGGCGGGCAGGCACCACGCCGGACGAGGCAGTCTTCCGGACAGATGACGGAGGAGGAGCGCGCGGCGAAGGAGCGGGAAGCGCGCAGAAGAGCCCGCGAGAAGCGTGAGCGCGAGAGGCAGGAGAAGCAGAAGAAAATGATCCTCACCGGGATCATCGTGATCTCCCTGATCGCTCTGCTCGTTGTCATTATCCTCCTTGCGCGGTCGCTCGGAAAAGCAAAAAAGAATGAGGCCGGCACACCGGCCGCCGCGGTCTCGCAGGAGACGCAGAGCGTACAGACTGCTGACCCGGCCGGGACGGCAGGCAGCGCGGAGAGCACTGCGGCAGGAGCCGAGGCTCAGCCTGCGGCACAGCCGGAAGCAGCGCCTGCTCCCGCTGACGCAGTCCTTGCGGCTTCGGACAGGATGGCTGCCATGTACGACTACGACGGCGCGATCGCGTACATAGAGTCCCAGCCGGGATATGAGACCAATGCGGACTATATGGCCGCGATCCAGCGCTATAACGACACGAAGGCGACCTGCATCCCGTACGACGTCGAGCAGATCCCGCATGTGTTCTATCATTCGCTCCTCAATGACTCGCGCGGATTCGATCCGGCGATCTCCGGCGATTTCGTCGCAAATGACAACAACGCCTGGATGTGCTCCGTCAACGAGTTCAACAATATCACGCAGCAGATGTATGACTACGGCTGTGTCCTCGTCTCGATGCACGACCTCGTGAACGAGTATACAGATGAGAACGGGAACGTTCATTTTGAGAAAAATGAAAACCTCATGCTGCCGCCCGGCAAGCACCCGGTCATCATGTCCGAGGACGACCTGAGCTATTATCACGCATATGAGAACCAGGGCATCGCCTCGAAGCTGGTCCTCGATGAGAACGGCAGGGTGAAGTGCGAATACATCAACGAGAACGGCGAGACGCTGGTCGGCGATTACGACGTCGTCCCCCTTCTCTCCAGCTTTATCGATGCACATCCGGACTTCTCCTACCACAACAGGCACTGCACGATCGCTCTGACCGGCTACAACGGCGTGTTCGGCTACAGGACGGATTCGGTCTACCTTACACGGGATCCGGAGCATCTGGACGCGAACCAGGCGGTCTGGCTGGATCAGCATCCCGAGTTCAACTTTGATCAGGATGTGGCGGACGCGACGGTCATCGCGGAGGCACTGAAGGCCGAAGGCTATGAGTTCGCGAGCCACACATGGGGACACAGGCGCGTCAATACGTCCTCCGCGGAAGCGCTGCAGGAGGACAACGAGAAGTGGATGAATACGGTCGCACCGATCGTCGGGGCGACGGACACCATCATCTTCGCCCACGGCACAGACCTGTGCGGTGCGGAGGATTACTCCTATGACAACGAGAAGTTCGCGTATTTTAAGAGCGTGGGCTATAACTATTACGCCAATGTCGACGGAAGCGTACCCGTCTGGACGCAGATCAGAGACAATTATGTCCGCACGGGCAGGATCAATATCGACGGCTTCAGGCTGTATCAGGCGATGACCGGCGTGCCGAGCGCGGTCGCTGATTTTGAAGCCATCGGCGTTCACGACATCGAGAGCTTCTTTGATCCGACCAGGATCACACCGGTCGTGATCCCGTCATAAAGAGACTGCGGCGGACAGCCGCCGCACTATACAGGATGGATCATTGTATACGCGGCGCGGCACATAGGCGGTGTCGGCGCCGCGTATTCGTGAGACAATGCACCATGACACGAACGGCGCAGATAAAGGGCCTGGCGTGCCATGATCAGGAAAGAGGGGGATTGATCTATGGAAAAAGACCGGGATCTGAAAGATCGTTCCACAGAAATGAATCAGGAGCTGACGGATGATTTTGCGGAACTGGATCAGGATCTGACAGATGATTTTGCGGAACTGAATCAGGATCCGACAGACGACTTTACAGAGCTGGATCAGGATCCGGAAGACGAAAGCGAGCCGGAGGAGGATGCTCCTACCTACAGCTTTGTAGAGAAAAAGGGAGAAGGGTCGAAGAAGACCGGCAAGAAGAAAAAGAAGAAAAAGGTCGACCCGGAGAAAGCTGCGGCGGAAGAGCGTGCAAGACGGCGGGCGGAGAAGCGCGAGGCAGAAAAGCGCGCAAGGCGGGAACGCATCGGCTCGATCATCATTACCGCCGGGGTCATTCTGATCCTGATTGCTGTCGCCATTTTCGTGCGGAGCTGCGGGAAGGGACAGAATGCAGTAGAAAGTCAGAGCACGGAAAGTGCCCAGACGGTGCAGGAGGCCGGGAACGGATCTGCCGGAGAGGCAGCCGGGACTGCGGCTCAGTCCGCTGAGGCCGGCAGCACAGCGCCCGGCGCGGAAGAGAACGTGCCCGCGGCGGATGAGGCGGGAGCGCAGGAAGCGGCTTCCGACAGGAGCTCCTTTGCTGTGGATCCGGGAAAGACAGACTGGAATTATGACACGGAGAGCGGAGAGAAGACCGTCTATCTGACCTTTGACGACGGCCCGTCCTACCTCACGCCGGCTGTTCTCGACGTGCTGGATCAGTACGGGGTGAAGGCGACCTTCTTCGTGACCGGACAGAATCCGGAGTATTACGATTATATCGGGGAGGCATTCAGAAGAGGACATACGATCGGACTGCACACATACAGCCATGATTACGAGCAGGTCTACGCGTCGGTCGACGCGTATTATCAGGATCTTGGCCAGATCGGCGAGATCGTCGAGGCCCAGATCGGCTTTGTGCCCTGCTTCATCCGGTTCCCGGGCGGAGCTTCGAATACGATCTCCGCGCATTACTCGCAGGGGATCATGAGCATCCTCTCGGAGGACGTGATCGCCCGCGGCTACCAGTACTGGGACTGGAACAACAGCGTTGCGGACGGATCCACTGTGACGGTGGAGGAGGTCTGTGCCAATGCGGTCAAGGTCGATCCCAACACCATGGTGCTTCTCCTGCACGACGGGAACGGGAAGGATACGACCTGGGAAGCCCTTCCGGGCGTGATCGAACTGCTCACGGATATGGGGTATAATTTCAAGGCACTCGACCGGGAAGCACCGGTGGTGCATCACTCGGTATTGAACTGAGAAAACGGCAGTTCCCGGACTTCTGCCGTAAAATGAAAACAGGATACTTTGGACCGGCGGTCCTTTTTTGATCGGAAGCTCCTTCGCGGGGCTTCCGAATTTTTTTGAGGGGGAAGTTCCGCTTCGTACCCTGCGCAGCGCGGCAGGGATGCCGAATCCTTCCGGAACGAAAATTGTATTGCAACTTCCGATAAGCCCGGATATGTTGTATAATATGTTTTTATCGGTTGAATTACGATTACAGGGTTCGCGAAGCGGCTCCTGTAATATGTTTTTATCGGAAGCTGCGAAGCAGTTTTCGATAAAAAGGCCCTGCGCCGCAGGCGCAGCGTATTAAGGAGGATTATTATGAAAGCAGGTATTCTCGGTTACGGCAACCTCGGACGCGGTGTGGAAGCTGCGATCAACAGAAATGAAGACATGGAGCTTGCCGCAGTCTACACAAGAAGAGACCCGGCAGCTCTCTCGATCTGCACGCCGGGCGCCGCGGTAAAGCATGCAGATGCTCTCGAAGGCGGAAAGGAAGACATTGATGTGCTCATCATCTGCGGCGGAAGCGCTACGGATCTTCCGGAGATGACTCCGAAATATGCCGGACTTTACAATGTCGTCGATTCTTTTGATACACACGCGAATATCCCGAAGCATTTCAGCGCAGTCGACGCAGCTGCGAAGGCGGCAGGCAAGGTCGGCCTCATTTCCTGCGGCTGGGATCCGGGCATGTTCTCACTGAACCGTCTCTACGCACATTCGATCCTTCCGGGCGGCAGAGACTATACATTCTGGGGCAAAGGCGTAAGCCAGGGACATTCCGATGCGATCCGCAGGATCGAGGGCGTTGTCGATGCGCGCCAGTACACGGTCCCGGTCCCGGAAGCGCTTGACCGTGTGAGAGCGGGTGAGAATCCGGAGCTCACGACACGCGAGAAGCACACGAGAGAGTGCTATGTCGTGGCGGAGGAAGGGGCGGATCTCGCCAGGATCGAGAATGAGATCAAGACGATGCCGAACTATTTCGCGGATTATGACACGACGGTGACGTTCATTTCCATGGAGGAGATGAAGGAGAAGCATGCGGGGCTTCCGCACGGCGGTTCCGTCATTTATTCCGGCGAGACCGGCACGAAGGGCATGAAGCATGTCATCGAGTACAGCCTGAAGCTCGATTCCAATCCGGAGTTCACGGGTTCCGTCCTCGCCGCGTATGCGAGGGCCGTCGTCCGGCTGAACGCGGAGGGCGTGACGGGCGGAAAGACAGTCTTCGACATTGCACCGGCCTATCTGTCACCGGTCTCCGGTGAGGAGCTCCGCGCTCACTGGCTGTAAAGAGAAGTTTTCCGTAAAAGCCTGTCCTGCCGACGGGCCCCGGTAAGATCAGGATCCTGCTGTTCACAAAGCAGTCAAGCCCCTCAGGAGTGAGGGGCAGGGGAGCCTTTGCAGGCTTGCCTGCTTTGGTCCCCTGTACAAAACCCCGCCGGACTTCCTGTGCGACAAAAAATCTGCTTTTTTAAGTATTATTGCACAGAAAACATGGATAAACAGGGCGCTCTGATGGTATAATGAACACAGCTTACTTTATCGGATAAGGAAGTGGATGCCGCGGCGCTTCAAAGGGCCCGGGATCCTCAGATTTTCTAAATGAAAGGTGGTAGAGCAGGATGGGCATTGAAAAAAAGTATGATGTTACGGCACTGGGCGAGCTCCTTATTGATTTCACAGAGAGCGGACTTTCGGAACAGGGAAACAAGCTTCTCGAGGTAAATCCGGGCGGAGCCCCCTGCAATGTTCTGGCGATGCTGAATAAGGCCGGCAGGAAAGTCGCTTTCGTCGGCAAGGTCGGCAATGATATGTTCGGAAGAATGCTGAAGGCGAGAACAGAGGAACAGGGGATCGACATGAGCGCGCTCATGATGGACGATGTTATCCACACGACGCTGGCCTTTGTAGAGAAGCTTCCGGACGGAGACAGAGATTTCTCGTTCTACCGCAAGCCGGGCGCAGACATCATGCTTACGAAAGAGGAGGTCATCGAGCATAAGGATGTGATCGAAGGCGCGAAGATCTTCCATTTCGGAACGCTCTCCATGACTGACGAAGGCGTCGAGGCTGCTACGATCGAAGCTCTGCGGATCGCGAAGGAGAGCGGATGCATCATTTCCTTCGATCCGAATCTTCGCCCGCCTCTCTGGGATTCCGAGGAGAAGGCAAAGGAAAAGATTGCGTACGGTCTCTCCCAGTGCGATGTGCTGAAAATCTCCGACAACGAGATCACATTCATGACCGGCGAGGAAGATCTGGACGCCGGGATCCACAAGATCATTGAGGAGTATAAGATCCCGCTCGTGTTCGCGACCTTCGGGCCGAACGGCAGCAAGGCTTACTGTGACGGGGTCGAGGTCTTTGAGGAAGGCTTCCTGAATCCGCGCACGATCGAGACGACAGGAGCCGGAGACACATTCTGCGCGAGTGCGCTTCATCACGTGCTGAAGTATGGCCTCAAGATGGATGCGGCACAGCTGAAGGAGCTCCTGACCTTTGCCAACGCGGCTGCTTCCCTCGTCACGACGAGAAAGGGCGCGCTCTGCGTGATGCCGACGCCGGAAGAGGTCCTTAAGTATATCAAGGTCTCCGGAAGGAAGCTGAGAGAGAACTGAGATAAAGAACGGCAACAGAATTTGCGGCCGGGACTGCGTGAATGCAGTCCCGGTTTTTTCATCTCATTCCGCAGCATGCAGAGAAAAAGGCTCTTTCCTTTAAGCCCGGAGTTCAGTATAATACACTGTATATGCGGATTTCACGATGAGTTTCGCAGATGCCTGTACATGCTTAACATGCAAGGAGAACGGTCATGAAAAAGTCTCTGAGAAGAATTGCCGCTGTTCTGATTTCCGCCGCGATTATGGGAAGTCTTCTGTCGGGCTGCTCCATAAAGGAGCTGATCCTCAAAGACGGAGCGACGGAAGTGACTCCGACGCCGTCTGTCACACCGACGCCGACGCCCACGGCGGAACCTACACCGACCGCATCGCCGACCCCTACGGCGGAGCCGACACCGGAGGTCTATAATTTCGGGAACAGCACAGCCTATGTCAGCCCGATGGGATATCAGATCACGATCCCAGAGAGCTGGAATGACCGGTACACGGTCGAGAATACGGAGAACGGAGATGTATTCCGGTGCAGGCTCTGCGTGGAGAACGGGCAGGACGGGACGCTTCTGACCATCGTCGACAGCAGCAAGATCAATAATGCGACAGACATCGACGGTTCCGTGATCACGATCAAGACGAATGACACTTTGAAAACGATCGCGATGCTCAGCACCGGCAACAGCCTGACGGCAATCGTGCCCGGTGACCGTCCCTATGATATGACGATCAGCGAGCTTGAGACGGAATATCAGGATCTTGCGAAGTACCTTCCGCAGATGATCGAGACTGGTTCCGCAGTGCGGGCGGCGTCCTCTGACACACCGGCGGCACCGGCTGCCGGAACAACGGCTCCCGGAAGCCAGGAGAACCCTGCACCTGCGCCGACAGAGGCAGCGGAGCGGACCGGAGGAATGATCACCGTGGAGCAGGCAATTTCCATAGGCGAGAGTTACTGGGGCCATTACTCCGGGGAGACTTATGAGGACAACGGATATCCGATGTACTATTCGATCGAGATCGAATCCGTCCCGGATTCTCCGGATGGATCCTACACCGTGAATCTTATAGCGAACGGCCAGGACGGCGGTGCGTGGACGGCCGGACAGATCACGGTCTCGGCGGCGGACGGCCAGGTACTGTGGGGATGGTAAATCTTCACAGACAGAACCATGGCGGAACCGGTCATCCGGAAGGAGCCCGGCTGCGATGCGAGGCAATGACATCCGTCAGGATGATCAGATATGTTTTAAAAGAGGAGAAGTATTATTATGAAAGATCGTAAGGTTTTCTGTCTGAACAATATCAGCGAGGTCGGACTTTCCAGATTTCGTTCCGGTATCACACTGGTCGACACGATCGACGAGGCGGCCGGCGTACTGGTGCGTTCAGCGGATATGAAGGAAATGCAGTTCCCGCCGGAGCTCCGTGCGATCGCCCGCGCAGGAGCGGGTGTGAACAATATTCCGATCGAGCGCTGTGCGGAGGAAGGAATCGTCGTCTTTAACACGCCGGGCGCGAACGCGAATTCCGTCAAGGAGCTTGTCATCGCCGGTCTGATGCTGGCAGCGCGCGATGTGGTCGGAGGGGCGATGTGGGTCAGAGACCACGCCGATGATCCGGAGATCAAGAAGACAGCTGAGAAGGCCAAGAAGGCATTTTCCGGTAATGAAGTGTACGGCAGGGCTCTCGGCGTGATCGGGCTTGGCGCGATCGGCGCACAGGTCGCGAACACGGCAGTCCAGCTCGGCATGAAAGTGTACGGATATGATCCGTATATCTCCGTCGACACGGCCTGGCATATGTCCCGCGCGGTCAACTATGTCGAGACGCTCGATGAGCTTTACGAAAAGAGTGACTTTATCACGATCCACGTTCCGTTCATGGCATCCACAAAGGGCATGATCGATGCGGCGGGAATCGCGAAAATGAAAGACGGCGTCCGCTTCCTGAATTTCGCCCGCGACGAGCTGGTCGACGAGAAGGCGATGGCGGAGGCACTGGAGTCCGGAAAGGTCCGCTGCTACGTGACGGACTTTGCGAATCCGCTCTCTGCAAAGATGAAGAATGCGGTCGTTCTCCCGCACCTCGGTGCGTCGACCGAGGAGGCGGAAGAGAACTGTGCGATCATGGCAGTGAAGCAGCTTCAGGACTATCTCGACAACGGCAATATCAAGAACTCCGTGAATTATCCGGATCTCAATGCCGGGGTCTGCCAGACGGCAGCCCGTGTAGCGATCCTGCATCACAATATTCCGAATATGCTCTCCCAGATCACGTCCTTCTTCGGGAAGCACGGCCTGAATATTGAGAATCTGTCGAGTAAGGTCAAGGGCAATTATGAGTATACGCTGATCGACCTGTCCTCCCCGATGCCGGTAGATACCGTCGAGAGACTCAGGGAGATCGAGGGCGTTCTCCGCGTAAGGCGCGTGGTGGGCACATCGGTGGATACACAGTGACCGGCCTGTACGTGATTTAGGCTGCAGGGCAGGTAAATAAAGAGAGGGAGACCTCAAGGCGGCTGTCGCATTAGACGAGGTCACCCCTATATATGGCAGACATTTGCATATGACACCTGCCATATATAGGGGTGATTTGTCTTACTGCGACAGCCGCTTTTTGACTGAAATCAGTACTTGTGTCTTAAAGCATCATTGCGTGACAGCAGATACACGCAGTACTGGTTCATGCTTGTTCCTTCCGCTTTTGCATGTTCAGCCAGTGACCGGTGCAGGCTTTTTGGGATCCGCAGCTTAAACTGCCCGGAATAATTGTCAGGCGAATCCGGTTCAGCAATTTCGAGGCCGTCTTCAATAGCCGCTGCGATCCACGTGCGCTTTGCATCCTCTGCATTGGCGAGCGCATCATTCATCGTATCACCGACTGTAATACAGCCCGGCAAATCCGGATATCGAACCACATATCCTCCTTCGTACGGGTCCGGCAGGATTTCAAGACGGTAAGGCAGATTCATATAATACTCAACTGTCTTCATGGCTCATCTCCTCCTCAACGACTACTCTGACCATTTCTACATATACCGTTTTAATTGGGTCATGTTTTGGAATGGTGATTGGATTCTTCCCTTTCTTTCGAAATGTATAATGACTGCTTCCGCTGCCGGGTGTGTTCATTATGTAGCCATAACTCTCCAAAATCTTCCGCAGCTCATTGAACCGCATGTTCTTATCCAGAGAAAGCAGTCTGGAAAGCAGTTTGTCCCACTTTGACATAGGGAGCCTCCGTTTAATTATAATTGGTGTCATATAAGGTGTCAATCCGCACTGAAAGCAATTCGACAAGCGACATGTCAACAGCTTTTTCGCACTCTGCACGGTGGGTAGGACGCCGAAGCGTTATCGAAATCTTCTTTAGCTGGAATACGCTGCCTGATATCATCCGGCAGGCTTTATCCGGCCGCATTCAAACCTGAAAATGGGCCTTGCTCGCGAACACCCTGTAATCCGAGATCACCTCTTCCCGCACGCTCGAGGACAGGTCGAGTCCCGTGATCTCAAAGCTCCTCTGCTCGCCGGGTCCCAGATCCATCATCGTCATGCCGGAGATCCCGATGACTTTCCCGTCATCACCATAGAAAACGACCTGCAGATTGACGAGCGGATCTGCCTTCTCCGTCGTATTGAGAACTCTCCCCGTGACGGTCGGGTAGCCGAGTGCGTTCGTTGAAAGGGACGTGTCGCTCGTCTCGTAGAAGACCGGATCCGCGTTGGACTTTACGACCGTGAGGTTCGGGATGAACCGGTACTCCGCGGAAGCGTCTATCGTGCTCGTTCCGGAAGCACCGATACTGTTGTAGAACCATCCCGTCTCTCCCGGACCGATCACATTCGGGCAGGAGGAAATGAAATCCTCGGTCCAGGCAAGGTGCCCTTCCATGTCCTCAAAATCAAAGACTGCGCCCTGCAGATACAGGGGATCCTCACCGGTGTTCTCTACTTCGACCAGTGCATGGTATTCGACCTGGCCGATCGTATTCAGGTAATATTCAAAGCGGGTATCTGTGACGGTATAGGCCTGTTTTTTCTCAGTGGTTTTCTCTTTACCGGCAGCCGTTCCTGCGGATCCGGAACCTTCTGCCGGATTTCCGGAGGCATCGGATCCGGAACCTTCTGTCTGACCTCCGGCGATGCCGGATCCGGGTGTTCCCGCCTGACCTCCATCTTCTTTCGAAGCGGCTCCGGATGCCGAAGCGTCTGCATCGATACTGCCTTTTCCTTCGCTGCCGTTCTGTACGGTCCCATTTTCCGCTTTTCCGGATTCCACCGTATCCTGTCCGCAGGATGCGGCAATCAGGGCTGTTCCGATGAAAAATGCCATGACCCAGGTTCTTCTCATAATTTCCTCCTTTGCTCAAGTCCCGTTCTGCGGGACCTGGCGCGGTGCGCGGGCTGCCGTCAGGCAGCAATTACAATCCCACTGAGATAAAAAGGTGCGTCCGGCTTGATTTGCAGGATGCCGACGCTGCCTTTTTTATAACAATCAATCCAATGGATTTGATAGTCGGAATGTTGTAAGAAATTCGATTGGATTATTCGTGCAGAACATCAAGCCATGCAGACCGGAGGACGTATTACAGGAACCGCTTCGCGGACCGCATGATCTTAATACGGCCGATATATCGGTCTTTTTCTCGAAAGCTGCTTCGCAGCTCCTGAGAAGATCTTCTTTTATCACGAGAATAAAAAAGACCTTCGGCATTCCGGTTTTGCATTTTCCGGATGCCGAAGGTCCTTTTGTTTCGCTGCAGCAGTTAATCGAAATGGTCAGACGGTACGCTGAGCGCGGTGATCGCGATCGCGCAGATAGAGACTACACTGACGAGAGAGATGATCATTTTTTTCATGGAACGGACTCCTTTGCGATGATGTTCGACCGGAGAAGATCGGGAGCGGCCTTTCCGGGTTGTTCACTGGATGTCAAATACTTTTCGGGACGGTGTCTTTTGGACGTCGCCTGCTCATTTATGATAGTTGATTTTTATTTTTGCGTCAACAGGGCGGCAGAAGAGACACTCGTAATCCTCTGCTTTTTATGCACAGGATGTGATACAATGATGAATATACATGCGGGGCTGCTTTGCGAACCTCATAAATAATTCGGCCAGCAAATCTGCCTTTTTTCGAAATATGCTTTGCAGCTTCCGATAAACGCTCCGCGAGGATGCGCAGGGATTCGGTCTGGAAGATATCAGCTGACGCTGATCTTGAATCCCGCGCCAAGTCTCGCGAGCGAGACTTGTACTTACAGGGAAAAAAGATGAAGAATAAAAACATATTGATCGGAGCTCTGTCGGGCTTATGCGTGATTCTTATCGCAGTCATCGCTTTCTTAAGCGTCCGCTCTCTCAATTTTGCGGATTCCGCGTCAGGAAATCCGGGAAAGATTCGTGAGAGCACTGCATCGGATGGGACGGACAGCGGCACGAAAGACGGCAGCTCCGAAGGAAAAAATAAGACCGGGAGCGGCGGCACCGGAAACGCCGGCCGGACAGAAGGTGCTCCGGGGAACGGGGGAAGTCTGAACGGAAGGGGCGGCACCGGGGAGAGTCAGACCGGAACAGGCGGCACCGGGGAGAGTCAGACCGGGCCAGGCGGCGCGGGAGAGAGCCGTACGGATAATTCCGGAACGGATCCCTCAGGCAGCCAGGGAGCTTCCGGGGGAACGGCCTCCGGGGAGTACGAGGTCGACGGTGTCCTCTATATGGCGGACGGCAGGCCGGTCTATGAGTACCTTGAACCGCCCCTGGAGTCGGTGGTCGACTACTGTCCCTTCGGCGTTGAGGATTTCATCGCCTCCGTTGCCTCGGTCTATCGGATGGCACATGACAATGGGTTTGAGTATGGAAATTCAGGCACTCTGCCGCCCTGCGAGGACGGTCTGATCGCCTGTGACAGACTGATCGCGAGAGCGCTCTGGGATCTGGGATACACGGATCAGCCGCAGGGAGGCATGCAGATCGTGTCCGGAGATCTCACAGAGGAGCAGTATCTGGTGACACACGGTTTTATAAAGATCAATGACCCGTCAAAGCTCATGCGGGGAGATATCGTGCTGCAGGATGACGGAACAGACGGAGAACCGAAGTATACCTGGCACACATTTGTCCTTGTGGAGTATGACCCGGTGACGCAGATATGCAGTAAATACGACTGCGGACATTTCACTCCGGAAGGGATCGACAGGGTCTCCTCGGAGCAGCCCTTTACCTGCCCGCTGGCGGATTTTGGAGACCGGAGAAGGTTCGTGTGCGCGTTCCGCATAAGGAGTGAGACGCAGCCCGCCGAATAGATTCGGGCCGAATCATGATTATGAGGTTCGCGATATATCTTATCGGAAGTTCCGGAAGGAAGTTCCGAAAGGAACTTTCGATAAAAAGGCTGATTTATCGTCCGAATTATGATTATGAGAATCTCGAAGCAGTTCTCATAAATAGTGCCTCAACATTTCCTGCAGGGGGAAAAAGTATGGATGCGATTGAGAAAATAAAAGATTTCTGGCCGGAATGGACCATTGAGGGACCGCTCGGGAGAGGCTCATACGGAAAAGTGTACAGCGCAGCCAGATCCGACGCCGGCAAGAAGTATTATTCCGCGATCAAAGTGATGACGATCCCCGGAGGGGAGGAAGAAATCGATCAGGTCCGGGCCGAGGGTCTTTCCGAACAGTCGGTGCGGGAATATTTCCGGGAGATCGTTCAGGGGTGTATCCAGGAAATCTCGATGATGATGGATTACCGCGGAACGGCAAATATCGTGAATGTCGAGGACTATAAGGTCATCGAGCATACGGATTCCATCGGCTGGGATATCTTTATCCGGATGGAGCGGCTGATCTGCCTCAAGGAGATCATGAAGAACCGGCAGCTTGCGGAGGAGGAGATCATAAGCCTCGGCATCGATATCAGCACCGCTCTGATCGACTGCCAGATGGATGGCGTGATCCACAGGGATATCAAGCCGGCCAATATCTTCCTTCATCCGAAGACCGGAGCCTATAAGCTCGGCGACTTCGGTATCGCGACCCGCATGAGCAGGGCGGACCGGGGAATGTCCTGCAAGGGGACGTATGATTACATGGCCCCGGAGATCTTTTCATCCGACAAGTATGACCAGACGGTAGATATTTATGCCCTGGGCCTTGTCCTTTACCGGCTCTGCAACGAGAACAAAGGGCCTTTTATTGATCTCAGCACAGGGACGCTGCGCCCTTCAGATGCGGAGCGCGCGCACGGTCTGCGCCTCTCCGGGAGAGAACTTCCGGCCCCGGCTCACGCATCGGCGGAGCTGGCGCGGATCATCGGGAGGGCGGTGCGGTTCAGGCCGGAAGAGCGCTATCAGACTGCAAGGCAGATGAAGGATGCTCTGGAGGAGCTGAAGCTTCAGAGGAAGCAGGCGAAAGCCTGGGCGGAGAGGGTGGAGCAGACCGCGCCTTTCGCTTCGGATGAGGATGTCACGGAGATACTCACTTATGTGAGCTCCGAGAGCGGGAAGACGGGAAGTCCGATGTCAGGATACCGGAAGCCCGGGAATCAGCCCGCGGCGAGCCAGACGTCGGGGTACCAGATGCCCGGAAATCAGCCCGCGGCGAGCCAGACGTCGGGGTACCAGATGCCCGGGAATCAGCCCGCGGTGAACCAGATGTCGGGATACCAGATGCCCGGGAATCAGCCCGCGGCGAGCCAGATGTCGGGATACCAGATGTCCGGGAATCAGCCCGCGGCGAGCCAGATGTCAGGGTATCAGATGCCCGGAAATCAGGACCGGACGAGTCCGATGTCGGGATATCAGAACCCGGCAGGTCAGAACACACAGAGCCGGGATCCACAGGGCAGACCTTCACAGGGATTCTATGAACCGCAGCCGGGGACCCAGGGATCCGGTAACGGAAGAAATGACTCTGTACAGACTCCTTATATCCCTCCGGCACAGGTCCGGACTTCCGGAGGAACGGGACGAAGACAGCGGGAGGGCGGAGATGGCCGGGGAGAAGATTCGTCTCAGTCCGGAAAAACACACGGAACGCTCTTCGCTGCGCTTCTTGGGGCAGCTTTCGGCCTTCTCATTATTTTCGCGGTCGTGTTCGTCTTCCGGGACAGAGTCGGCAGTCTGCTCCGCGGGGAAAGCGGCACAGCCTCTTCGCAGGCGGAATCCTCCGCGAAGGGAGAGAAGAAGGACGATGGAAAGGCGGAATCCTCGGGCAAAAAGAGTGAATCTGCAAATACGGACAGCGAATCCGGAGATACGGACAGTAAGCCCGCCGGAACGGACAGCACATCCTCCGGGGAGAGTGCAGAAGCCGGGGAAAAGTTCATTTCCCTGAAGGAAATCGAGAAGGTGAACCCCGAGGTGACGCCGACAAGTCTTGTCTATCTTGATTCGGCGAAAGACAATTTCGGGACGACGTACAAGAGTGCCATCGCAGGCGGAACGTCCGAGATGGAGAACGCGGACGAGTATATACTGGACGGAAAATACAGATCGATCGCCGGCCGTGTCGTTATGAATTATGACACGAGGGCCAACGTCGGGAAGGATACTTACGTCCGGATCTACGGAGACGGAAATCTCCTCTGGGAGTCGGGACGCGTCACAAGGGGATTTGTCCCGGAGGATTTCCAGGTGGATATCACCGGGGTCAGCAGAATGAAGCTGACGATCCAGGGATGCAACTTTATCCGACTCGTCGACTGTGTGATCAGTGAGGAGGAAAAGATCACCGGGAATTCGACGGCGGAAGGAATCATCGACAATATCGTTTCCGGAGATCATGCGGAGATCAAAGATCTCGACTGGTACAGCTCTTCCATGCAGCTTTCGCCGTCGGAGGGCGGGATCGTATTCTACGGGAGCGCCGTCGACAATAACGGGACGGTCTACAATTCGAGCTCATTCGGCGGAAGAGCGTCTGACACGGAGAACTGGAACTCCTACAAGATCAGCGGAGCCTACTCGTCCATCACGGGCAAGGTCATCCTGAACAACGCTTACAGCGATATTGTCTCGGAAAATACACAGTTCCGGATCTACGCCGACGGGGAGGTCGTCTATGAGTCCCTGTCGGTCACCGCGGGGCGCGGGCCTCAGGAATTTAATGTGAGCCTGGAAGGCGTCGAGGATCTGCGCCTCGGCGTGGTCGGCGCCAACTACATGAGGGTAGTTGACTGCACACTGAATAAATGAAGATAATTCCTGCACAAAGCCGAAGGCTTCAGAATTAACGCAGCACCGCAGTCAGTGCGAGCGGAATCGTCCCGACGTGGAAATCTTTATTCCGGGAGCCTCAGGAAATCGGAAGAAGGAAGTGTTCATTTTAATGAATACGATATAACGAAAGTAAAAGACCCGCTGAACATGGGGGATATCCTCCATAGACAGCGGGTCTTCCTGACTTCTTATTACGAATCAGATGTTTCAGATCCGTGCTCCGCGCGAGGCGGTAAAATTGCCTTTGTCATCAGCGTACCGTGGAAACGGATGATCTGTAATCATCGTCATCAGTATGCCGTTAAGCCGGATCAGCGGCGATCATTTTCATCAGCGCTTATCCTTGTCGACGAACTCCAGCGAGATGATGGATATAATGCCGTAGATCAGAATAAAGAGGGCGAGGATCCCCCAGTTCTGCAGCAGGTTCGAGACGGCATACTCATAATCCGCCTCCAGGTCCGGATTGGCCATCAGCATATCGTTGACATTGGAGGTGATGCAGATCGCATTCAGGCTCCACTTGCTGACGGTGATATTCGCGACCTTGGCCGAGAAGCCCTGCAGCTTGAAGATCATGCCGGACATGACCAGCTGGATGATCAGGATGAAGGGCATGACCGTCATGGCCATGACAGGCGTCTTGACGATACTGGAGGTCATGAGCCCGAGTGTGTCAGAGCAGAAGATAGCCAGAAAGAACGTGATCTCGAGCTCGATCACACACGGAAGAAGGACGCCCGAGGACGGAAGGTTCTGGTGACGGAAAATCGTGATGATGATCGTCACGATCAGGCTCTCCACCAGGCAGAGGAACATCTCAAAGAGCATATGGGACGCGACATAGGCGGACATATGCAGGCCGGACCGGTGTTCTCTCTTTATAATGTCACGCTCCTTGCAGATCGACTGGATGGAATTGAAAATGCCGATCCAGATGCACGCGCAGACCAGAGCGAATGCGCCGTTCCTCGTCGCGGAGTAGGCCTTGAACATATCCTTGCTGACGACACTGGAAATGATCAGCGTGATCAGGGCGGAGCTCAGGAAGGTCGTCCAGCCCTTCTCATTTCTGAAGATACGGAAGCACTTGCCGGCATAAATTGTGATCTGTGATAATCTTGAACTGCCCATGTTATCTCCTCATCCCACTGTATTTCTGAATGAAATAATCCGCCATTCCGTCGCCGCCCTCGTTCTTGCGGTTGATCCGCTTCACGATTCCCTCGAGCGATTTGGTATCGAAATAACTGTAAGCCTCACGGACCGATCCGAAATACGCCAGATGTCCGCATTCATCACTTCCCTTGGCGAGGACCATGATCTTGTCGAAGAAATCAGGGGTCCGGTCGGGGGCGTGGGAAATGACGATGACGATCTTTCCGTCGTCAGCGATCGTCCGGAGGTTGGTCATGAGCGTTGTCGCCATGCCGCCGTCCAGACCGGAATCGGGCTCATCGAGGAAGAAGAGGACCGGGTCCGCGACATACTCGACTGCGATGCTGAGACGCTTCCGCTGGCCGCCGCTGAGCTTGTTCACGAGGTGATTCTGCAGGGTCTCAAGACCCATTTTGTTGACGACCTGGGCAACGCGCGCGTCGCGCTGCGCCTGTGTCGTCCCCTTGCCGAGACGGAGCCTTGCCGCGTCGCGGAGCGTATCCGACACGCGGTCTTCCCCGCGCAGCAGATCCTGCTGGGGAACGAAGCCCATCTTATCTTTCATTGACGCGTAATCCGCGTAGACGTCGGTCCTGCCGTACATGATCCTGCCGTTGGCTTTCTCGTAGCCCATGACGGCGTTCATGAAGGTGGTCTTGCCGGCACCGGAGCCGCCGAGGACGAGCACCATCTCTCCGGGGTTGATCGTCATATTGATGTCGCGCAGAAGTGTGAGCTTTCTGCCCTTTACCATAACGCTCCGCTCGACGATCTGTATATTCAGAGAGTCGCTCGACATGGCGCCGCTCGACATGTGGTTCCTGTCTCTTCTGCCTTCGAGCTGTACGCTGTCGTCCCCTGATGAGTAGCTGGGGCCGGAAGGCATCTGATAGATCAGACGGTCGATGGAATAGATAAAGTGAATGTTATTGATCCGGATCGCGTCGCCCGGCCGGAGGAAGATCGGGTTTGTCAGGCGGATGTCATTGACATAGACGCCGTTCCTGCTGTTGCGGTCCGCCAGGGCCCAGCGGCCGTTGTGCCGGAAGAGAACGGCATGCAGTCTGGAGATGCCCTGATCCTGGAACACAAGCCCGCTGTTCGGGTTGCGGCCGATATCGATCTGGTTCACATTTACGAGGGAAATGACCTGCCATTTATAATATTCCGGATAGTCCAGGGCGAAGATCAGTGTGGTGAATTTCGCCGGATCCCGGGAAGAATACACTCTCAGGATGTCCCCGTTCTTCAGCTGCTGCGGGGCGTTCGGATCGAGCTTTCTGTTGGCGTACCAGGTGCCGTTCGTGCTGTTCAGGTCTCTGTAGAATACGCGGCCGGAGACGAGCTCGAATGAACCGTGCCTGCGGGATACGTAGCGCATGTCCACGCCGATATCGGGGCTGCCCGATTCGGTGATCCTGCCGAAGACCGAATTGCGGTTCAGGACATATTCATGCACAGCGCCGTTGCATACGACGAAGACCTTCGGCACGAGCTTTCTGGGCGCTACATTGATTGTTTCTTCGAAGTTCATATTCTCATCCTTTCCAGTCGCTAATTGGGGTCCAGTCAATATCGTCATAATCTTTGGAGTTTTCCATGATCCCGTAGGTCACGGCGGTGTACTTCTCCTCCGAGACGGATTCTTCCTCCTCGTCGCCTTCGCGGACCGTGTAGGCATCGTCCTCGCCGTCCTCAAGATCCGGTCTCCTTCTGATCTCCATGAAGGAAGTCGTCGTGATCATCCGCGGATTCAGTACATCGAGATCCATCATGCGGACATCACTGTCCGGATCCCAGTCTGCCGTGTAGAGGAGATTGATCCACTCCTCCTCGTCCGCATCATCCTTCCCGTCGTCTTTATCCTCTTTTTTCCCCTTGTCGTCTTTCTTGTCGTCCTTCTTGTCGTCCTTCTCCGAAGAATCGGTACTTTCATCCGACTTTCCTTCGGAATCCGAATCCGTGTCGTCAGATTCGTCGTCATCTTTAAGGTAGCTAATCAGCCGGAGATTGAAGGATTTCGAGGGGTACTGATCGAAGATCCGCTTCGCGGTCTTTGTCTGGTCCGGAGACTGCAGATCGACCTCGATCCCGACAAGATCGATCACTTTGTATCCGTTCCTGTCAGCGTTCGCGATGACGAGCTCCGGGAAGCCGTCGTCCGCGAAATCGACGAAGGCGTAGGAGAGATTCTTCGGGATCCCGAGCCCGGATTTTGTCATGTTCGGGTTGATCTTCACGTCGTCATAATCGTCGAAATCGTCTTTCCAGGCCTGCCTGTACGCGTCCAGTATCTCCCGGTAGATATCCTCCACCTCTTCGTCGGTGAGGTCGTCGAGCGACATGAGCATCTGATAGGCCTGCCCGCCTGCGGCTCCCTCCGCACTCATCTGCGCTTCTCCGGTTTTCTCTTCGGATTCCGTATCTTCGGAATCGCTGAAGGAGGAGAACTCCGTCTTCTCCTCTTTTGACTCCGTATCCTTATCCCTGTCGAGACGCATGAACAATGTTATGAAAAATGCAGTAATGAGGGAAGTCAGAATACACAGGCCGACGATGCCGGCTGCGATCAGAGGTTTGTTGATCTGTGGATTTCTGTCAGACATGGGGCAGCCTCCCTTTTCAATGTCAGAGTAAAAGCAGACCCTCGCGCGGTCCGCTTTCAGAGTCATTTTCCTGTTTGCGAATGTCAGGAAAGCAGGACTCTTTCAGCAGAACGGTAAGATCCATACTCATTTCAGTATACTATGATTTCGGGGATTTTACACGGGATTTGCACGGAAAGATGCATACAATTTGCTCTGCATGGTATAATCAAATCATATATAGCGAGAACTGCCTTGCCGGATTTTTACGAAAGCTGTTTCACAACTTCCGATAAGAACTATTTTTCGATTATGGGGGCAGGGGGTATAATGAATTTTATCGGATGTTCCGAAAGGAACTCCCGATAAAAGGCTGCACTCATCGGGTCCGGGGAACGGTCCCGATCACTTAAATGACCTGTTTTGAGGTGACGTTATGTTCTGCACGAATTGCGGAAATACAATTAAAGAGGGCGCAAAATTCTGCCAGTACTGCGGTAAGAAGACGGTGCTCGCCGTGAAAGACAGTATGATGGAAGAGACCGTCCCGAATTACCCGGGGGCGGAGTATACGGTCATCTACTCCCCCGGCGGGAAGGGCGAGAGCCGTGTGGAGAAGCTCTCCGACGGAGGCGGAATGCCCGGCGGGATGCCGGACGGCGCCGAGGCGCGCGACAGCGCCGGCGGCATGCACCCGGAAAGTTCCGGGGAGGCTCCGCTCTCGCAGGCCGAGTACACGAGCAGGGCGTTCAACTCTCCGGTCCTCGGCGTCGCGGGGCTGAAGGAGGATAATTCGGATCCGGAGCTCCCGGAAGAGGAGGAAGACGACGGGAAAGGAAAGGGGATCCTGATCGCGCTCATCGTGATCCTTATCCTGCTCATCCTTCTCGTCGGGTTCAGCGCTTTTGCGTATCTGCAGGGACTGATCGATTTCTGAGCATTGTACGTGAGGGGAAACTATGGTATATGACACGATCCCAAAGGGGGCTGTCATCAGGGACAGATATGTTGTACGGGGAGTCATCGGAAAGGGCGGCGGAGGCATCGTCTACCGCGCATTTGACCGCAATCTTCAGTTCGATGTTGTTCTGAAGCAGATCAGGGAGGACGTGACGTCCCTTCTTGACAGCCGGGCGGAGGTCGACATCTTAAAGCAGCTGAAGCACGAACGGCTGCCGAAGGTCCTTGATTTCTTCGAATATGACGGCAGGCTCTTTACGAGCATGGATTTCATCAGGGGAATTGATCTGAATACAGCCCTCAAGACACAGGGCCGTTTTCTTCAGGGCCAGGTGCTTCGATGGGCGCAGGAGCTCTCGGATGCGCTTGCCTATCTGCACAGTCAGAGGCCGCCGGTCATTCACAGTGATATCAAGCCGGGAAATATCATGTATGACTCGAATACCGACGGAGTGACGCTGATCGATTTCAACATTTCCCTTGCGTTCAGCAGGAGCAAGCTCGGCACGACCTGGATCACGCCCGGGTACTCACCGCCCGAGCAGTATCACAGCCTGAGCGATTATTACGATTCACTGGAGAAGATCGGCTATCGCTCCGGCGGGCAGCGGTCCGGCTCATATCCCACGGGCGGACGGAATACGGCTAATCCCGGGAATCCGAACCGGCAGCCGGGAATATACGACCGCTATACGCCGCCGATCGTTGCGCAGACTGTCGGAAAGGGGGTCGACGCGAGGTCCGACGTATACAGCTTCGGGGTGACCATTTACCACCTGCTGACAGGCGTAAAACCGGCTCCCGACTTCGCGGACATCATACCGATCAGCGAGTTCGATATTGATCTTGAGCCTGCATTCGCCTTCATCATTGAAAAATGCATGGCGCTCGACCCGAATGAACGCTACCCGGACGGGATCGCCCTCAACAAGGCGCTCCGCAATATTTACAAGCTGGACGACGATTACAAGGAGTTCATAAAGCGGGAGAGGAGAAGAAGGCTTCTGTGCGGGCTTCTCATAGGATTCGGCGCCGCGATGATTGCATCGGGCTTTTACCTGGTCAATTCGACGAACGGGAGCACGTACAACGGGATCGTCGACGAGGCCTGCGTCCTTGCCGACAACGGGGAATACCCGGAGGCTCTGGACGCTCTCGAGGATGCGATGGACATTCTTCCGGGGCGGATCGACGCGTATGTCGAGAAAGCCAGGACCCAGTACCGCTCCGGCGATTTTGACGGGGCGATCAGGACCGTCAATGAGACGGAGGCAAATGAAGAGATAAAGAAGAGAAGATCCGACGCCTCCCTCTGGGGAGACCTGTATTATATCGCCGGCGATTCCTTCCTTGAAAAAAATGACTATTCGAATGCGAATAAGTCATTTAAGAAGGCCATCGGGGAGTACGACGGCAACAGTCTGTATTACAGAGAGAGGGCGGTCGCGCTGGCAAGGGGCGGAAATGCGGATGAGGCGGAGAGTGTCCTTCAGGACGCGAAGGAAATGCAGCTCGGAGAGGATTCCGCCCGCTATGTTGAGGCGGAGATCGCCGTCGCAAGAGGGGAGGACGACGAGGCCGTCGGGATATTTCAGGAAGTCCTCGATACCACGTCCGACGACGAGCTGGCTTCCCGCTCGGTCCTCATGATCTCCGGAATTTACGGGAAGAACGGCGACTACGACAAAAAGATCGACTTCCTGAACGGATATGTCGAAAATGACCGCTTCGGAACGGAGATGCAGATGCGTCTCTCCCGCGAGCTTGCCAATGCGTGGATCCTCAAGGGAAATTCGAAGGCGTCCGACGCGGATGCGCTTGCGGAATGCAGTCAGCATGCGCTCGACGAGCTGTTAAAGATATACGATTACAATAATTCCACCGGAACGATCGGCGACCTGGAGACGATCTCGAAGCTCTATCAGAATATCGGGGATCTGGACAGGAGCAGGGCATTTGCAGACCAGATGATCTCGGATTATCCGGAGAGCTATGCCGGCTATAAGCGGAAAGCTTTCGTCCTCCTCTATATAGAGTCGGGGAAGGCCGAGAACATGAGAAGCTACGCCGAATTCAAGGTGAATTACGACAAGGCGGAGGAGCTCTTCGCGAAGGAGAAGGATCTGTCCGATCCTGAGATGGAGACGCTTAAGAAGGAGCACGATGATCTTGTGAAAGGGGGGTGGCTTGCATGAGCGCCGGAGTTGCCGTTATTCTGGTCGGATGTGTCTCGCTGGCGGTCGGAGCGACTGCGCTGATCGTCTGGACCGCGACATGGCCGCGCCGTTACGATGAATTCGTGCGGAGGCTGAAGGGAAAATATTAGGAACGGGGAGTTCTGTAAGAGATACATACCATTCGTCATTTTAAAGTGACCATTCGTCGGATTCCTGCAAAGCGCGCGGAGGATATGTTATCCTTTGACCATCAGGAGAGCACAGAAAAAACAAATCACAAAAAAACAAAATCATAAAAGGAAAAACGGAGGTTTTTATCATGGCTGAGTACAAAGTAACTTCTTCTGAACTGAGAGCAAAGGCAGCGGAGCTTAACGGATACATTTCACAGTTCTCGGTGGAAATGAACAATCTGATCGCCACGGAGAACACACTGGCCACGACCTATGAGGGCGATGCGCAGAAGGCTTTCCACAATAATTTCACCACACTGCAGAGCGAGATGAATACATTCAAGACTGTCATGCAGGATTACGTGACGCAGCTCGAGGTGGCAGCCCAGGGATATGAGGCAGCCGAGCAGCAGGCGCTTTCGATCGCGCAGTCGAAATAAGAGACTTCCCTGCGGGGGAGCGGAGAAAGACATCCCTCTGAGGGGGCGGAGAAAGATCTCCCTCATAGGGGACGGGGAAAGACCTCCCTCATAGGGGACGGAGAAAGACCTCCCCGTGAGGAATCAGAGAAGGCATGAGATCGCCGGACGGATCCGGCAGGAAGAACATAAAGACCGACAGGCGGCAGGATGACCGCAGAAATTATAGAGTAAAGGAGAAAGATCATGGCTACTATTCGTGTAACAGCAACCGAGTTAAATAACGCGTCCCAGGCATTTCTTACAGCAGGCGGAAATATCAAAAATCTGACGACCAACATGCTCAATATCGCGCAGGAGCTCAGCACTACCTGGTCCGGCGATGCGGCAAATGCCTACTATACAAAGCTCAAGAGCACAGAGACAGGCATGACCCAGATGTACAACAAGATCGTTAAGAGCTCCACGAACCTGAGCGAGATGGCGACGATCTACGAGAACGCAGAGCGCACGAACGTTGAGCTTTCCGGCAGCCTGAAGACAGCTGAATTCGTATGATCCGGACGGCTCCGGCAGGCCGGAGGGATACAGGACGTACCGGAAGCCCTGCATCCGGTCCGAAAAATTGACAGAGAAAGAATAAGACACTGTATCCCCGGCGGAACCGTCCACCGGGGAGTCGGTGCGTTCAGGCAGTAATTCAGGTCTCGCCTGCGAGACCCGGCGCGGAATTCGCGTCAGCGCCAGCTGACATAATACCGGAAAGAGTATACGTCCGAACGGAGGAAGGCGTATGAGTATCGTTTTGTCCATGTACAGTATGAGCGCGTTCCGTGAGGTGGTCCTCATGGATCGCGGAAATCCGAAGATGCAGATCATGATCGAGAAGAAGCTTTTCGGTCTGCGCAGAGATGTCCTCCTTCATCTGGAGAAGGACGAGAAGCGCGGGTGGTGGCTTCGTCCCGGCGACTATCGCGTGTCCTCGAATCAGAACCACCGTCCGCTCCCCGAAGGGGCTTTCATACGTGACGGGATCAGTCTGGATATAGAGGTCTCCGGGTCTCACTTTACCATGCTGGCCTATGAGCAGACGAACCCGTTCAACGTCTACCGCAAGTATCCGCTGGGGGCGAACGGCGTTATCACGGTGGGATCGCTCGAGAACAACGTGATCTGCTACGCGCTCGACAATCTGGTCACCCGCTATCCGCACTGCAAAATTGAGATCAGGAGCGGCAGCGCGTATATCACGGACTGCTCTACGAACGGTACCTACGTGAATTCACAGCGCATTGAAAAAAATGCGCCGGTCCCCCTCCGCTTTGGCGACAGTATCCGGATCTTCAGGCTGAATATCATTTACCTCGGCAATATGATCGCCGTCCACGCCCGCGAGGGCTTTGAGGTGCGCAGGAGCCGCCTGAGTGCGGAGCAGATCGACCGGTTGTCGACTGCACCCGGGAAGACGAAGACGGCAGCGGTGACGGAATTCCACCGCGCGCCCCGGATCATGCCGGTCCTCCACACGGAGCCGGTCGAGATCGAAGCGCCTCCGAACCGGCAGGAGACCCCGAAGATGCCGCTTTTCATGCGGATCGGTCCCTCCTTTACCATGGCTCTCCCCATGCTCATCACTGCCTTTATGTCCATCGTGCTCTCGAACACGAGCGGAAACGGAGCAGGGCGGTCTGCCTTCATGTACACCGGTATTGTCATGGCTCTGACGTCGGCTTCGGTCGGTGTCTTCTGGGCCATCAAGAACATGCGCTATCAGGAACGCCTGAACGCGGAAAATGAAGCCAACAGGGAGCGGCGCTACAAGAACTATCTGGCGGATATCTGGCGGGACCTTGAGGTCCGGTACGCAGATAACCAGAGAAATCTCAACGATTTTTATATCGACGCGGAGAGCTGCTGCGAACTCAATGAAGATTCCGGGATCCTGTGGAACCGCAACGCGACACATCCGGACTTCATGAGCTACAGGATCGGAATGGGCAGCGTGGATTTCCAGGAGGAGATCAATATTCCGAAGGAGCGGCTCATGATGATCGACGATGAGCTGGCGGACCAGCCGAGACAGATCAGGGACCATTTTAAGAAGCTGACCAATGTCCCGGTCCTTCTGGATGTCCGAAAGGAGCACCTCATCGGCGTCGTCGGAAAAAAGAGCCGCAGTGAGGCGGTCGACGTTGTCCGCGCGCTGATCACGCAGATCGTGACGGCCAACTGTTATACGGATGTGAAGCTTGCCCTCATTTACGACGGGACGAGCGATATCGACCGGGATGCATGGAATTTCATGTACTGGTTCCCGCACGTCTGGTCGGAGGATCGCAAGATCCGCTATATCGCCACGAATCCGGATGAGACCGGAGACGTGTTCTACGCCCTTGCCCAGATCTTCCGGAACCGGATGGAGGAGGAACGCCCGGGAAAGGATGGAATTGCGAAGCCCCAGTATATCATGATCGTCACGGATCCGCGACTGATCGAGGGGTCGATCATCGAGAACTTCGTGTTCGAGCGGAAGACGGATCTTGGGCTTTCCACGATCTTCCTCGCCGACAGGATGAAGAGCCTGCCCAACGATTGCGAGTGCATCGTGAACTGCGCCTATAACAGCATCACATACACACACGACCGGTTCGAGGACGGTCAGAAGGTCAGATTCGATGAGGTCGCTCCGGAGAGGGTGGCAAAGCTTGCCAAGACGCTCGGTAATATCCGCGTGACGGAGTCCGGCGAGGACGGTGAGATCCCGAACATGCTCTCCTTCTTCGACATGTACGGCGTGACGGTGCCTGAGGCCCTGAATGCCTCGGAGCGGTGGAATCTGTCGGATCCGGCGAGCTCCATGAAAGCGCTGGTCGGCTTTAAGGGAGGCAACCGGCCCTGCTATCTTGACCTGCACGAGAAGTACCACGGCCCGCACGGCCTTGTCGCAGGTACGACCGGCTCGGGTAAATCCGAGACGCTGCAGACCTATATCCTCTCCCTGGCTGTCAACTACAGCCCGGAGGATGTGGGCTTCTTCATCATCGACTATAAGGGCGGCGGGATGGCCAATCTGTTCGAAGGCCTGCCGCATATGATCGGGGCGATCTCCAATCTCTCCGGAAATCAGGTCAACCGTGCCATGATCTCGATCAACAGCGAGATCCACCGCAGGCAGAGAGTCTTCGCCGAGTACGGCGTGAACAGGATCGACGCCTATACCTCGCTCTACAAGGCGGGGGAGGCGGATGAGCCGATGCAGCACCTCCTCATCATTATCGATGAGTTCGCGGAGCTGAAGAGGGAGCAGCCGGAGTTCATGAAGGAGCTGATCTCCGTCGCACAGGTCGGCCGAAGCCTCGGCGTACACCTGATCCTCGCGACCCAGAGACCCTCCGGGACCGTCGACAGCAATATCTGGGCGAACTCCCGCTTCAAGCTCTGCCTCCGCGTTCAGAACAAGGAGGACTCCATGGAAATGCTGCACCGCACGGATGCCGCATTCCTCACCCAGACGGGCAGATGCTACATGCAGGTCGGCAACGACGAGATCTTCGAGCTCTTCCAGTCCGGGTGGTCCGGTGCGTCCTTTGACCGGGAGCTGGGCGGACGCAGCATCCTGATCGCGCAGATGCTCTCCGCATCCGGGAAGGTCGATCTGGCAGGAAATCATGCGAAGCTCCGGCTCAAGGAGGAGCAGAAAGTCAAGTGGATCGGCCAGCTCCTCGGGATCCTCGGACAGACGCAGAACGCGCTGTCGGAAAATGTCTGTGCGCCGGGCTTTGACTTTATGAGCCAGACCGAGTTCGCGGATCTCTTCTATGAGAAGGTACATGCGATTCAGCCGGATTACGAGAGAAATCAGTTCAATAATATGCGGATATCCGATTTTATTTCGGTTTACCGTACACTCATCCTGCGCGGGGAATACACGGGCGATCCGAAGGCGGTCATCGCGGAGGCTGCCGCGCAGCGGAAGCACCTGCCGGAGCAGAAGGCCATGACCCAGCTGCAGGCGGTCGTCGAGTATCTCTCCGCCGAGGCGGCGGAGAGCGGGATCCGGGAGGTCAGAAAGCTCTGGCTGCCGGTCCTCTCTGACAGGATCTATCTGAGCGAACTGAAGAGCTTTACGGGCAGATGCTTTGACGGCAGGAACTGGCTGGCCGTTCCGAAGCGGTTCCGCCTGAGCGCAACGGTCGGATTCGGCGACGATCCCGAGAATCAGGCCCAGATGGACGTCGGAATCGATTTTTCGTCGGGAGGACACCACATGGTCTGCGGAACGGTCTCGACCGGAAAGTCCACCTTCCTGCAGACGGCAGTCTTCTCGCTCTGCGCACACTATTCGCCGGAGCAGCTGAATGTCTATGCGCTTGATTTCAGCTCGCAGATGCTCACGGTGTTCGAGAATTCGGTGCACGTCGGCGGCATTCTCACCGACGCGGATACGGAGACGGACCGGATCGCGAAGTTCTTTACGCTGATGGGAAAGATCATTTCCGAGAGAAAGCGGCTCTTTAAGGGGACGAACTTTACGGATTACATCAACCATAACGGATGGACGATCCCGGCGATCCTCGTTGTGATCGACAATTACGGAAGCTTCCACGAGAAGACCGGGGAGACGTACGAGGGGATCATGAGCCAGCTGGTCAAGGAGGGCGTGGGATACGGTATATTCCTGCTGATCTCCGCGGGCGGTATCGGGGCTAAGGAAGTCCCGACGAGGATGGCTGAGAACTTCCGCACGGGCATCTGTCTGGAAATGCAGGATGCCTACGCCTATGGCGAGATCCTCCACGTTCTGCGGCCGGAGGTGCTTCCGGAAGCGAACGTCAAGGGACGCGGCCTGATCGGGTACGGCAACAAGATCATCGAGTTCCAGACGGCGCTGGCCGCGGAGTCGGCGGAAGGACCGCTGCGGAACGACATGATCCGGGAGAAGATCGAGCGGATGAACAGGGCATGGAAGTCTCTTCCGGCCAGAAAGATCCCGTCGATCCCGGACAAGCCGGTGCGCGAGGAGTTCGTGAAGCTTCCCGATTACCGGAAGATGCTCGCGGATCCGCGCAGGCTTCCGGCGGCTTACAACGAGGAGGATGCGGAGATTTACGGACCGGACCTCTTCGAGCACTACATGTTCTTTGTCACCGGGACGAGGGGCAGCGGAAAGTCTGTCTGCATGAAGAATCTCATCCTGTCCGCGGAGGAGAGAAAAGAGACGAATCTGATCTTCGAGAACAGGGACAACACATTCGAAGCGATCTCGAAGGATCTCGGCATCCGCAGGGCCACTGACGGCGAGTCCACCTTTGAGCTCCTGAAGTACGTCTTTGAGGAAATGAAAAAACGCATCCCGATCAAGAAGAAATGTCTGGACGACAGACTTTCCGAGGAGGAGACCTTCAAGGCTGCGCTGGGAACTCAGAGGATCAATCTCTTTATCGGTGACCTGGGAAGCTTTATCCGCGAGGTCTATGACCCTGCCTCTCCGGCGGTGAACGGGAAGTCCGTCGTCGAGCTCATCGCAACGAAGGGACGTTTCTACAACGTTTATCTCTACGCGGAGATCAAGGATGCGGATCAGATGACGCTCATGTCGAACCCCGTGGTCAGGGAAATGTGCGACGTGTGTGCCGGCGTTCGCTTCGGCGGCCGGTTGAATGATTCGAAGCAGAAGATGTTCGAATTTGCCAATGTCAGCTTCAGGGATGTGGGAAAGAGCCTGAAGCCGGGCATCGGAATCCTGCCTTCTGAGGATAAACAGGCAAAGATCGAAAAAATCGTTGTTCCGATGTATCGAGGTTGACCAATGATCCAGGTTGTTGCATATGACAGGAGGGCTGCGGAGCGTGAAGCGATCCGCAGCTCTCTCTGGAAAAAAATCGAAAGACTTCCCGAGGAGGACATGGAATTTCGTGAGGCCGGGAACTCTGCGGAGCTTCTTACCGTGATCGAAGAGCAGAGCATGCCGGATCTCCTGTATTATGAGTTCCTGAAAGGCCAGCCCGTCACGGAGCTCAGGGCCCTGCGGAAGCGGTGCGAGAATTCGCTGCTCATGCTGATCGCGGACGCGGCGGTGTCCCCTCTTGAATATCTGAAGCCGGGAATCGCTCCCGACTCTCTTTTGCTGCGCCCCTTTACAGGGGAAATGCTTTCCGAGATCAACGGAGAATTCGTGCAGACCCACCTCGACCGTACGGAGAAAGAGGACGGGGAGAAGTTCATGGTGGAGACGAAGAGCGGCAAGATCTTCCTGCCCTTCCCGAAAATCGTCTACTTTGAAGCCCGGGACAAAAAGCTTTTTGTGCGGACCGCGGACGAGGAATACCCCTTCTACGGGACGATCGACGCGCTCGGGGAGACACTCCCGGCGGGATTCCGGCGGTGCCATCGGAGCTATATCATCAACACGGCAAAGATCACCCGGGTGGACTATACGTACAACGAGATCGAGATGGGAGACGGGATCGTTGTACCGGTCTCGAGACGCTATAAGAAGGAATTCAGGGAGATCGGATGAACTGCCTTTATCGCGGAGGAAACATGGAGAGATCTTTATATCTGACAGAACATGAGCTTTATGTCCTGCTGCGTCTCGGCGGAGGACGCCCGGTGACCTGTTTTCCGGTCGGCGGCCCGGACAGTGCGGAGATGAGACAGACGCTTCTTTCCCTTTTCCGAAAGGGGATCGTGAAAAATGAAGGGGAGAAGTTTTCCCCTGCCGGCTTCTGGGGAGACGTCTTCCGCCGGCTCTTCGCCTCTCCGAGGCTCTACTGGCTGACGAATGCGGATGCTTCCGTGCCGGAGATCCTCATTTACGCCGGAGAAGCGTCCGGGAAGAATGTGATCCTTCTTGAAAATATCAGCGGACAGAATTCGGGGCGCTACCGGATCACGATGCTCCCGGAGGAAGAGCTCCCTGCATTTCTTACAGACAAGGGTGCGTTCCCGGAGATCCATCTGGAGGAGGAAGACCGGTATGAGGTCGAGAACACGCGCCTTCCGGATCCTCTTTCCGGAGAAGGGAAGAGAATCCTTACGATCCGGGAATTCACGAACGGGGCGGCGAAGGAGAGAAGGCAGATCCTTCTGGAACGCCGGGGTGCGCTCATCTGCTGCATTTACCGGGAAAACGGGATGCTCCGGACGGAAGCCGCCGTGAAGGGGATGATCTCACGGATCATCTGCTGAGAGGCAGCAGCACGGGACATACAATTCTCATGAAGCACAACGTTTCGCAATCGTCTGACTAAGATACAGGGAAGAAGGAGAAAGGTGGCCTGAATGATCGTAGTGAATATTACCGTTCCCGGACTGGAGAACGTCTATAATATGAATATTGAGGAAGAAGTCACGGTGAAGGAGATCATTGAGGAGGTCTCCGAGCTGATCAGCCAGAAAGAGCACACGGAGCTTCGGGGGGAGATCAATGAGATGGTCCTCGGATCCAAAGACCTGGGGATCGTGCTGAGAAGAGACAGGAAGCTCAGTGACTACGGGATCTGCACGGGAGCGGAGCTGATCCTGGTCTGAACTGCCAAATATCAGATTTTGCTTACCATTCGTCGGAACCGGCGCATGAACAGAAGACGTTGGTGTAAATTATAATTACCACAAAAGAGAAGGAAGACGGTTGGCTTATGAGAGTATATCCGGAAGTGATCATTGAAAAGAGCGGCGATCTGACCGCCGCCGCAAGGAAGCTGCGGACGGTCGGGGCTGATATAGGACGCGTCCGCAGTGCGCTCTCCGGACAGGAAGGACTTGGCAGCTGTCAGGATGCTCTGAGAGAAATGGAACAGGTGACGGAAGATCTTGTCGCGGATCTGGTCATGATGTCGGCGGCCCTTGAAGATATCGGTACGATGTATGTACAGTGCGATCAGGAGGCGGAACGGGACATCGAGGACGGAGCGGGAGCGCGGCCGGCCTACAGCAGAGTCCCTTCACTGACAGCCGTCAGCGATAACTTGAATTTCTGACCGGTCAGTGCCGGCAAGGAGGAGAGAATGAAGGTAATTGAGACGAATACGGATACCATGCAGAATGACGTGAGATCCATCGAGGCGATGCTCGGACAGCTTTCCGGGGATCTCAACAATCTTGTATCCTGCGCGAACCGGATCGCGGCGATGTGGACGGGCGACGCGAAGGAAGTCTATGAAGCCGAGCTCATGGCGGAGCTGTCGGATCTTAACGATCTGATCAAGACCGTGCAGGACCTGAATCTGGGGACGGACAGCGCCCGCGGGCGGTATGTGGAATGCGAGGCGAGTGTGGCAGGCATCATCGACTCGATCCGGGTGTAACGGAATAACCGGCAGGATGATACACACGCATCCCCTGATGAAAGCTGCGGGGATCGCGCAATGAAGAAAGACGGGGTCTCACCCCGGAGGAGGGAATATGGCAGGAATCGTTCTTTCCGTAAAGCCTGAGGAGCTTGAGGCTGAAGTGGGGAATATGAGTTCTTATCTGAGAACGTTGAAAATGCATTTCGACGCGATCAGTGATACAATGAAGAATACAGGAAACTACTGGCACGGGGATGCCGGGGATGCAGACCGCATCGAATTTGAAACAGCCGGGCGCACGTTCGAGGCACTCTACAGGGAACTCGAGAAGCAGCCGAATAAGCTTCTTCAGATTGCAGGGATCTATAAGGGTACGGAGACGAATATCGATTCGATGAATGAAGCGCTCCGAACCGATTTCTTTGTATAAGGAGGAGGGACCATGGCTATTTTATTCGATTATGACGCGACCATGCGCCAGGCACAGACACTTGAGGAGCTGGCCGGAAAAATAAAGAATATCGCAGATAACGACCTGGAGGAGATCCTTTCCGGGATCAACCAGGGGTGGCAGGGTGAGAACGCCACAAAGTTCCTCCAAAAAGGAGATGCGATGAAGGGCAAAGTACGTATCTCCGGCGAGGATCTGCAGAATATAGCGAATACGATGCGGAAGATGGCTGAAAATATTAAGACAGCCGAAGAGCAGGCGGCAGCGGTCGCTTCCCGGCTGACGGGAGGCGGTGCACAGAACCCCTCATCCGGTTCATAATGCCGGATCACTGTCACAGCCTGAAACGCTCAGCACAACTGCGGACAGAATGATCCCGCTGCCAGGCTTTCTCCATACGATCGGCACAGCGCAGCTGCGGCCGGAACCTGCAGACGGTGTTCTATACACGGAGGATATTTATGAGATGCGCAAAATGCGGAGCTCCGCTTCATCCACAGGCGAGATTCTGCGCTAAGTGCGGGACGAAAGTCCTGACATCGAACGCAGGAGCAGGATCTCAGAATACGGATAACAACAATCAATATGGAGGTTCCGATCCGGGGACGGCTTCCTTTGATGAGGCCGGAAGGATCCGGGGAACGGAACAGAATACAGGAAGCCGCGGCAGTCAGATACCCGCGGCTTACAGTAATGTGAGAGAAGACCCGGAATATACCGTCGGAGAGCGATATGCACCGTCCTACAGCGGCCGGCAGGAGTCCCTGAAGTACGGAAGTCAGGGCGGGAGCGGGTACACGTCGGCCTACGGAGACGCGCCGCAGGAGTCGCTGAAATACGGCAGCGGTCAGCAGGAATCCCTGAAGTACGGAGATCAGGGCGGGAGTGAGTACACGTCGGCCTACGGAGACGCGCCGCAGGAGTCGCTGAAATACGGCGGCGGTCAGCAGGAGTCCCTGAAGTACGGAGATCAGGGCGGGAGCGAGTACACGTCGGCTTACGGAGACGCGCCGCAGGAGTCGCTGAAATACGGCAGCGGTCAGCAGGAGTCGCTGAAGTACGGAGATCAGGGCGGGAGCGAGTACACGTCGGCCTACGGAGATGCGCCGCAGGAGTCGCTGAAATACGGCAGCGGTCAGCAGGAGTCGCTGAAGTACGGAAGCCAGGGCAGGAGCACGTCCCCTGCGATGGGGCAGAATCAGTCCTACGACGACATGGGGACGGTATCCTTCGACAGCACCGGCGAGAATATCTATACGGAAAGACTCAGTCCGACCGAGCCTGATTCGGAGCCCGGTCCCACGATCCCTAATGTATCCGGAAATCCATATGATTATCCGGACGGGCCTTCCGGAGACGATTCGAAGAAGAGCAGACTGCCCATCGTGATCCTGGGAGAGCTCATCGCGATCCTTGCGGTCGGAGCAGTTCTCTTTTTCCTTCTGTCTGATAAAATCGACCTTCCGTTCATTGAGAGAAAGGACACGAAGACAGAGTCGCAGAAAGAAGACAGCGAGAGCAGGACTTCCTCTGCCGATCAGAAGACGGAAAGTAAGGTGACCGCGACGCCGACGCCGACACAGACGCCGGTCCCGACTGCGACGCCGACGCCGACACCGACACCGACGGCGGTGCCGACCAGCACGCCGGTCCCGACAGCAGTGCCGACCAGCACACCGGTGCCGACCAGTACACCGGTACCCACCAGCAAGCCTGCCCCGCAGCCGGCCGTCGAGACGATCAGCTGCTATAACGGCGTGCAGGCACCGGCTGATGAGTTCGTCTTCCCGTACAGCAGCCAGCGGTACCTGACGCAGGGCGAGCTGGACTCCCTGCTGGGGGACAGAGAATATATGCACATGCAGTCACAGCTCGCGATCAATGAGATCTTTGCGCGGTACGGATATACATTTGTCAGGGATACGGCGACGGCGCAGGATGCCCGGAACCATTTCGAGGGCCGCAGCTGGTATGTCACGCTCCAGGGGATGTGTCCCACGAATAATTCGGATGACCTGAAGAACTATTATATGAACGCCTACGAGCAGGCGAACATCAAGATGCTGAATGACTGGCAGATGGCCAATGACGTCTACTACTGATCCTGCGGACCGAAACGTATGACATCAGGCAGGGATCTATGCAGTTCATTGATCCGGAGACTCGGTCTCTGATCCGGCCGGACACGTGCTCTCAGGGCATGTTTCGTAACAGGTCGTAATCAAATCGATAATAAGCGAACACGATTTGAACACAATCAGATGATAAAAATGAATAAGAAGCAGCAAGCTCCCACGGGATGATCCTGCGGGAGCTTCTTTTATGCCATGATGCTTTTTGTGCCATGACGCTTTTTTGAGAACGTAAAAGATGCCTTTTTGAGAAGAGTATCTTATGAGGCGTTCCCGGTAAATTGTTTGCGCAGGCGGCATTTTTCATTTTCATCAGCTGCCGTGCCTGCTTCTCACTGAACGTGATCTGCACCGACCGTGCAGGGAAAGGAGGTCCGGATCTGTGACAGGAAGTAAAATAAGAACATTTTTCCGAGTGATGCTCGTTGCGCTCCTGGCTGTCATCGCAGCGGGAGCTGTTTTTGCCGCGTACTGTATCGTCCGGGCTCCATCCATCAGTGTCCTCGACGCGAAGCCGCACGGCTACCGGTCCAACGTGCTGGACAAGGACGGGAATGTCGTCCTCACACTCTCCGGCGAGGAATCGAACCGCGTCTACGTAAAGCTCTCCGAGGTGCCGGAATCGCTGCAGGAGGCGGTCATATCGATCGAGGACGAACGGTTCTACGAGCATTTCGGGATCGATCCGAAGGGAATCGCGCGTGCCCTCTACAGGGGGATCACGGAGGGGAACTTCTCTGAGGGAGCCAGCACCATCACGCAGCAGCTCCTGAAGAACAATGTCTTCACGGACTGGATGAACGAGACCACCTTCCTTGAGAAGGTCGAGCGAAAGATCCAGGAGCAGTATCTGGCGGTCGCACTGGAAATGCACGTCAACAAGGACTGGATCCTCGAGAACTATCTGAATACGATCAATCTCGGCGGCGGAAACTGGGGCGTCGAGACGGCGGCAAAGTACTATTTTGACAAGAATGTCTCGGATCTCACTCTGTCAGAGAGCGCGGTGCTCGCCGGAATTACCCGGAATCCGACCAGATATAACCCGATCACGAACCCGGAAGCCAATGCGGAGCGGCGGGAATATATTCTGGATAAGATGCTCTCTCTCGGATATATCACGCAGGAGGAGCGGGACGAGGCGGAGGCGGACGATGTCTACGCCAGGATCTCCGACATCAGCACGAACGGCGGTACGCAGGAGGTAATGACCTATTTTGAGGACGCCATGATCTACAGCGTTCTCCATGACCTCATGGCAGAGAAGGGGTGCAGTGAGGAGACGGCCTGGGATCTCATTTACCGGGGCGGCCTCACGATCTGTTCGACGGAGGACAGCCGTCTGCAGGAACTGGCGGACGAGGTCATCAACAACCCCGATTACTATACATCCGACGAGCAGGCGTCGCTGGTCCTCATGGACACGGAGTCCGGCCAGGTCCGCGCCCTGATCGGAGGCCGCGGGGAGAAAAATGCGAACCTTCTCCTGAACCGGGCCACCTCGATGGTGCGCCAGCCCGGATCGACCATCAAGATCATCGGGGAGTACGCGACGGCCCTTGACACCGGCGCGATGACGCTCGGCACCGTGATCGCGGACTCGCCCTGCACCTACTCCGACGGGACGGAAGTCCACAATTTCGACGGCGCCTACAAGGGCAATGTCACCGTGCAGAAGGCGATCTCCCAGTCGAGGAACATCGTCGCTCTGAAGTGCTTCAACGAGATCGGGATGGATCCGATCTGGAACATGATCGGGAAGTTCGGCATCACGACGCTGACGGAGAATGACAAGGTGGAAGCCCTCGCTCTCGGCGGGACCTACAGCGGGGTCACAAATCTCGAGATGACCGCGGCCTACGCGTCCATCGCCAGGGGCGGCGAGTATGCCGAGCCCATTCTCTATACGAAGATCCTGGATCATGACGGGAATGTCCTGATCGAGAAGGAGCAGACGAAGAGGAGGGTCATTTCCGAAAATACAGCAAAGCTCCTCACCTGTGCGCTGGAGGACGCGATGCTCTCCGGCACCGGCGTCGAGGCGAATTTTGACAGCGAAGCGGTCATCGATCTCGCGGGAAAGAGCGGGACGACGACGGATATCCGGGACGCATGGTTCATCGGGTATTCTCCTTCCCTGACCTGCGGCGTGTGGGGCGGATTTGACGACAACAGGGAGCAGGAGAGCAGCACCTACGTGAAGTACATCTGGAAGGATGTGATGGCCGGAGCCCACACAGAGGGCGTGGACGAAGAGTTCGAGACCGGGAACAATATCGAGGAGGTCGAGATCTGCACAAAATGCGGAAAGCGGGCGGTCAAGGGCCTCTGCGAGAACGCGATCCACGGGGACGGGACCGAGACGGTCTGCTTCGCGAGCGGGACTGCGCCGACAGAAAAGTGCGACTGCCATGTGATGGTCGCGATCTGCGCGGATTCCGGCGAGCTGTCCGGTCCCTACTGTACGCACGAGGAGGGACGGGTCTATCTGAAGTCCGCGGTGCCCGGAACGGAGGAGGAGCAGTTCGTGCTCCCGTCCTCCCTTTCAAATCCGAAAGTCACCTGCCATACACATACGAGCCTGTGGGATAAGTGGTTCGGCAGCGGATCGAACAACAATAACAATGGGAACGACGGAAAGACTGGCGGAAACGGGACGAACGGGAACAACGGCGGTACGAACGGAAATAACGGTGGAACGAACGGGAACAACGGTGGTACGAACGGAAATAATGGTGGAACGAACGGGAACAACGGTGGTTCAAACGGCACGAACGGGACCGGGAGGAACAGCTCCGGAAGTGATACCGGGGACAGCTGGATCGACTGGTGGAATGACTTCTGGGGAATATGATGCGATCTGATTTCCGGAAATCAGGAGCACTCTGTCGACAGCAACGGCATGAAGACCAGGCACCGGCGTGCTGTGATTGCAGGGAATTTTTTATGTTTTTTTGATCGGGCTTTTGATGTATACTGAATAAAATACATGAAATGAAATACATGGAGGTTTTTATGGTCAATATACAGAAAGTCGCTGCAGATACCTTCTGGATCGGTGGAAGCGACAGACGTCTGGCGCTCTTTGAGAATCTTTTCCCACTTCCGAACGGGGTATCCTACAACAGCTACGCGGTCCTCGATGAGAAGACGGTCGTCTTCGACACTGCCGATATCTCCATCTCGGATCAGTATCTCGAAAATCTGCGCACGGTCCTTGACGGACGGAGCCTCGATTATCTGGTAATCCTGCACATGGAGCCGGACCACTGCTCACAGATCGCGACGGTGGCCGCCATGTATCCGGATCTCACGCTCGTCGGAAATGCAAAGACCTTCCAGATGCTCGCGAACTTCTTCCCGGAGACTGCAGAGATCAGGAGAATCGTCGTCAAGGACAAGGAAGCGCTTGAGACAGGCGCGCATACATTCCGGTTCGTCTTTGCTCCGATGGTCCACTGGCCGGAGGTCATGTTTGCATATGACGAGTCGAACGGAACGCTCTTCAGCGCGGATGCATTCGGAACGTTTGGCGCAATCGATGCGGGCATTTTCGCGGATGAATATGATTTTGAGAAAATCTTCCTCGATGACGCGAGAAGATATTATGCCAATATCGTCGGCAAGTACGGCGTTCAGGTGCAGAACGTTCTTAAGAAGGCAGCTGCCCTCGACATTAAGACGATTTGCCCGCTTCACGGTCCGGTCTGGAGAGAGAACATCGCATGGTTCATTGACAAGTATCAGAAGTGGAGCACGCTGACACCGGAAGATGACGGATATGTCGTGATCTACGGAAGCCTTTACGGCCACACCGCATCGGCGGCGGAGGCCTTTGCCGCGAAGCTGCGCGCGAAGACGGGCAAAGAAGTCCGCGTCTACGACGCTTCGAAGACACATGCATCCAACCTGATCGGCGAGGCGTGGAGAGTCGGCAAGATCGTAATCTTCAGCCCGACCTACAACAACGGGATCTACCTTCCGATCGATGCGCTCCTGCATGACATGGCAGCGCTGGATCTGAAGAACCGCACATTCGCAATTGCGCAGAACGGGTCATGGGCACCGACCGCAGGAAAGCAGATCGCGGAGAAGCTCGCAGCCCTCAAGAACTGCAAGGTCGTCGAAAATATGCTGACGATCAAGAGCGCGCTTCACAGCGCGGATGCGGAGGTGCTCGATGCGTTCGTCGACGCGGTCGCGGAGGCGTAAAGCCTTTACGCGTGACAGACAATACAGTTTTATAAGAAAGTCAGGACCACCGGCTTAGCTGGTGGTCCTGACTTGCGACACAAAGAAGGACCTCCACCGGGATGTGAAAATCCTGGCGGAGGTCTTTTAACTTCTTCATCGCGCAATACTTTTCATCCAACTGTACTGTTTTTCGTCCGGATCAGCATGTTTTTGGACGGAAATTCAATCTGTTGGACAAAAATAACCCGTAACTCTCAAAAAGAGAACCACGGGCATTCATGCATGCTTCCCCCTCAAGGTTATGAGGCCAGGTATGATATCAGGCTGTTTGGTTAGCGGAAATTATCAGGATTTCAGAATGTTCTTTATTGCAGCCAGCAGGAGAAGGTGCCCCGGATAAAATCCATAAAAAAGCCACTTCAGTCCCTTCCCTTTCTTCCCGTTATACATGGCAAGAGGGATAAAGCTGAATCCTGTCGTGCAGTAGTATCCTATCGTTCTCGTGAGTGCGAGAAAGGCCACACCTACACCGGTTCGGACCAGCGGGTGCTTCTGTCGGAGTACATAAAACAGGAACACAGCTATGACCGCAAAGATTGTGTAATCCGCACGCAGCAGCAGTGAAAGAGCGGCAATCGCGGCAACGGCAATCACACCCAATACGGTTTTCCCGATGGATGCATGATTTTCTTCCGATTTCGTTCCGCCTTGAATCCAGTCATACAGCATCAGTGCCGCGACAGCGAGAAAGAAGGACAGCATAATATTCTGGTGTGAGAATCCGATCTTTCCTTCAAAAGCCAGATCGAACGGGATCTCGCTGATTAGAGCAAATATGCCGAGGCGGCAGAGGTATTTCTTTTTGTCCCTTGTATGAGAAAATCCCTCTGCGATGAAAAAGGAAAAAATGGGCATGGCCAGCCGCCCGATCATTCTGGGCCACATTACGTCAGGGAAAAACATGTCGCCTACATGATCAAACACCATGCTGATCATGGCTATAAGTTTCAGTGTTGTTCCGTCCAGAATCTGGTATTTCTTTCTGTTGTCCATCTGTCCACATCCCTTCGAAAGAGCAGCATGAATTGTGAAAGACCCGTATGATGTACTGTTTCAGAACTGAATTCGCCCATCTTCTAAACTCAATTCCCCTTTTTGAATTGACACGATAACCTACGGAAAGGATCATATCCAGATTGTATACACGAGGTTTTCGTCCTCCTGTACTTCTATCGGAAATTCCGATAGAAGTCTCGTCCAACTCATTAACGTCAAGAATATTGTTGATATGCTCGCTAATTGTTGCCTGTTTGACGTCAAATAGAGCTCCCATCTGTTTCTGAGTTAACCAAACAGTATCCTGTTCTGGCGAAACCAGCACTTCAACATTAACATCACCACTTGAAAAGAGAACTATTTCATTTCCTGCTGTCATCTTTACTCCCTTCTTATATGGCACAGAATAGCCCGCAAATCCCAATATAAATAGTATCAGGTCAATATAATCCATTCGCCTTTTTTATTCGATCCAATGCGGCGTATGATTTTTTCCTATATCAGGATTCCCAATGTTCTTTTAATCGTCGCACCGGAACAACCAAGAGCCTTTGCCATCTTAGCTTTTATAAGGAACGGATCCTTCTGCAAAAGCTCGAGTATCTTTTCCTCACGTTCACTGAGTTCCGGTAGATTTATCGGGTCATCGTCTTGTTTTATAGGGTCATTGTCTTGTTTTATAGGGTCATTGCTGCACTTTTGTGAGAACATATCGCTGACATGCAGTTCTCTGTTATGCAGTTCATTTTTTCCTTTAAGAAGCAAGATTCTGCAGGAACAGCTCAAGATACTCCGTAGTCTCGTAAATACCTTTTCTTACTTATCTACATCGAACGGACGCTGGGGCTTCCCTTCGGGATTGAATCGAGACGTTCTCTGATATACTCCCTCATTCCCGGATCTGTACAGTAGATATAGCACCCCTTCATGCCTCTGGTCATAAGAGTACGGTAGGTGTTCTTGATGATCTCATCCGCACGCTCAAGGGCTTCCTCAGGTCTTTCCTTATACATCTTTTTCAGGCCCTTGACGGACTGGTCCGTTGACGCCCTTTTTGTGAAATCTGTCACTACGCGGCCATTTTCATAGCGGATATCATCCCCCATGATCACGCCCACATAGTCGAACTCCAGTCCCTGTGTCGTATGGATACATCCTGCTTCATTGACAGAGTCCTCACTGATGGCAAATGCCTGCCCGTCATCAAGGTTCCAGCTTATGCTGTAATCCCCGATCTGTATATCGTGGAATCTGCTGTCTTTTCTGGTCGCGGCCGGCCACTTCCAGCAGTAGCCGGCCAGGATCCTCGCACGATTGGATTCTCTGTTCTTCTCAATGATTATCTTCTGCATATCTGCAGGGTCATCACAAAGCCTGACCTCATAATCAAGGCCGTCCAGATTATAATTCGCTGTTTCACGGATCTCCAGAAGATCATCGACAAAGGCCAGATAACCGTTCGACCCATTGCATCGGAACTGGGAGACGAGCTCCATTTCCGTCACTTCCGATCCCTCTTCTCTTGCCCACTTCCGGATCTCGGCTACTGAGCCGATATCATCCATAGTGACTCTCTGGCTCTCGTCGATAAAGAAGACTGAGCAGCCGGCAGCGTGTATGATCTCCTTGATCTGATTTTCTCCCTTGTTATGGAACATGCCGGACTTTTCATTGAGGCGGTGGGCCTCGTCTGCCAGCAGGGTATGGACCATGTTATTCCCGGCTTCAGTATACGTGCCGGAGCCTTTGAACATATTGTCGACGCTGCTCTTTTTGACCTTTCCTTTCAGCTTCGCAGCATATACCTGCCTTGGCGCACTGTTCTTGGACACATACTGGACGAACTGTCCTCTCTGCGTCAGCTCCGCCAGCAGCCGTACTGCAATGACACTTTTTCCGGTCCCCGGTCCGCCTGTACATATGACAGTGCGCTTCTTATGATCCTTCTGAGATCTGGTGGAGAGCTTGATGATCTCTTCGAACACGACACGCTGTTCATCGATCATTATGAATTCTTCGTTCCCCCTAATCATGGAGGCGATGGCATTCTGGAGGCTCTTTGACGGCCGGATCGCACCGTGATCTACCATATAGAGGACTTCTTTTTTATCCCCGGTCTTCACACATTTTTTGATGAAATTCCGCAGGTCACTGACCTGTCCTTTTGTGAACGCAGGTGCTTCAGAAGTATACGCTTCATACCGATCGTCATCCAGCGGGTCGTTATCTTTACGGAAATAGTTATGAAGGAAAACACACGGTGCGAGATTTATGTGCTTGTCCTGTACGGCCGCATTATAGTCCGTGATCAGCTGGGCATACGACCATGCCTGATAGGACGGATGGACTACTTTTCTCCGTGCATTTCCGACGTAGGTCTCCACAAGTGTCTCCGTATTGTCTACCTTTTCCAGCTCACTCCACTGCTTCAGCTCCACAATGACCATGCCCGGCTTCCCAACTGCATCATATCCGGAGATCATGAAATCCACCCGCTTTGCAGTCTGGGGGATATTATATTCAATTGCAACGCCTGCATCCGCCGGGATCTCCGGATCATTCATGACCTTATACATGTACTGCATAGAGTTCTCCCAGGAGCGGAATTCATTTTCGACCGTGTGCCTTCTCATCTTCGCCAGAATATTCCGCTCGATCTCAAGAGCAATGGTGTCGTCCTCAACACTGTGCAGGAAATCACTTTTTATACCGTCATAGACAATCATTCTGATTTTTCCTCATCTTCCGTATAGGCTGTGTATTTATCTGCTTTCCCATATGCTTTCTCTACCGGATACTTTTTGTTATTCGCGTCGATCTTGCTGCTGACGATTTCCGAAATATCAAGCCCCAGATCATTGCCCATAAGGAATGCGTAGATCAACACATCCGCCAGCTCTTCCCTGACTTTTTCCAGCTTTTTGTCTGTATCAACTGCGACGTCAGCTCCGGACCACTGGAAGATTTCCAACAGTTCGGCTGCTTCAAGCGATATTGAGATTGCCAGGTCCTTTGGATTATGGAACTGTTTCCAGTTTCTCGCATTTCTGAAGGCCAGGATTTTTTCGGTAAGTTCTTTTATCGAATCACTCATAGATATCTGCTCCTTTTCTCAGACTTGAACTTAGCCGCCATTTCAGGGAAATGAAAGCCAAATCGCTGCCGGATCGCAATGGTAATTTTCACAAATGAGGATCAGGCCATCCTGCGTGAGGATCAGTCCCTGCTCCCGTAATCTTCACAGATTATTGTACTCCTGTACATCTCAAGTTGAAAGCGTATCCTTTCGCCTTGCAGGGGAAACACCCGGCATGCAAAAAATCTGAAACGCCCTCCGCACCCCGACACAGATGTGGAAGATTGTCCACAAAGCCGGTTGTGAATAATGTGGAAAAGTGTTTTCAGGCCTTTCCGGAGAGGGGGCCGTTCCGAAAAACGCCGGTCAATGAAAAATCCGCCGTCAAAAAAGCAAGCAGGAAAGCCCTTTAAGACGAATTGTCGACATAATCTATTGACAGAGCTGTTATGAACAATCCATGTGGGGATAATGTGGATAAAAAAGTGGGTAAGGTGTGGATTTGTAACAGAACTGTAACAATCAGGGGAAGATTTGACAGAACTGTAACAATTCAGACGCTTTCGGAAGTCAGGGAATTGTGGAAAGAAAATGCCGCATTCTCGTGGGGAGACCTTTACCAGGGGGCGTGTGATAAAGATCCGGAAGAAAACGTCGCATTCCCGCGGGGGATCCTCCCATTCATGGAATACCCGATGAAGGAAAGAGAGCCGGCGAAGAAATGGAAAAAATCGGGGCGGCTCAGTAAGCCGCCTCGATTTCCTTCACTTTGTTATACAGATAATCATTGACCGGGACGAGGAGTCCGTGCTTTGCCGCGATGGCCCGCACCGTCCCGGAGAAGATCTCGACCTCTGAAGGCTTTTTCCGGATCCTGTCCTGCGCCATCGAGGGCATGGAGTCCGGTGTGAGGGACCGCATCAGTTCGACATAGCCGGTCAGGTCCTCCTCCGTGAGCGTAATCCCCTCGGCGAGCGCGGCGATCTTCGCCTCCCGCATGGCGGAGACCATGAGCATGAGCCCGAAGCTTCCGGGCCTGGTCGCTTCGCCGTAGCCGGTCCCGCAGACCATGCAGACCTGGTTGATCCCCACGTTCAGCATGAATTTGCTCCATATCCTGTGGAGAATATCGTCCTCGACCCTGTATGGGAAATGCGTTCTCTCGAAGAACGAAGCCACCGCATCGAGCTTTGCCTGCATGGACGGATCCGTGATCCCGATGCACAGACAGCCTTTGATCCTGTATGTGAGCTTTCCGGAGAAGAAGGCCGCGTCCATGCCCTGCGCGACGGTGTGGATGACCTTCTCCCGGCCGAAGCGTTCGGCGAGGATCTCCTCGCTCGTGACGCCGTTGATCGCGGAGAGGATGATGGTATCCGGTCCGACGGATGTCCCGAGGGTGTCCAGAGCTTCCAAAAGTCCCGTTGCCTTCGTCGACACGATGACAAGGTCGGCGGGCTTTGCATGGTCCGGCGTGGTCATATTGAAACGGACCGGCGTGCCATTTACCAGAACCGGTCGGTCGTGATATTTTTCATAGCGCTCCGGATCCATGAGAAATGTAACGGACTCCGGAGGAAGCGTCTCCCGAAGGATCGTCGCAAAGAGGGTGCCGAGTGCCCCCATGCCGATGAGAGTCACATTATTTAGATTCTTCATAATTCTTTTCCTTTCGGTCAGTTTATATTCCATGCGATTGAGAGACCTTGTGTCCATGTGATCGCGAGATCATATGTCTATGTGTTCGCGAGACCATGCGTCCATGTGATCGCGAGACCTTGTGCGGCGAGGAGCTGTACAGGCAATTCAGGCGGCCTGCACAAGCCCCGGCACTGCTTCTCTACCGGTATCTTACAACAGATTGCGGGGAAACAGCAGATGTTTTTTGTACAGGTTCGAATTGGATGTCCGTTCATGGCTCCCTCATGGTATAATAACCGCTATAGTAGGGAGTTATGCGGAATTTTGATGCAGAGGAAATTATGACACTGACAGATCAGTTTACGGAAAGAAAGATACAGAGGAATCTGGCCTGCTTCCTTGCGCCTGAAGCAGAGTTTTCGCCTGAACAGTTCGCGGAAATGAAAAAACCGTTCTACGGGATCATGGACGCCGCGAAGCTCAGGATGAACGGGAAGATCGGGGTCTTATTCTTTACGGAGGAGACGCCGCTTCTTCTGCAGCTGTTCCAGACAATTGACGAGGACAGCGCCGTCGAAGCCCTGGGCGGACTCTATTATTATCTTTCAGTGATCGCCGGATCGGAACTTCTCGACAGCCGGAACCTGATGGTGGACCCTGAGTACATATATTATGATATCGTGAGCCGGAGAGTATTTTTCGTATACCTTCCGATCAGGACGGAGGGAGAGGACCCGAGGACCGGGAGATTCCCGGAGATCGGGGAAAAAATTGCAGCCCAGATCGATATGCGGTTCGGCGCGGATATGCCTCCTGCCCTCAGAACGCTCCGGGAAGCCCTCGGAGAGGAAGCACTTTCTGCAGCGGAGATCTTTGAAAAGATCCGTGCGGTACATCCGATTGCAGTCGCAGAGGAAGGCGAAAGAATCCGGGCGGAGCTGGAAAAAAGTGCGGCAGCGCCGGAGAGCGGAGGACGCAGAAAAGGAACCCGGAAAGGATCGGGGACCGACAGCGATGGGATCCGGAAAAATCCCGGCGAGGATATTGGAGGCGGACGGAAGAATCCGGAAGCGGACGGCGGGGGATCCCGCGGCGGTTCGGGCAATGGCAGGAGAAAAGGCGGTTTCAAGACTTCTATGGGCAGAAGGTCGGGCCCGGCAGCCGTTGACATGGACGGAACGGTCTTTGAGACGAAGAGCGATGATGCGGGAACTTCGAGGATACTGCAGCTTATGCTGACAAGTCCCGAGACCGGGCAGCAGATCGTGATCGAAAAGAATACGCTCGTGATCGGGAGAAAGACACCGGACCCCATGGGCGTACTTCGGGGCGTGCCGAACACAGTCGGGCGGCAGCACGCTGAGATCTCCGGAACCGGCGATGGATTTTTTATCAGAGACCTGAACAGCCGGAACGGAACCCTGTTGAACGGACGTACGCTTACGCCTATGGAAATGTATCCCCTTTCTGACGGGGATAAGGTGAGTCTGGCGAAATTTGTGCTGGATGTCAGGGTGAATGAGATATGAGTCAGATAAAAATTTTGATAGCGGATCCGAATGAATTTTATCTGGATGGGATCGCGCTTGAGTTCCTGAAAAAAGAAAGAGATCGTGTTGACCTTCACGGCATCACGGAATCCGCTTTCTGGGAGGAATTCTGTGCGGCGCCGGAGGACTGTGATATTGCGCTGATCAATGAAAGGATGGCAGGCAAGGAAGTCTTCGGATACGGATTCCGGTATATATTCATCCTCAGAGAGACAATCGACGGTTCCGGCCTGTCTATTCCTTCAAAAGAGAATATAAAAGTGATCCATAAGTGGGTCTCCGCATCCGAGATTTATGACCAGGTCGTAAAAGGCTGTCCTTTCCGTGAGATCCTTGAAGAGCGCGAGCGCGAAGAGACGGAGAGACTTCGCCGGGAGGCGGAGGAACGCGCGCGTGCGGAGGCGGAAGAGCGCGCCCGCGAAGAGGCGGAAGAACGTGCCCGTGCAAAAGAGGAACGGGCCCGCCGCAAGGAAGAAGAACGCGCACGCGCGGAAGAAGACAGGGTCCGCCGGGAGGCGGAGGAGCGTGCCCACGCGGAAGCGGACAGAGTACGGCGCGAGGCAGAGAAGGCTTCAGCGGAGACGGAGAGGCTTCGCAGCGAACTGGAGAGAGCCCACCGGGAGGCGGAGGAGAAGGTCCGCACGGAAGCGGCCAGAATCCGCCGGGAAGCGGCAGAGAAGGCTTCAGCAGAGACGGAGAGGCTTCGCAGCGAACTGGAGAGAGCCCGCCGGGAGGCAGAAGAGA
>CAMOXU010000007.1 GCA_946629525.1 uncultured Clostridia bacterium
AAAGGTACCAGCCTCCGCCTCCTTTCAGTCGGCGTTTTCTGGACTTTCACAGTAACAACAGCAAAAAGGCCGGCAGACTTTCAAGGCTCCCCGGAGAAGGCGGGACAAAGCGTGCCGAAGAAGATGCCTATGCGAAGTTCAAGTATGACGCGACAGCAAAACAGGATAATGTGATCATCGGACGAGTTGCGGAACTGGCGGAAAAACATGGTGTGACCATGACGGAGGTATCTCTTGCCTGGCTGCTCACCAGAGTGACATCGCCGGTCGTCGGTGCAACAAAGCTGCATCATATCGAGGGCGCGGCGAAGGCAGTGGATCTTACACTGACACCGGAGGAGATCCTGTATCTGGAAGAGCCTTACGTGCCGCATCCGCTGGCCGGGGTCATGGCACAGAATAAGCCTGCCGCCGCAAAGGAAAAACATGTCTGGTCCACGGGCGACCAGAAGATCGCAAAGTAAGAGGAAAAGACAAGTCTGGACTATGAGAAGGCTGGATGGCTGGTATTTCTTGAAAATCTGCTGATGCTGTCATTCTGGGCGTTTATCGGATCCCGGACGGCTCTGATCTGCAGGAAAGCAGGCAGGCTTGAGAAGAACGGTATCAAGTGAATCAGACAGGAGGTCTGCATGAAGATCATTGTGCTTATGGGAAGCCCGAACCGGAACGGTTCGACAGGCATTCTGGTGGAAAATTTCAAAAGAGGGTCTGAGGAAGCCGGACATTCGGTAGAGGTCATTGATGTCTGTCACGCAAATATCCATCCCTGCATCGGCTGCGTGAAATGCGGATATGAAGGACCCTGCGTACAGAAGGATGATGTGGAGATGATCCGTAAAAAGCTGCTTGCTTCCGATATGGTCGTCTTCGCTACGCCTCTGTATTACTACGGCATGACCGCACAGCTGAAGACTGTCGTGGACCGCTTCTGTGCTTACAACAGCAGCCTGAACAGCCGGCATCTTAAGTCCGCGCTGCTTACGGTTGCATGGAACTCGGATGACTGGACTTTCGACGCGCTGGAAGCACACTACAAGACGCTTGTCCGCTACATCAATTTCAAAGACTGCGGGATGGTATTGGGCTATGGCTGCGGGACTCCAGGGATGACAAAGCGCAGCAGATATCCGCAGGAAGCCTGGCAGCTGGGAAAGGATTTGTAGAATGAAACACGGAAAATAGAAGATACGGAAACCGGAAGAACATCACCGGTGCATAGGGGGAGATGAAAGGAAGAAATCATATGACGTACAAGGATATAGTTCAGAACAAAGAAATACTGGAATATTATGCGCGGGCCGGCATAATACTGGACACATTGGGGTATACAGATCACTCCATTGCCCATACAAAGCTGGTCGCGGAGAGGGCGGCTGATATTCTGAGTTCTTTCGGTTACGGGCAGGATGTGATCGAACTGACGAAGATTGCCGGTTTCATGCATGACATAGGAAATGCGATCAACAGACACCATCACGCGGAATACGGCGCTTTACTGGCCAATGAAATATTAAAGGAAACAGACATGGATCTGAAGGACCGGGTGCACATTGTGTCTGCCATAGCGAACCATGATGAGTCCGACGGGGTCGCATCGGATCCGGTCTCTGCGGCGCTGATCATCGCGGATAAGACGGATGTACGGAGAAGCCGTGTGCGGCCCAAAGACCCCATACTGTTCGACGTGCATGACCGTGTAAATTACGCGGTGACCGCAACAAGACTCAAGTGCGCGGTGGAGGAGAAGCGGATCACGCTCTGTCTGACGGTCGATGAGAGTATCTGTACGATGTATGAGTACTTCGATATATTTCTTGGCCGTATGACCATGTGTTCACATGCCGCCAGAATACTGGATGCACAGTTCTCGCTGAAAGTGAATGGCCAGAAGGTCCTGTGACGGCTCGCTGATGCAAAAGGTGTACTGACAGCTCCTGATTTAAGGTGACGCTAAACGCCTTGCTCCGTGAAATTACCGTGAGAGGATCGGAACAGGGAAGAGGAAGCCGATATTGAATCAAAAAACTTGACACTTCTTCTTCATAGTTATATAAAAGTTCAGGTGAAGACGGAGAGTAGAGTGAGATTGAGACCGGGAGGCACTTTTTAGATGTGGGTCAGCAGATATGTATGCCTTTTCATGATATACAGCTTCATGGGCTGGGTGTATGAGACCATGTTCTGTACGATAAAGGAAGGCCGATGGATGAACAGAGGCTTTCTGTACGGACCGGGATGCCCGATCTACGGAGTCGGCGCTGTGACGATTTCCGTGCTTATGCATTTTATCGTAGGATGGCAGGGAGAACCGCCGGTATGGGAGGTCTTTCTCATCGCCTTTCTGGGAAGCGCGGTCCTTGAATATACGACCTCGTGGATCCTGGAGAAGCTCTTCCACGCGGCATGGTGGGACTACAGTGACTGGCCCTTCAATATTCACGGCAGGATCTGCCTGTTCGCCAGTCTGGGCTTTGGTGTCGGCGGGCTTCTGACGGTCTATGTCATAGCGCCGTTCACGGAAAATGCCATCAGTATTCTTCCGCCGATCGGACTCGAGTTTCTCGCGCTTTTTCTCCTGTTTACATTTGCAGTGGATCTTACGCTTACGGTGACGATCCTGCTTCATTTTGATATATTGGTGACTCAGATAGAGGACAACTTTAACCAGCGCATGGAGTCCTTTGTGGACGCCACGGTGCAGCAGTCCAGCCGGATCAAAAAGACCATCCTGAAGACGGGACATTCTGTCAATGAGCGGATCGACGCTTTGAGCAGGTTCACAAAGGGTACGCTCGGCAGGGTAAAATCGTTCAGGGACAGGGATGAGGAGAGGAATACGGTCAAGAACAATATCCTTTCAAGAGTAAGGAATGCCGCGAGACGGACCAGACAGGAGAATGCAGCCGGCAATGAGTGACGGATTCAATTCAGCACGGAATCAATTCTGCCGGCCGTCATTGTTCAGGCTTGACTTTGCATCTGCAGAATGTATAATGGTAAAAGTTATAATAACTGAATACTTCCTATGAAGCTCCTTGAAGTGAAAACGACAGGGAGTGGAGGAACATCCGGAGAATCCCCGCGTCCGGCGGGGTGCCGAAGGTGCAAGGCGGCTTATACCGCTGAATCTCTCAGGCGAAAAGACGGATCTCTGAATCGTTTATCGAACAGTTCATGAACCTGCGTTCATTGGGCTGCTTATAAATATGAGTCGTTTCAGACCGTCGACGGATGACCTCCGCCGGCGGTCTTTTTCATTTTTGAGATCGCGATTCTTCTGTTCGGGAGGACGGCAGCTGCAGGTGCGATTCTTCTGTCCGGGAGGATGGCAGCCGAAGATCACGATTCCTCTGTCCGGGAAGATTTCAGTTGGAAACTGTATTCTTAAGCGATGAAAGAGCCGCGTACGCTGCTCTTTCATCCGGATATGAAACCATGAGAGGGGAAAGAAAATTATGAACACACTGCTTGACGTCGTCAAGACCATCAACGCTTACCTGTCGGATTATATCCTGATCGTTCTCCTGATCGGTACGGGCGTCTACTTCTCCGTCCGCACGAAGTTCGTTCAGGTCCGCTGCTTCGGCGAAGGAATGAAGAAGGTCTTCGGAAATCTCAGCCTGCACGGCGGAAGACATCACGGCGGCATAAGCTCCTTCCAGGCGCTGACCACCGCGGTCGCAGCCCAGGTCGGTACGGGCAACATCGTCGGTGCCTGCGGCGCGATCCTCACCGGCGGACCCGGCGCGATCTTCTGGATGTGGATCATCGCGTTCTTCGGCATGGCGACCATCTATGCCGAGGCTGTGCTGGCCCAGGAGACACGTGCGGTGGACAAGGACGGAAATGCCACCGGCGGACCGGTCTATTATATCCGGAAAGCCTTTCCCGGCAGCTTCGGCAGCTTCCTCGCAGGATTCTTCTCTGTCGCCATCATTCTCGCACTGGGATTTTTCGGCTGCATGGTGCAGTCCAACTCTATCGCGGAGTCCTGCACGAACGCGTTCGGTATCCCGGGCTTTGTCATCGGCATCATTGTGGCAGCGGTCGCAGCCCTCATCTTTATCGGAGGCGTGCATCGCATCGCTTCTGTGACGGAGAAGATCGTTCCGATCATGGCCTGCCTGTACCTCGTGGGTGGTCTGGCGGTTCTCATCGTCCGGATCAAATTCCTGCCGGCTACCATCGGCATGATCTTTAAATATGCCTTCATGCCGAATGCGATCATCGGCGGCGGCATCGGCTACGCACTGAAAATGGCCATCAGCCAGGGCGTAAAGCGCGGACTCTTCTCCAATGAAGCCGGTATGGGTTCCACGCCCCACGCGCATGCCCTTGCAAAAGTAGAGAAGCCCCATGATCAGGGGGTCGTCGCCATGGTCGGCGTTTTCATCGATACATTTGTTGTACTTACAATGACAGCCCTCGTCGTCATCTCCACGCTGTATACTTCTGACGGTGTGCTCGCATCGGGCACGGCCGAGGGCGTGGCCAAGACGAATATGGCCCAGCTTGCCTTCGGAAGAGTCTTCGGCACCGGATTCGGCAGCGGCTTTGTCGCGGTCTGCCTGCTGTTCTTCGCTTTCTCCACCATCCTCGGATGGAACCTTTTCGGAAAGGTGAACGTGGAGTACCTGTTCGGGAAAAAGTCGGTGCCGGTGTATTCGGCCATCGCCATCGTCTTCATTTTCCTGGGATCGCTCCTCTCGAATGACCTCGTATGGGAGCTGACGGATATGTTCAACCAGCTCATGGTCATCCCGAACGTCATCGCGCTGATCGCTCTCGGCGCCATGGTGGCCAGAACGGCAAAGGCCGGTGAAGAGGCCTGGAAGAAAAGACAGAAGTGATCTGCGGCAGATGATCTGAAGGTAATCTCTGATAATGCACCCCAAAGAGGACTATGCACTGCCATGCAGTATCTCTTTGAGGGTGCTTTTTTCTCCCTGAGGAGATCCGGACGGATCTCTGGTGAGAGAAAAGATCTTCGTACAGGACTGCACACGAGCAATCGCGCACCGGCGCGAAAGGAAAAATGCCGCTTTGCAGTCGGCAGGCAGACGTATACTTTGCGGTCTGTGAACAGGGGCGCGATTGACACGTGAGGCTGAATGCTGTAGAAATAAATGTGAAATCAGAATTCTGATGAAAAAAACTGATGAAGGAGAATAGAAAACATGAAAAGAAGCAGCATTTTTACAGTTATCATCGCACTTGTGCTTTCTGCAATAACACTCTGCGCATGCGGAAAATCTGAATTCGGAGCAGAATTCATGAGCGAGAAGAAGATAACGATCACGGCCTCGAACGCTTCCGGGGAGGATTCCGTTATGAACGGCACTCTCGAGGTCGCTGACGGAGAGACGGTAGAGCTCAGTGCGGACCTTACGAAGGGATCAATCAGGGTGGAAATCTTTGCAGTTCCGGAAGACCAGAGCATAGAGGAGCTGCCTGAATTCGAGGGAGACCCGATTCTGAAAGCGGATCTTGCGAATAAGGACGGATCGTCCGCCACAGTTCCCGCAGGGGAGTACATGGTGAAGGCGACCGGAACGGTTCTGATCGAGGTGAAGTGACGGAAAGTGCACCGGAACATGGAGCGGATCGACGGAGCGTGACTTCACTTTGCGCTCATATCTCACGATTCCGAAGCTGCAAGTATTGTGACAGGACGAATAAGAATTCGGATGATTCCTCGTGCATGAGGAACCTGCAGGAGGTTTTTATGAAAAAGAGAATCGGTTCATTAGTGACGGCTGCCGTACTTACGGCAGCTATCCTTAAGACGAACGAAACCCCTGCTCTCACAGGTCCTGTGAAGGGCAGGGGTTTTTCTGCAGGCTTGCCTTTTTTGTTTATGCGTTGTGCTTTTCGATCATTTCCCGGAGCCATGCGATCCATTCGTCAAAGCCCTCGCCGGTTTTTGCGGAGAGGAAGAAGACCTCTGCCATCGGATTGCAGCGGTGGATCCGGCGGACGACAGCCTCGTCGTCAAAGGAGAAGTATGCGCGGGTGTCGATCTTGTTGATGAGCACGCACTGGCACACTTCGAACATGAGAGGGTACTTGAGCGGTTTGTCGTCTCCTTCCGGAATCGAGAGGATCTCGATGTTGACGGCGGAACCGACATCCTCTTCCGCCGGGCAGACGAGGTTGCCGACGTTCTCGAGAAAAATGACGTCCAGATCATCCGCCTTGAACTCATCGAGAGCTTCCTTCGTCATGTTCGCGTTCATCGCGCATTCTCCGCCCGTGTGGACCTGGATGGAGCGGACGCCGGCGGCCTGCATTTTTTCCGCGTCGACCGTAGCGTCGATGTCGGCTTCCATGACGCCGATCCTGTAATCGGGCTTCAGCGCCTCGATGGTCTTAAGAAGGACGGAGGTCTTGCCTGCGCCCGGGGAGGCCATGATGTTGGCGAGGAAGGTCTTATTTATTCTGTTGCGCGTGCGGATCTCATCTGCAACGCGGTTGTTCTTGTCATATACGCCGATGTTGACGTTGATCACCTTTAAGTCGGCCATGGGAATCTCCTTTTTATCTTACTCGGGAAAATAGATACTTGCGAAACTTTGTACGGAATGAAAGTGTGCGAATTATTCAAACAATCTGCACAAGCCTTAGAACTTCTTCATGAGCGCAAGATGCGAAATGAGCAAAAAGCCCGCTGTCTGAGCGAAGCGAGTTTGGGCTTTTTGTGAATGCTTCTTCGCAGCTTGCACGAATGATCAGAAGTTCTTGGCGCGGAAGCCGTTTGAATAATCGCACAATTTTTCATGAAGTACAGCGTTTCGCAGCCCTTTGCTTACTTGAGAAATGTCCGAACTTCCTGCAGGAGCCAGCCGCACCACGCATCCACCCCTTCACCGGTCGCGGCGGAAATCGGGAAGACCGGGCAGCCCGCGTTGCGGGAGCGGACATTTTCCGTGAATTTTTCCATATCAAAATCGAATACCGGGAGGGCATCGATCTTGTTCACGAGCACGACGTCGGCCTTCTCGAACATGAGCGGGTACTTGAGCGGCTTGTCGTCGCCCTCCGGAATCGAGAGGATGACGGCATTCCTGCACGCACCGGTGTCGAATTCCGCCGGGCAGACGAGGTTCCCTACATTTTCAAGAATGACAAGGTCAAGGTCGTCCGTGCCCAGCGCGCGAAGGCCCTGCCGGGACATATCCGCATCCAGATGGCACATGCCTCCGGTGTGGACCTGGATCGCTTTAATGCCGAGGGCTGCGATCGTCTTCGCGTCGACGTCGCTGTCGATATCGGCTTCCATGACCCCGATCCGCAGTTTGTCCCGAAGCCGGTCGATCGTGGCTTTGAGGGTAGTGGTCTTTCCGCTTCCCGGAGAAGACATGAGATTCAGGTAGAAGGTCTTATCCTTTTTGAGCTCCGAGCGGAGAAGGTCCGCGTCGGCATCGTTATTCTCCAATATGGTCTCTTTCAGCTCGAGAATCCGTACGCTTCTTGTTTCCATAGATAAATCCCCCTGGATTTTTTGCGGCAGAAAAAATGTATTCTTCTACCGCTTTATTGATAGTATACAAAAAAATCGGTACGGTCAAGCCGAAGGGAGCGGGAAAAGAGAATCGGAAAAAGAAGAATAAAAACAGGTATGAAACGCCGAGCAGTATGCTATAATGGCAAAACAGCGGCAGTGACAGCCGGAAGGCACGAAAAAGGAAAGATCGGAGCGCCGGGCTTCACTGTATCTGAAGAAGCTGATCCGTATGCTGAAAGGATTTGACAGGGGGGGACACGAGCTATGGAGCTGGCTAAGAATATCGCGCTGCTTGTTGTTGGTTTTGTACTGCTCATAAAGGGTGCAGACTTCTTTGTGGAGGGTGCATCCGGTTTTGCCAGAAAGTTCGGGATCTCTGAGCTCATCATCGGCCTCACGATTGTCGCAATGGGGACCAGCGCTCCGGAGGCGGCGGTCAGCATCACCGGTGCCATTTCCGGCAACGCGGACATCTCGATCGGTAATGTTCTGGGAAGCAATATTCTGAATGTTTTCCTTATTCTCGGAATCGCCGCGGTGATCGTGCCGATCGCCGTCGGGAATTCCACCGTCAAGAAGGAGATGCCGTTCCTGATCCTCGTCACGCTGATCTTCATCCTGCTGGGATTCGACGGGAGCATCAGCCGGATCGACGCGGGAATACTTCTCGTTCTTCTTGTCGTCTATCTCAGTTACCTGTATCGTTCGGCAGTGAGCGGTCAGGCGGAGGAGCCGGAAAATGAAGCCCCCAAAAAAGAGCTTCCCATCTGGCAGATGGCTCTCTTTATCGTGGGCGGTGCCGTCATGATCGTCCTCGGCAGCAACTTTGCGGTGGACGGAGCGAAGGCGCTCGCCGCAATGTTCGGCATGAGCGAGCGGCTTATCGGTCTTACCGTGATCGCGATCGGAACGTCGCTTCCCGAGCTCGTGACATCGGTCACGGCTGCGAGAAAGGGCAACGCCGATATCGCGATCGGAAATGTCGTCGGCAGCAACCTTTTCAATATTCTTTTCATCATCGGGCTGACGGGAATGATACGGCCGATGAACTTCGCGAAGAATTTCATCTCGGACGGGATCGTCGCGATCGTCGCCGCGATCCTCCTGTGGATCCTCGCGAGGGACGACAGAAAGGTCGGCAGACGAGACGGTGTTATTCTGCTCGCCGCGTATGCCGCGTATCTTGTATATATCATTGTCATGTGAGGAGAAATAAAGTCGTTTGCGAAAACTTCCCGCATCTATTTATGCGGTGGCGGCCGGGAATAAATAATTTTCAAAGGACGCAGAAATTTTGTTCCGGGAGCCTCATAAATCCGGAAGCGGGACGTTTTGGTCAGCTGCATCATCATTATGGAGAAGGGGAGTCAGGATAAGTACCAGCCTGACAAGGAGGTTTTATGAATCTTACGAAAACATTTGTATCCGGCATCCTTGCCGGCATCAGCATTGCAATCGGCGGCCTTGTCTTTCTGTCGGTCGATAACCGCGTGATCGGAGCAGCCCTCTTTACGGTCGGTCTTTTTTCGGTATGCTCTTTCGGCTTCCATCTTTTCACCGGAAAAGTCTGCTATGTATTTCAGAATGACAGGGAGTATGCCATCTCGCTGCCGTTCATATGGCTCGGAAATCTTGTCGGCACAGGTCTTGTGGCAGGGTTCGCCACGCTGACGCGTGCGGGAGCAGGCCTTTCGGAGAAGGCTGCGGGTCTCTGTGAGACGAAGCTCTCCGACAGTTTTGTGAGCCTTTTCTTCCTTGGGATCCTGTGCAATATTCTGATCTATATCGCGGTGGAGGGATACGGCAAGATCCAGCATGAAACTGGAAAATATCTGGCGCTTCTCTTCGGTGTCATGGTATTCATTCTGTGCGGCACGGAACACTGCGTCGCGGATATGTTCTATTTCTGGATGGCCGGAGCCTGGAGCGGCAGAGCTGCTGCGTCGATCCTTGTGATCACGGCCGGCAACTGCGTCGGCGGAGTGCTCCTCCCGCTTCTTCGGATGTCGGCAGCACCCGCTGCTTCGAAGAGCAAGGCGGGGGAAAGGAAGGGAAGAAAATGATCGGACTGATCGCCGCAAGATCGAAGAACAATGTGATCGGAAAAGACGGTAAAATTCCCTGGAGGATCAGGGGAGAACAGAAGCAGTTCAAAGAGCTCACGACCGGAAATGTTGTGATCATGGGGCGGAAGTCCTATGAGGAGATCGGTCATCCGCTTCCGAACAGGATGAATATCATCGTGTCGGGGACGCTTGATCTCTGCGGGCCCGATATTGCGACGGCAAGATCCCTCAGTGAGGCTCTTTCTATGGCGGACGGCCGGGATGTGTACATTTCCGGCGGTTACGGACTCTTTAAGGAGGCGATCCCGATCGTGGACCGGATGTATCTCACGGAGGTCGATCTGGAGGTCCCGGACGGGGATGTGTTCTTCCCCGATTTTGACGAGGACGATTTCGAGAAGGAAGTGATCGGGGAAGGCGGGGACGAGATCACGTATACCCGCGTGCTCTACACCCGGAAGAAGGACTGACAGGGGAGAATTCCGGGAAGTACAGGAAGACGCCTTGGCATCCGGCTCCCGGCGGCAACTCATCAGGAGGATTCCGGGAAGTACAGGGAGACGGGTATCCGAAAGGGCAACTTCCCTGGTGGTAAATTGAGCTTCCGGGAGCTGTGTCCCAGTGCATTGAGAGAAGGGTATTTGAAGAGACTGGCATCTGCCGGTCTCTTTTTTTGTATCTGGCGTACAAAACTGGCGTCTCGGATTACAACTCAGCAAAAAGGCAGCTTGAACAGGACGCGTTTCGTGTACAAACGATGCATCTCGCTTACAAAAATGGCATCTGGCGTACAAAACTGGCGTTTCGTTTACAAATATGCAGTTTTCAATTTACAAACAAGCATCTCGCCTTACAAACTGGCGTCTCGGATTACAACTCAGCCTTCCAATTCACCTTCGTGCCTCGTGTGACGACAAAGTGTAAATTCACAAAAACATAATGTAATATATACTTGACAAATAGTCGCGTGTGATGTATTCTGTGATCAGAACAGAAAAAGATCCTCCGCAGGGAGGAGAGCAGGAGATTTCATAGATATAGAAGGAGAACAATCATGAATGAATATGGCTTAGGTCTTGCAAGCGGTATTATTTTTGGAGTTTTATTTCTGGGAGTCTGGATCATTTTTCGCAAGCTCAGGGGACAGGCTGCGATGGAGCAGTTCGATGAGAAGCAGGTGACAGACAGATATAAAGCCTATAAGATCGGCTTTTTCGCTCTTATCATATGCATCGCGGCGGATGCCATGCTCAAGCTGTTCGGCATGAGCTTCTATGAGGAACCCGTCGGAGATTTCATTGCGGTCTTTATCGCGATCGGCGTATTTGCCTGCAGAGCCGTCATGTCAGATGCATACTTTGCACCGGGGGCGAGTATGAAAAAATTCATCCTGTTGTACGGCGTGATCTGCTTCGCCCAGCTGGTCAATACGGTGAGGTCTTTTTCGGACCACGAGATGATCCTGAACGGCAAACTGACGATCCACTGTATCAGCCCGCTCTGTCTCATTATATTCTCGGTAATAATGGTCACGGTGCTGATTCGTGCCCGTCAGCTTAAGTATGATGAGGAGGAGTGATCATGAAGAATCTGAAGCTGAAATCCGCGAGAGCGGCAAAGGATTACTCCCAGCAGCAGCTGGCGGAGCTTGTGGGAGTTTCGCGGCAGACGATCAATGCCATCGAGAAAGGGGATTACAATCCCACGATACGGCTCTGCCTCGCGATCTGCAGGGCGCTTGACAAGACGCTGGATGAACTGTTCTGGGAGGATGAACCGTAGGACAGAGGAATGTTCCGGGAGAATGAGGCATTCGTTCGCTTCGTGTAAAAAGAGGAACAGATAAATGTGAAACTCTGTGCGGAGGGAACAGCTCCGGCAATTCCTTAAGGAGCGCAGGGTCTCGAGAATGCCTGTAACGTAAAGGAGGGTCATGATGAAAAAGACAGCTGTCATCGTCGGTACCGGCGCGGGCGGTGCCGCGGTGGGAAAAGAACTCATGAAGCGCTATCATGTTGTATTTCTGGAGGAGGGCAAAGATTTTCACCCGTTCGGGCTGCCCGTGAACGGTCTGGCCAGCCTCAGAAAGAGCGGACTTTTTCTGGATGAGAGGATGATCCATACCCTCTTCCCGAATATGATCGTCCGCAAGTCGAAGGACATGGTCCATGTGAACGGGCGCGGCGTGGGGGGCACGACGACGCTTGCCACGGGAAATGCAGTGCGGTACGACGGCGCTCTCCGGGAGCTCGGGATCGATCTGGACCGGGAATTTGAGGAGCTCTATGAGGAGCTTCCGATCACGACAGAGCACGAAAAGTACTGGGACACCTCGACCAGGGATCTCTGGGATGCATTTGTAAGATCCGGGATCACGCCGCAGGTCACACCGAAGCTCCTGAAAAAACCGGACTGCGCCCGCTGCGGGCACTGCGCGATCGGATGCCCGACCGGGGCAAAATGGGATACGCGGGAGATCATCGAGGAGTGCGTCGCTCTCGGTGCGGAGCTTCGAAAGGGCTGCAGGGCGGTCCGCTTCGAGACGGAGAACGGGAGAGTGACGGGACTGCGCGCGGTCGAGGACAGTGTGAAGCTCGATTTCCATGCGGATCTCTATGTGCTGGCTGCCGGCGGTCTCGGAACGCCGGAGATTCTGTCAAACTCGGGCATCCCGGTGACGGAGACTCTGTTCGGGGATCCCGTGCTCGCGGTAGCTGCCCACATGCCGGGATTTCATCAGGAGCACCAGATCCTGATGCCGTTCATTTCCCAGCATGACGGCTATATCCTTTCTCCCTACATGGACTACCTGAGCTTCTTCTTCAATAAGAAGTGGCGTCTGCCGATCACGGATATCGCGAGCGTGATGATCAAGATGGCGGATGAGTCCGTGGGTTCCGTCCGAAAGGGAAAAATTGAGAAAGAACTCACGGAGAGGGATAAGGAAATCCTGCATGACGGCGTTCGCACCGCATCGAGGATCCTTAAAAATCTGGGCGCGAGGAAAGAGGACCTCTTCCTCGGAACAGTCAATGAAGGCCATCCGGGCGGCATGCTTCCGCTCACGGAGAAGGAAGCCCGGAGCCTGCACAGCCCGCTCCTTCCCGAGAACCTCTATGTGGCGGATGCGACGATCCTTCCCCGGTCGATGGGAAATCCGCCGATCCTCACGATCATGGCGCTGGCGAGAAAGATCGCAAGGACGATCGACATCTGAGCTTTGACTAAGATGTGCGAAACCTTAGCCTATGTCGAAATTGCGTGAACAATTTGCAGAATAGACGGAAATCTGCAAGGATTATCCTGTAAAAGTGAAAAGAATAGAGAAAGTTCTTCCCCGTTTATGTTACAATGAGAGAAGTGAAACGGACGCTTCAGGCAGTCCGGTTTCGGATGGAAGAATCGGTCCGTCTCCCCGGAGGCCGGACGAATTCTTTCCTTACAGATGACAGGTGAATTGTGGAACCGTGTGCGGGATGGAATTGCCCATATGATTTTCATGGAGCACAGTGTTTCGCGAGCGTCTGTAAAATGACAAGTGCGGGGAGGACAGATTATGAGTTACCAGTTTTATGGATGGCAGGAAGCAGACATGGCTCCCGTTGATCAGCGCTACAGCATCATTCGAAACCCCAGAGTCCTCTATGATTTTCTCTCTTCCGTGTGGTGCGCGGAGACCTGCGCTCCCCGCATGCGGAAGGACTGGAGCGAGGACAACAGGACGCTTGGGCAGTGCTCCATTACGTCATTTCTCGTGCAGGATATCTTCGGAGGAGAAGTCCGCGGCATCCTGAGACCGGGCGGGAACTATCACTGCTACAATGTGGTGGACGGGAAGGTCTTCGACCTGACGAGCGAGCAGTTCGGCGGAGAAAAGCTCTGTTATGAGGACAATCCGCTGCAGGATCGGAAAGTACATTTTGCAAGTGAGGAGAAGAAGCAGAGATATGAGCTCCTGAAAATGAAGCTCGCTGCCCGTATCCCCGGTATGAACCGCAGAAATCACGAGGTGACCCGGGTCCAGCCGCTGCTTCGGGAGGACGGGTCTCTCACGGAGCCCGGCTGGTCCAGAAAGCTCCTCCAGGTCTATGACAGGAACGCGATCCGTGCGCCGAAGATGCGGATCAAGGAGTGGGATTATTATCTTGTACTGAACGAGGACTTCGCCGGTGCGTTCACACTGTCCGACGACGGCTACATCGGCCTGCAGTCGGTATCCCTGCTCAATTTCAAGGAGGGCTGGGAGCATACGGAGACGATCCTCAACGCGCTTCCGATGGGAAAATTCAACCTCCCGGCAAGCTCTGACAGCGGCACGATCCGCTACGATGACGGGAGACTTACCATGACCTTCTGGAAGGGAGAGGGAAAGCGGGCGATCGCCTGCAGGTTCAGGAACTTCAAGGATGGAAAGACCTTCCGGTGCAGGATCGAGCTCGAGCAGCCGGATATGGACACGATGGTCATCGCAACGCCATGGAAGGAGAAGAAGAACGCCTTCTACTATAACCAGAAGATCAATACCATGCGCGCGAGCGGCTGGATGAAATTTGACGGGAAGGAGTACGTGTTCAACCGGGAGACAGACTTCGGAACCCTCGACTGGGGACGCGGTGTCTGGACCTATGATAACCGCTGGTACTGGGGATCCGGAAACGGGATCGTCGAGGGAAAGCCCTTCGGCTTCAATATCGGCTACGGATTCGGCGACACGTCGGCGGCTTCCGAGAACATGCTCTTCTATGACGGGAAGGGGCACAAGCTCGCGGATGTGACGTTCCACATTCCGGAGGGGAATTACATGAAGCCCTGGAGTTTTACGTCGAGCGACGGCCGCTTCGAGATGGATTTTGTCCCTGTACTGGACCGGGCCGCGAAGATCGATGCGAAGGTCATCGTGAGCGACCAGCATCAGGTCTTCGGGCGAATGAGCGGGAAGGCGGTGCTGGACAACGGGCGGACGCTCGAGATAAAGAATCTCATGTGCTTTGCGGAGGACGTTCATAACCGGTACTGACGGGGATGAGGAACCCGTCCCGGATGCGGAGTTTCATGACAAGATTGCAAACGGCACCATTGAGAATGCAGGATTTTTGCTTTGTCAACTGTATTGGCAGATGGTGTACTGATGAAAGTACCTGTGACAGATCAAAAAAGGAGTGACTGCCAATCGGCGGTCACTCCTTTGCCATATGGCGGATCATATGCTGCATCTCGATCTGCTTCAGGAAGATCTCCATATATCCCTTCAGGATGACCAGATCCTGCTCGGGATAATCTCTCTCGTACTGCATGTATGTATCTCCCAGGATCCGGAGGAGATCCGGCGTGCTGATGAGCTCCCTCTGCTGAAGATAATCCGCCACGGAGTCGAAGAGGTTCTTCTCTGTGACTTCCTCCGCGGGCTTGTCCAGCTCGCTGATCGCGTAATCCTTGACCAGGATCTCAAGGGCTTTGCAGTATCCGAGGGCAGCCAGCTCGATATGGCCCTCTTTCTCCGCCGCGAGTCCCTGATTGTAGAGATTCATGAAGCGGGGAGAGATCTTTTCAAGAGTCTCGTTCCGGAACGGGTCCGCTGTGTTCGGATAAATGCTCACGACTTCCGCGTCGGCATTTCCGGACTCACGCACACAGGAGAAGAAAAATGTCCTGTGGCAGCCCGTGCATTTTGCCGAGGCGAAGAGAAGGTTTGCATTTCCCGTGAACGGAAAGACCTCCCGGGCGGTCACGACCGCGTCTGTCCCGACACCGCAGTGGGGGCAGGTCGCAGGCTTCAGATAATAGCCGGTGTAGCCGCTCTGAAATTCACTTGCGTTCTTTCTGATAAAATCCATTCGTCGATCTCCTTCCTTGCGGGAATCAAAGCCTTCGGCGGATCGCAGCCGCGCAAATGGGAAGGTGCTTCGCACTCTGCGCGGCGCGGCAAGTACGCCGAGGCATTCCTGAATTAAAGTGAATGTGAACGATTCTCTGTTCCTGCCGCGCCGCTCAGGGCGTCAGGCAGCTCTTTCCGCACAGTCTGATCCAGGTGGACATCCAGCTGATTGACCGGGATCTCAATGCCGTTCTCGTCGAACAGCAGCTTGACGTGCTCGGTCACGTACCATTTTGTCGCCAGATAATCCGATCCGGGGCAGAAGCCGTACCCGCCGAGGCGGACGCCGCTGTCTCCGAGATCATCGACGAAGATCGTGACCGGCTGCGTTTCGAGGACGGTCGGGCAGGTGCGGAAGGCCTGCTCGAAGACTTCCTTCGCACGTCTGAGATCGGCATGATAACTGACGCTGACGAAGATATCGACGCGGCGCTCCCTGATCATGCTTGCATTGGTGACGGCAATACTTGAGAGAATGCCGTTCGGGATCGTGATGATCCGGTTGTCGAGTGTCTGGATCGTCGTATAGACGAGGCCGATGCTCTGGACGACACCGTCGCCGTGGGCGCAGCTGATGTAATCGCCGACTTTGTAGGGACGCATGACGAGGAGCAGTACGCCGCCTGCAAAGTGCGACAGACTTTCCTGCATGGCCAGCACGACGGCCAGAGCTGCAGAGCCCATCATCGTGAGAAGGGAAGCCGTGCTGAATCCGAGCTCTCCTACGATGACAAAGACAAGCGCAAAGTAAAGCAGTACGTTTGCAAGAGAATGTGCAAAGCGCTGGAACGTGACATCGCCGCTGGCCTTCAACGTGGTCTTGTCGATCACTTTCAGAAGGCCCTTGATCAGCTTCCGCCCGATCAGATAAATGATGAGCGCGATCACGAGACGGAACAGGAACGTCTGGATCTCAGGCATGTGATCCTGTATTGCGTTGACGGTCTTGGAAACATTTTCTACAACTTCTTCTGTCTGTTCCGCCGCCTGGTTCGTATAGAATATATATTGCATAAAACCTCCGTGAAAGCTTAGCTGCTGTGCAGATCGCAAAAAGTCAGAGAATGAAAGCTTCAGGAATTCATTATGGCCTCATCCGTGCGGTTTTACAAGAACAGCTTTCGGAAATCATAGCACGGGAAAGTGTTCAGTCTGTGTCCTGCGTCTCAAAAAGAACAGTACAAAAGCAGGCGGGAGGCGGGGAGTGAACACAAAGTTTTCATGATTCCCGTCCTTGACGGAGGAATTGAATGTGATACTATAGATGTAACGAGGTGTATTTGACCAAACTTATATATGTGCAGCCGGCATGCGGCCTGCACATGCATGCCATATAAAGAGTATATAAAGGAGGAAGAAAAATGGCTGATTTCAGAGGAAACGGCCCCGACAATAACGGAGGCAATTTCAATTACTATAATTCCCAGAGCGGGAACAACACAGGAAATTATAACTATGGCCCGCAGAACGGGAACTACAACATGCCGAACGGGAATCCTTCCGGAGGATATCAGTATAACGGCGCAAATGCCAGCTTCGGCAACTACGATATGAGCGGTTTTGAAAAGAACACGGCCTATGCCGGGGAGAGGATCTCCCTCAGCAGATATACGGCGATGACCTATCTCTGGATGGCGGCAGGACTTTTCCTTACCTTCGCGATCTCTTTCGGGCTCTACAGATCCGGAATCATGTACAGCCTGATCTCAAGCGGACTTCTGCTTCCGCTCATGATCGCGGCGACCATCGCGGAGCTTGCGCTGGTGTTCATCCTTTCCGCAAGGATCACAAAGATGTCCATCGGCGGGGCAAGAGTGATGTTCTTCGCATATGCCGCGGTCAACGGGCTGACGCTGTCCCTGTACTTTGTACGCTTCAACGTGACGATCCTTGTCTTTGCGTTCGCTGCGACAGCGGTCCTCTTCGCACTTATGGCGGGAGCGAGCCTGATCTTTAATCTTCAGCTCGACTCGATCCGTCCGGTGCTGTTCTTCGGACTGCTGGGACTGATCATTTTCGGTATCCTCGGCATGTTCCTGAATCTCGGAGTGCTCAATATTGCGCTCTGCTATGTCGGGATCGCGGTCTTCATGGGCTACACAGCCTATGATACGGCCAAGATCAAGAATCTGTATGCCGTCTACAGCGGACGGGATACGGCCATGCTGCAGAAGGCATCGATCTTCGCGGCTCTTCAGCTGTATCTTGACTTCATCAACCTGCTTCTCTACATCGTTCGCCTTTTCGGCAGCAGAAGCAGCGACTGATCCCGCGATCGGATCGATTGAACAGGTTATGACCAAAAGGAGGGGACTGTCCCGGATGGGACAGTCCCCTCCTTTTCTCACTCTATAGGAAATAGGCTCTTGCGAAACGCTCCGCGAGGGTGCCTGGACCTTTCAACCTTGAAAAGAGACCGCCTCTGCGATATAATCGACCTGTATTGTCATCGCAGACGGTATCGTTCCCCGGCGTTTGATCGGACGGGAGAGGGTATATACCTGCGGTACAGCGTTTCGCAAACGCCTGATGGGTGCAGGATACGAAAGGAGGATCACAGGTATGAGACAAAAAGTGCAATATATCATCCTGAGTGCGCTCCTTATTCTGTCGATGACAGCCTGCGGTCTTAAAAGCACAAGCCCCCGATACGGACTCGTCACCGACAGCTCGGGAGTCGGGAAGACCGGTGCGAATGCGGATATTATGAACACACTCCTCCAGATCGGGAAGCAGAAGGAGAATGAGGCAAGGGCCTACGAGTCCGCTACAGACAGAGCATCGGATCTGGACGCGCAGTTCGACCAGGCGGCCAGAGACGGAGCCGGATTGGTATTTGCCTGCGGCGATCGGGCGGGGGAAGCACTGCTTCGGTCGCAGAGTGAGCACAGGAAAGTCAGATACGCGCTGATCGGTGACTATGCGGGATCGGAGGAGCTGCATCTTGAAAGCAACGCGATGAGATGCGTCTTCCGATATGAGGACATGGGCTTCGTCGCGGGATATGTAGCCGTCATGAGCGGCTACCGGTCTCTCGCCTTCGTGGCCGGTTCGTATGACGATATGTCGAAGCGGATCGTCAGCGGATATGTGCAGGGCGCCGAGTACGCGGCGGAAAAGCTGCACCTTGAGGAGAACGCCGTGAGCGTCCTGGGGACCTACGCGGGCAGGGCTGAGCTCACACCGCTCCGCATGGCGGACGCGCTGGCTTTTTACAACAGCGGTGCGGAGATCGTCATGGGGGTCGGAAAAAACATGTCTGCCGCGGTCTCGAAGGCAGCCGAGTATGCGGAGCGAATGTTCATCTCGACGGATGTCGACCTGTCGGCGACGGATAAGAACTGCATTTTCAGCGCATGTCCGGTCTATTCCGGGGCGGTGAACACAGTTGTTAAGTACTATGAGACTAAGGATGCCTTCCCGGAAGGGAAGACGATCGAGTGCGGAATCACAGAGGATGCCGTGGGCCTGGCTGCGGATTATACCAAGCTCCGCACTTTTACAGATGATAACTTCCGGACGCTCAAATCGGATATCAATGAGGGGAAAGCAGTGATATCACCCGAGGAGGCGACCAAAGGAAATGCATATGTCTCGTTCAGGATCGTGAATGCGCCGTCTTCGGAGGAGAGTACGGGCAGCGCTTCATAGAGATGTATGGCGGATTGAAGGGGTTCTTTACTTTATGAGATTTATCATAGCGGATATTCCCGGCGCAGAGGTGAGGAGACTCTACCCGGGAGATGAGAATTTTATTCTTGCGGAGGATGAGTGCGATGCGCATCCGTGCATCGGCTGCATGAAGTGCTGGATCAGCGACCTTTCTGACTGTGTGATTCGGGATGGATTTTCCGGAATGATCGATAAGTTCAGGGCCTGCACGGAGCTGGTCATCCTGTCCAGGTGTGTATACGGCGGCTTCAGTCCGTTCGTGAAGAACGCTGTTGACAGGCTTTTCCCGATCTTCTTCCACAGTCTGGAGATGAGAGACGGCAATACGGCTTTTCAGTCAGGGATCGAGAATCCGATCGAGATGACAGTCTGCCTGTATGATGCCCGCGATGAAAATGAAGAGCACACCGCGGAGGACTACGCAAGACATCTTGCCGCGTCTTTTGAGGCTTCCGGAATCTCGGTCGCCTTCTTCGAAAATGTAACGACATTGGAAGGAGGTGACGAATGAAAGCTGCACTGATTAACGGGAGTCCGAAGGTCAATGTTGACGGCAACGATTCATCGGTCTCCTATGAGATGCTTCAGATCGCAAAGAGATATCTGAGGCGCAGACATGTCCACAATATGGAGGAATTCCATATCAAGACAGGGATCCTCGGAGAGAAGGAGATGCAAAGGCTCATGGAGTGCGATGTCTGGCTCTTCTCTTTTCCGGTCTACTCGGGAAGCGTTCCGTCCCACCTGCTCAGAGTTCTCATGGAGATCGAACAGTATCTCCGGAAGATGAGGAGCCGGAAGGATTACGAGGAGAAAATGATCCATATCTACGCGATCGCGAACGGAGGGCTTTTTGAGGGAACGGAGGCCCGGTATGCACTGGAAGTCATTGAACACTGGTGCGTCGAGTGCGGACTGATCTGGGGATCCGCGATCGGTCTTGGGGGAAGCCCCGCGATCACCCGCTCGTCGATCCTCCCGTTCGGGATCCGCAGATGGCGGTCCCTCGGAAGGGCGATGAGTGCCTTTTCCCTCTCGATCGCCAGCGGGATGTCGACCGGGTTTTTCTTCTGTTCTCCGGATATTTCGAAAAAAGCGTATGTCAACGGCCTGAACCGCTTCTACAGGAGAATGAGGCGGGAGAGGGAGAACGAGACCATAATCATTTAGGTACAGAAAAAAGAGACGCGGCAGTCTGAGACTGCCGTGCCGGGTCGGGAGCCGCACGGAATTGATGCTTTTTCAGGAAATCATCAATTTACGGGCGGCTTCCGTTTTATCTCAGTGGGGAAGACCCCCGCTTCTATAAGCGGGGGATAGGTCAATATCCTGCTCGTCTCAGTGGCGGGTTTCAATCCCCCACTGAGATAAACGCCTCCGGCGGATCGCAGCCGCGCAAAAAGGAAGGTGCTTCGCACCATGCGCGGCGCGGCAAGAACGCTGAGGCGTTCTTGAATTTACGGCCTTTCGGTATAATGCGGAAGGACGCCTGGGCTTTGCTGAATAATTTCAGTGGAAAAGAAAACCTTATTATTGTATACTTTTAACTATGGCAGCTTTAATACCCTAACATGGCAAAGTGTAAAAGACATCAAAAGCTCAGGAAAGGAGAGATCACATTGAAGGCATTTAGAAGAGCAGTTGCAGTATTTGCCGCATTTGTCTGCGTGGTCGCACTGGCTGGGTGCGGCGGAGGAGGACGCCTCATGATGGGGACCGGCGGAACGGCCGGTACGTATTATGCTTACGGCGGAATCCTGGCGCAATACATGAAGAAGCAGGCAGGCATCAGTGTGACGGCAGTATCGACCGGAGGATCCAAGGTCAACATTCAGAGTATTCAGGACGGAGATTACCAGCTCGGAACCGTTCAGTCCGATATCATGACTTATGCATGGAACGGAGTGAAGGCGTTCGAGACAGAGGGAGCGACCCATGATTTCCGCGTGATCGGAGGACTCTACGCGGAGACCGTTCAGCTGATCACGATGAATGCGGAGATCCGGAGCGTTGAGGACCTGAAGGGAAAGAGCGTCTCGATCGGCGCGCCCGGCTCCGGTGTCTACTATAACGCGATGGATGTACTCGAAGGCGCGGGCATTTCCACCGACGACATCAAACCGCAGTACCAGAGCTTTGAGGACAGTAAGGAAGCGCTGAAGGACGGAAAGATCGACGCCGCTTTCATCGTGGCAGGTGCGCCGACGTCGGCGATCACCGAGCTCGCGACGACCAACGGAGTCTATCTCATCCCGATCGACGGTGAACTTCAGGCCAAAGTCATGGAAGCCTGCCCGTACTATACGCCGATGATCCTTCCCGCCGGGACTTATCCGGGACAGGACGAGGATATCGAGACGATCACGGTCAAGGCGACGCTGATCGTTGCGGATTATGTCAGCGAGGAGGATGTCTACGCGATGACGGCTGCGATCTTCGATCACATCGATGAGATCGCGCTTGAAAATGCAAAGGGTGCAGAGCTCTCCCTCGAGAATGCAACGGACGGAATTTCTGTCCCGTTCCATGCCGGTGCAGCCCGCTACTACGCCGAGCACGGCATCACAGTAGCGACTGAATAACTGCAGAGAGAAGAGAAAGGGGGATATATCATTGAGCAATAATCAGAATGATTATACAAAGACACAGCTGGACGACGATCTTGATGCCGTGATGCGGAAGTATGACCGCGAATCAAACACCAGGATCTGGCAGGGAACGCCCCGTCTGATCGAGAGAATTATTCTTGCAGGCTTTTCTCTGTTCTGCATATACGTTACATTGTTCGCGACCTTCCTTGAGGAGATCAGACTTACGTCCTTTATGGCTCTGATCGTTCTTCTGGGCTTTCTCACATATCCGGCGAAGAAGGGTATGCAGAAGGTCAACTATATGCCGTGGTACGATATCGTACTCATGGTGGCAGGCACAGGTTCCTTCCTGTACTACACATTCAACGCGCTGACGATCATCCAGCAGGGAACGCGCTTTACGACGATCCAGATCATCATCGGTGTCGTCGGTGTCATTGCCCTGATGGAGGTCACGAGAAGATCCGTCGGCTGGCCGATCCTCATCGTGGCGGCGGCATTTGTCATCTACGCACTCGCCTACGGACTTACGAACCCGGATTTCTTCGGACGCGTGCGGTATCTGATCCGCAACCTTTTCTACACAAAAGAAGGAATCATGTCGACTCCGATCAATGTCTGCTCGAAGTATATCGTCGTGTTCATTGTCTTCGGAGCCTTCCTTGAACGGACAGGGATCTCCGATTTCTTCATCAGCCTCGCCAACTGCGTGGCAGGCCGCTACGCGGGCGGACCGGCAAAGGTCGCGGTCATCTCCTCCGCTCTCTGCGGAATGGTCTCCGGCTCCTCCGTCGGCAATACAGTGACGACGGGATCCGTCACGATCCCGATGATGAAGGATACAGGATATAAGCCGGAATTTGCCGGCGCTGTCGAGGCGGCTGCTTCCACGGGCGGACAGATCATGCCTCCGATCATGGGCGCTGCGGCTTTCCTCATGGCAGACTTTGTCGGCGTGCCGTATTCGAACATTATCGTGCGCGCGATCCTGCCGGCAGTTCTGTATTTTACGGGTATTTTCATTTCCGTGCATCTCGAGGCGAAGAGACTCGGTCTCAAGGGCATCCCGAAGGAAAAGCTTCCGAGGTTCGGCGATCTGATCAAAAAGATCTACCTGCTGCTTCCGCTCGTCATGCTTGTCATCTGGGTCTCCGGAAATATGATGACCATGCAGCGCGCGGCTTCCTTCGCGATCCTGCTCACGATCGCTGTCGGCCTCGTTGACAGCGAGAACCGCATTACTCCGCTCAAGGTCTTTGAAGCCCTTGAGGCCGGCGGACGCGGCACGATCACAGTCGGAGCGGCCTGCGGCGTTGCGGGTATCATCTCCGGCACGATCACGATGACCGGTCTCGCGAACGAGCTGATCAATGCGATCGTCAATGTTGCGGGAGACAAGCTGATCATTGCGCTCGTCCTCACCATGCTCTGCTGCATCGTTCTCGGCATGGGTGTCCCGACGACGGCGAACTACTGCATCATGGCCGCTACTTGCGCGCCGATCCTGATCCGCATGGGCGTTCCGACACTGGCAGCCCACTTCTTCGTATTCTACTTCGGTATCGTTGCGGACATCACGCCGCCGGTCGCCCTTGCAGCCTATGCAGGCTCTGCGATCGCAAAGAGTAATCCGATGAAGACGGCTTTCAACGCGTCAAGACTTGCGATCGCGGTCTTCATTGTTCCCTATGTATTCGCGTACTCACCGTCCATGCTTCTCATTGATACGAACGCGATAGAGGTCATCCGGATTTCCGTGACTTCCCTGATCGGTATCTTCGGTGTTTCCTCCGGACTGGAAGGATATCTGTTCGCGAAGATGAATCCGGTCATCCGCATTGCCTTCGTTGCCGGAGGCCTGATGCTGATCGTCCCGTCCCTTCTGACGGACCTCATCGGCCTGGGAATCATTGCGGCTTCATGCGTGTTCCAGTTCACAATGGGCAAAAAGGCTGTTGCTGCCTGAGATCAGGATGTTGTGCCGGAGACTGAGCACCAGGATATAAGCTGCTGTGAAAGAGACTGAGCACCAAAGATATAAGCTGCTGTGAAAGAGACTGAGCACCAAAGATATAAGATGCTATGAAAGAGACTGAGCGTAAAAAGCAGAAAAAGAAAAACCGGATCGAACAGTCTGAAAGGCAGAGAGGCGTATTAATGCGCCTCTTTCGCATCGTTGAGGTCGGCTATACGGAGGATTTCGTGAGCCGGTCCTATGATATTCTGGGTGTTCTTGCGATTCTCATCAATCTGATCGCCAGCATACTGATGACGTTCGACGGGATCAGTGCAAGGTGGGGAGGACTTCTCGACTGGATCGAGGCAGTTACCGTGATCTTCTTTGCGGTCGATTATGTTTTCCGCCTTATCACGAGCGGATTCCTGTACCCTGACAAGAGAAGGGGAGAGGCGCTTGTCCGCTATATGTTCTCCTTTACCGGAGTCGTGGATCTTCTGTCCTTTCTTCCCTATTTCCTGCCGGTCTTCTTTCCGGAAGGGGCGATCGCGTTCCGCATGTTCCGGATCATCCGCGTGTTCAGACTGTTCCGGATCAATGCCTACTACGATTCGCTGAACGTCATCACAAGAGTCATCGTCTCGAAGAAGCAGCAGCTCCTATCGTCGGTCTTTATCATCCTGGTACTCATGCTGGGCTCCAGTCTCTGTATGTACAGCATAGAGCACAGTGTCCAGCCGGATGTTTTTGAAAATGCATTCTCCGGTATGTGGTGGGCAGTCTCCACGCTGCTGACAGTGGGGTACGGGGATATTTATCCGATCACAACGGCAGGCCGCGCTTTCGGCATAGCGATCGCTTTTCTGGGCGTCGGCATGGTCGCCATCCCCACCGGTATCATCAGCGCCGGTTTCGTGGAACAGTATCAGAAGCTCTCCGAGCTTTCCGAGGAGGCGGAGGAGAGGGACCTGCAGTTCATCCGCGTCAGGCTTGCTGCCGGCGATTACTATGTGGGCAGGACCGTGCGGCAGATGCGATTTCCAAAGGGGATCGCGGTCGGCGCCGTGGAGAGAGACGGCAGGCTTCTCCTGCCGGATCCGGCGCTCGTGCTTATGGAGAACGATATCGTGCTCATCGGCGCGGAGAGCTTTACGGACAAGTGGAATGTCAACCTGCTTCGTCTGGAGCTCAAGAATCTGCATCCGTGGGTAGGGGAGTACGTCCGGGATCTCGATCTGTCGAGGCAGAGCCTGATCGTCGCGATCAGAAGGAACGGAAAGAAGCTCGTCCCGGATGGAGATACAAAGCTTCTTACCGGGGATATTCTCTTCCTCTATTCAAGAAAAAAGATAATCGATACGACAAAGATCCCGCTGTGAGGCGGGATCTTTTTATCCAAATCAGAGAGGCTTCACAACGAGATGAGAGCCGTAAAGAGAAGCTCCGCGGCTCCGCAGCCGATCATCACTTTAATGGGACCGATCCTGAACATTCGCAGAGCGACCAGGGCTCCGGCAAAGCACAGGATATGAAAGAAATGGATATTGTCTGCCGCAAAGCGGATCGACCCATCCGTAAAGATCGTCGGGATCAGGATGGAAAGCCCCGCCGCAAAGATCATCGCCACGACAGCAGGGCGAAGGGAACGGAGAACACCCTGCATGAGCCGGAGGCTCCGATACTTTGCGTACAGGAATGCCAGACCGGTCACCAGGATACAGGAGGGCAGGATCACACCGATCGTTGCGACCAACGCACCGGGGATTCCTGCGACCTGATTCCCCACGAAGGTGGCTGCGTTGATGGCGATGGGGCCGGGCGTCATCTCGGCGATCGTCACGAGATCCGTGAAATTTTCGATCGTCATCCAGCTGTAGGTATCGATGACCTGAGCTTTTATGAGCGGCATGGCCGCATAGCCGCCCCCGAAGCTGAAGGCGCCGATCTGTAAGAAGGCGAAGAAAAGCTGCAGAAATACCATTTTTTGAAATCCTCCGTGCTGCACGTTCCGTGACAGGAACGACGGTGTGTTCCGGAACCGGGTGGGAATGTCCTGTTAAAGATCTCCGTGAGCCTACAGCCCGTGAGGAGACTCCCTCTGTGACAAAACGGTCCTGACAGCGCCGAAAGCGGCTGTCAGCAGAATGATGACGACAACGTTGATATGAAGAACATAATTTGCCAGAAAGGCTGCGATCATCACGATGACGAGAACGGGATCTTTTGATTTTGTGACTCCTGTCATCATATCGAATACGACAGACATGATGACGGCAGCCACGCCGGCCTTCATCCCGGTAAGTATTGTTTTTATGACCATATTGGATTTAAAGACCGTGTAGAAGGAGGAGATGACCGTCAGGATCACGAAGGGAGGGATGACCGCACCGAGAACGGAGATCAGGACTCCGGGGAGCCCGGCGAGCTTATATCCCACAAGGATTGCTCCGTTCACGGCGATCGGTCCCGGCGAGGACTGGGCAAGGGCCACCAGATCCAGCATCTCATCCTCGCTGATCCAGCGGAGCTCGTCGACGAACTTCTGCTTGAGAAGCGTGATTATGACGTACCCGCCGCCGAAGGTGAAGGCGCTCAGATAAAAGGTCGAGAAAAAGAGCTTTTTCATTATTTCGAGCCTGTTCGTTTTCTGCTGTTCCATTTCTGGTATCTCCCGGTCATCTTTGTCTGTGGATGCGGCTTCCGGATCCTGATTGTCAGGAGCCTGAAAAACGCTGCACTCTGCGGGAATTGCTGACAAGATCCGTTTCATGCAGGGTCCGGCAATTTCCTTATCTGATAGTATCATGAGAAAACGCATTCGTAAAAGTGATTTGAGAGGATATCTGATCGGAAACTGCGAAGCAGCTTTCGATAAAAAGGCCTGTAAGGCAGGCCGGGTCATGATCATGAGAAACTGCGAAATTGCGGTCAGGAAAACAGAAAGGCCGGCCCGCGAGAAAAAATCCCTGCGGACCGGCCCTGCCATATGCAAAGTGGTATGTTCAGTCTCCGGACTCGCTTCCTTCAGATGATCAGAAGTCTACATCCAGATCATAGTAGACGCAGTCGAGAAGCTTCTCCATCTCCGCTACGGACGGCTGACGCGGATTGGAGCCCGTGCATGCGTCTGCGATCGCGTTGACGGCGATGTCATGCTTTCTTGCCTGGAAGACATCTTCCGGAACGAAGCCCTGCTCTGTCGGATAGCTGTCAGCGCCGTAGTTCTTGATGCAGTGCGGGATGTTCAGATCGTCGTTCATCTTGCGCAGCATGGCGATGAGATTTGCGATCTTTTCGTCCCGTGTCTCTCCGCCGAGTTTCATGTAGTCAGCGATAAATGCATAACGCTCGGCAGCTCTTTCGTCCTTCGCGTTGAAAGCGATGACCTTCGGGAGATACATGGCATTGGCTGCGCCGTGGATGATGTGTGCGCCGTAATCAGCGAAGATCGCTCCGGTCTTATGAGCCATCGAGTGAACGATGCCGAGAAGACCGCTGGAGAAAGCGATACCTGCCAGGCACTGTGAGTTGTGCATACGGTCACGTGCTTCCATATCGCCGTTGTAGGATTTTACAAGGTCATCCTTGATGTGATCCATAGCGTAGAGTGCGGGAGCATCTGTGAAATCGGAGGCGACTGTGGAGACATACGCTTCGATTGCATGTGTGATTGCGTCCATACCCGTATGAGCGACGAGCTTCTTCGGCATGGTCTCTGCAAGTTCCGGATCGACGATAGCGATGTCAGGTGTGATCTCAAAATCAGCGATCGGATATTTAATACCCTTCTCGTAATCCGTGATGATAGAGAATGCGGTCACTTCAGTCGCTGTTCCGGAGGTGGAAGAGACAGCGACGAACTTTGCTTTTTTGCGAAGTTCCGGGATTCCGAAGATCTTGCACATATCTTCGAATGTACATTCCGGATATTCGTACTTGATCCACATTGCCTTGGCTGCGTCGATCGGTGATCCGCCGCCCATAGCTACGATCCAGTCCGGCTCGAACTCGAGCATTTTCTCAGCGCCCTTCATAACTGTCGTCACAGACGGGTCGGATTCGATGCCCTCGATCAGGGCAACTTCCATACCGGCTTCTTCGAGATAAGCCTGTGCCTTCTGAAGAAAACCGAATCTCTTCATGCTGCCGCCGCCGACACAGATGACAGCTTTTTTGCCTTTGAGTGTTTTTAAAGCCTCGAGGGCTCCTTTTCCATGATACAGGTCACGGGGATTCGTAAATCTCTGCATGTTTGTTCCTCCAGTCTGTGCAGGTGACGAAGCTCCTTGCGGACAGTCCTGTCGCTCACCTGCCGAATAATTGAATGTTAATACACCTTTAATATGATATCACAATATCGATAATTTGCAACTGATATTTTTTCGGAACCGGCAGGGGGCGTCCTTCCGGAGCTGCATTTCCTGAAATAAGAGAATGAAAAAAATTAAAAATAATTAGCACTCGACGCTTGACAGTGCTAACAACAGGTGTTATATTCCAGTTAGAACAGTAAAAACTGCTCAGGAGGTAACCTATGAACATTCAGAAATTCACACAGAAATCACTCGAGGCGATGCAGAGCCTCGAAAAGATCGCTTATGACTACGGGCATCAGGAAGTCACCGAGGAGCATCTTGTCTACGCGCTCCTCACGCAGGAAGACAGCCTGATCTTAAAGCTGATAGAGAAAATGAACATCGAGCCGAAGCTCTTCACGAGTGCCGTACAGGAAGCACTTGAAGGATTTGTGAAGGTGAGCGGCGGAAAGCCCTACATCGGGGCTGACCTCAACAAGGCCCTGATCAAGGCGGAAGATGAAGCCAGGTCGATGGGAGATGAGTATGTCTCCGTCGAGCATCTCTTCCTGTCGATCCTCAAGTATCCGAGCCGGAGCATGAAGCAGCTCCTGAACCGGTTTGGCATCAGCCGGGACAGCTTCTTAAAAGCGCTCAGCACGGTGCGCGGCAATCAGCGCGTGACCTCCGACAACCCTGAGGCCACCTACGACACGCTCAATAAGTACGGCTCAGACCTTGTTGAGAAGGCACGGCAGCAGAAGCTCGATCCGGTCATCGGCAGAGACGACGAGATCCGCCAGGCGATCCTCATTCTCTCGAGAAAGACGAAGAACAACCCGGTCCTGATCGGTGAGCCCGGCGTCGGCAAGACTGCGGCGGTCGAAGGACTGGCCCAGAGGATCGTTGCCGGGGATGTCCCGGACAATCTGAAGGATAAGAAGATCTTCGCCCTCGATATGGGCGCGCTGGTCGCGGGCGCAAAATACCGCGGCGAGTTCGAGGAGAGGCTGAAGGCCGTTCTCGAGGAGGTGCGGAAGTCAGAAGGAAAGATCATCCTCTTTATCGATGAGCTGCATCTGATCGTCGGCGCAGGGAAGACCGAGGGTGCGATGGATGCCGGCAACATGCTGAAGCCCATGCTGGCCCGCGGCGAGCTCCACTGCATCGGCGCGACGACGCTGGATGAATACAGAAAGTATATTGAGAAGGATAAGGCTCTCGAGCGCCGTTTCCAGCCGGTCATGGTCGACGAGCCTACGCTGGAGGAGACCATTTCCATACTCCGCGGTCTAAAGGAGCGCTATGAGGTCTACCACGGCGTAAAGATCACGGACAGTGCGCTTGTTGCGGCAGCGACCCTGTCCCAGAGATATATCACGGACCGGTTCCTTCCGGACAAGGCGATTGACCTGGTCGATGAAGCCTGCGCGCTGATCAAGACGGAGCTGAACTCCCTTCCGACGGAGCTCGACGAGATGCAGCGAAAGATCATGCAGATGGAGATCGAGGAGGCAGCGCTCAAAAAGGAGAGCGATGCGCTGAGCCGTGAGCGTCTTCTCGCCCTGCAGAAGGAACTTGCCGAGCAGAAGGACGCGTTCAACGTCCAGAAGGCCCAGTGGGAAAATGAAAAGCAGGATGTCGAAGGCCTCAAGAAATACCGTGAGCAGATCGATGAGCTGAATGCGCAGATCGAGATTGCGAAGAGGGATTACAATCTCGAAAAGGCAGCCCAGCTGCAGTACGGCGAACTTCCGAAGATCCAGAAAGCGCTGGAGGAAGCGGAGGAGAGGATCAAGGGCAAGGATCTCTCCATGGTGCATGAGGAGGTCTCCGACGACGAGATCGGCAGGATCGTCTCCAAGTGGACGGGGATCCCGGTCGCAAAGCTGACGGAAGGTGAGCGGGAAAAGGTCCTTCACCTGGACGCGCAGCTCCACGAGCGGGTCATCGGACAGGACGAGGCGGTGCAGAAGGTCGCGGATGCGATCCTCCGGTCCAAGGCCGGCATCAAGGATCCCAAGCGGCCGATCGGCTCCTTCCTGTTCCTCGGTCCGACCGGTGTCGGCAAGACGGAGCTGGCGAGAACGCTGGCGGCCAGCCTCTTTGACGATGAGAACAATATGGTCCGGATCGATATGAGCGAGTACATGGAGAAGTTCTCCGTCTCCAGACTGATCGGAGCGCCTCCGGGATACGTAGGCTACGATGAGGGCGGACAGCTGACGGAGGCAGTTCGCAGAAAGCCCTTCTCCGTTGTCCTCTTCGATGAGATCGAGAAAGCCCATCCGGATGTCTTCAACGTGCTGCTTCAGGTCCTTGACGACGGACATATCACCGACAGCCAGGGCAGGACCGTGGACTTCAAGAATACGATCATCATCCTGACATCCAACCTCGGCTCCTCGTATCTGCTTGAGGGCATTGACGAGAACGGGGAGATCCGCGAGAGTGCGCTCGCGATGGTGCAGAATGAACTGAGGTCGCACTTCCGTCCGGAGTTCCTGAACAGACTTGACGAGACGATCATGTTCAAGCCGCTGACGAAGGAGAATATCGCCGGGATCGTGGATCTGCTTCTTAAGAACCTGAATCAGAGACTGGCGGAGCGCCAGATCAGTATCCGGCTGACGGATGCCGCAAAGCAGTTCTGCATTGACCGGGGCTACGATCCGGTCTACGGTGCAAGACCTCTGAAGCGCTACCTGCAGCAGAATGTGGAGACACTGGCGGCCAGAATCATTCTCGGCGGAGATATCCACGAGGGAGCGGTCATTGAGATCGATCAGGAAAATGAAGAACTCACGGGCCGCGTGATCGAATCGGTAAGACTTGAGAAGTAATAAAGAGTCCTGGCAGACTGCACGGCGTACGCGTATCGTCAGGAGCAGCCTGCGGAAGCAATCAGGATCAGGGCAGGAGAGCTGCCCGGGGAAACATAAAATCAGAGCATAAAAGAACAGGCGGGAGACTCGATGTCTTCCGCCTGTTCTTTACTTCGTTCATGCAGTATGCTTTTGCGGGTCTGCCGGAGCTTTCACTCCCAGGGATACTTGGGCCGCTCATTCGGGAAAGCGTAGTCGCCCCACGATGTGGTGAACTGATTTGTATCAGGATCGTAATCGTAGTTCACATCGCCGAGCCGGTCCTCGAGCTCTTCCCGGTCCACGCATTCGGCTGCGCAGAAAGCGTCAAGATCCGGATAGAAATCCCGAAGCTTCATATTTACATAACTCAGTAATATATTAGGATCTTTTGGCATTCAGCAGCCGTCCTTCCTCTTCCAGATCAGATCTTTTCCCCTGCCTGATATTTCTTTACGACTTTGTGGATACGGTCAACCGGGTCGAGCAGGGCGCTCAGGGAAGCGTCATGGTTCAGCGTATCAATGATCAGAGCAAGGTACTTGCTCATATCACAGCAGACATAGTAGGATTTTTCCCGAAGCTCTTCCGGCTGGTATACGAGATTCGTCGTGACCAGAAGATCGAAAATCCCGTTCTTATAGGCGCTGTCGAACTTGCCGAGGCCGCCGGTAAAGATGCCGAACGTCGCGCAGATGAAGATGCGCCTTGCCTTCTTGCGCTTCAGAAGCTGAGCGGTCTCCAGTACCTTGTCCCCGGAGGAGATCATATCGTCGATGATGATGATATCCTTGCCGTCCACGTCAGTACCGAGGAACTCGTGCGCGATGACCGGGTTCGTTCCGTCGATGACGGTCGTGTAATCCCGGCGCTTATAGAACATACCCATGTTGATTCCGAGAACATTGGCGAGATAAATCGCGCGGCGCATTCCGCCGGAGTCCGGGCTGATCGCCATCAGATGCTCGTTGTCCAGCTGAAGGTCGTCGAATTTGCGCAGGATGTTCTTGATGAACTGGTAAGCCGGGCTCATGGATTCGAATCCGGCGAGCGGGATCGAGTTCATGACGCGGGGTTCATGTGCGTCGAAAGTGATGATATTTTCCACGCCGAGCTCCGTGAGCTCCTGAAGAACGTGGGCGCTGTCCAGAGACTCGCGGCCGCTTCGCAGCTGCTGGCGTCCCTCATAAAGATAAGGCATGATGACATTGATGCGGTGCGCTTTGCCGCAGGCGGAAGCAATCACACGCTTCAGATCCTGATAGTGGTCATCCGGAGACATGATGTTCTCGAACCCGGCCATCGTATAGGTCAGGCTGTAGTTGCATACGTCGACGAGAACATAAAGATCCTTGCCGCGGACAGACTGTTTGATCGAGCCCTTGCCTTCCCCGGAACCGAAGCGGGGAGTGGAGGCTTCCACTATGAAGGAGTCGAGGGAATAATCATTCGTATTCTCTACGATTCCGGATTCTACGCGTTCTTTTCTCCATTCCACGAGAAAAGCATCGACTTTTGCACCAATCTCTTTGGTGCTGCTGAGCGGGATGATTCCCAGTTTTCCGTATGTAGATGCGCCGTTAAAAGGCTTTTCCTGCGTGATGCCTGATCCGTTATTCATCTGTTCCCTCCAAGTAGCTTTTTTTGAATGCGAATGTCATCCCCGATCAGCCGGATGATCGTGTAATGGCTGGTCATGCGTGAAAAAATCCGCTCAGAATAGCGGGCAGAAATCTCCTGTATCGGAAGATTTGTTGAGATGATCGTCGACTTCTGCCTCAGGATCCGCTCGTTCAGGACCTGGAAGAATCCTGTCGCCACAAGATTATTCGTGAGCTCAGTGCCGAGATCATCGATCGTCAGAAAATCACATGAGAAAATTGTCTCAAGGTGCGAGGAATTCCGCCCGTCCCTTCCGAACGTCACATCCGCGAGAAGCTCGAACAGATCTCCTGCGGTGAAATACAGTGCGGAATAGGAACGGTCCAGAACTTCTTTGGCAATACAGTGGGTGAGAAAAGTCTTTCCGACTCCGGTATTTCCGAAAATGAAAAGATTGTTATCCTCCTCCCCGATCCTGTCAATGAAGCGAAGGGCTGCCCTGTAGGCGGTGACTGCAGTCTCCCTGGCGGTCATTCCCGTTGTGTTGTCTTTCATTGTATCAGAATACCAATTAAATGAAAAGTGACTGAAGTTTTCTTTTTCAAGGATGCCGCTTATGCTGTATTCCCTGTAGAGAAGCGCAGCCGCAGCCTTCCGGAAGCAGGCGCACTGCTCGCCGTCCACGTAGCCCGTGTCCCGGCAGATGGGACAGTCATACTGCATTTCGAGATAATCTGCGGGGTAGCCGCCGTCAAGGAGGAGCCGGGTCCTCCTTTCGGAGATCTCCCGCAGGGATTCGTTGAACTCCTTAAGATCAGCGCCGGGATCTGCTACCCTTCGCTTTGCGGCAGCGATGGACAGGGCTGCCGCCTCGTCATCGAGAGCGCCGATCGCGGGGATCTTCTGCGCGATCTCCGCCTCCCGGTCCGAAAGCTCATGACGGTGCCGGTCGCGGATCTCGTCGTAGCCGCGCATGATCTCATCATATTGTGCATTGAGTAGTGCCATAAATCATCTGTCCTCAAAAAGAATACGCCGGCATGACTGCCCCGCAGTACGACCGGGAAGATGCCCTGCATCTGTGCGTCGGGGATCATGTCGATTGCTCTCCGCCGCCGCTCCCCAGAGAGAGGAGCTGCTTCTCCAGCGAATCATAATCGTAGTTTCTCTGCTCAAAATTGTAGAAGCTGCCCTTCCGGGGCTCGCCGGACGCTTTCTGAACCTTTTTTGATTCCCTGCGGTTTTTATTGTGCTCCGTGTCGATCCTCGCGATATCCTCGAGGGAGGACACTCCTTTATTATGCCAGCTCGAAAGAATTCCGTCCGCATAGGCGAGAGTGGGCTTTGCGGTGCTCATGACTGTGCGGGTGCAGGCTTCGCTGATGATGTCCATGGAATAATTGAAGGTCTTAAGCCACTTGTCCATGATGCGGATCTCCGCCGGGATCGGGTTGTGGTTATTGATCCCGAGTGCCCGGAAGATCGCATAATAGTCCTTGTTGAAGCTTTTTGCCTGCTGCCTTGCCTCCTCGACCGTCCGGATGCCTTCATCATGCCATGAAAGAGCCACTTTTTCAATATAATGAATGCTGTTATGGCCGCCGTTCGTACAGTACTCGATCAGGTAATCGATGAGCTCGGAGGAAAAATGAAGATTATCGTAGAAGTACAGGATCTTCTCGAGCTCTGTCCTGTTCAGAGGATGTCCGAGATACTGCTGGGCGATGAACAGAAGCTCCTGGATCTCCTCGTTCTCCCGGAGCTCATCGATCCGCGCGGCTGTGATCGTCGGGCGGGGGGTATCCGGTGTCACTGCGGCAGCCCGGGGCTTTTCTTTCCCGCTGCCTTCCGCAGCTTCCGAAGCTTTTTCCGCAGCCGGCATGCCAAGAGAGATTCCGTCCATTTCCCCGGAAGGATCCCCGGAGATCAGAAGGAGCCCGGTCTTTTCCCAGTAACGCAGCGCACGCCGGACGTCCGCCTCTGTGCAGGAGAGGGCGTCTGCGACTGCTGTGAGGGAGAACTCCGCGTTCTTCCCGGCCATCCGCAGCAGATAGAGATAGATCTTTACGAACTCTCCGTTCGCGGAGGGCATATATGTGTCGAGGAACACGTTCGGCAGGATCGTGACGTCGACCGGATAGGTTGTCTGGATGGAAAATGTACTCATAAGAACCTCGGAATCGGATTTTTGTCCTATGAGTATACCACATCGGAAAAATCCTGCATCCACAAAATCATCCACATTCTGCGCCGATTTATACACAAACGCGGAATGTGGATGATGTGATTTCAGTGGATTTTGTGTCAGTCGACGAGCTCAGGACCGATATTTGTTACGTTCCCGGCACCCATAGTTATCAACAGGTCCCCGTCTGCACACTGTGCACGGACAAAATCCTCAATTTCCTTAAATGTTCCGAAAGAGTGGACATCTGTGCCGCGCTTTGCGATTTCATTCGCGACATCATCGGAGGAGACTCCGTAGATATCCTTCTCACGCGCCGCGTAGATCGGCGCGAGGACGACATGGTCGGCAGCGCTAAGGGCCTCGGCGAATTCCGGGAGCAGGGCCTTTGTGCGCGTATATGTGTGCGGCTGGAAGATGACCCAGAGCTCTCTGTGCGGATACTGCAGGGCGGCGCTCACTGTTGCGGCGATCTCCGTCGGGTGGTGGGCGTAGTCGTCGATGACGGTCACGCCTTTCATTTTTCCCTTGTATTCAAAACGGCGGTCTGTCCCGGTGAAAGAGCAGAGCCCTTCCGCGATGACCTCCGGAGCGATGCCCATCGTCCGGCCCATGGCGATCGCGGCGAGCGCATTGGAGACATTGTGAATGCCGGGGACGCTCAACCGGAAGGTTCCGAGGTCCTGCCCGCGCTCTCTGCAGGTGAAGGATGCGCAGCCGTTCCCGTCGAAGGTCACATCGGAAGCCGTGTAATCTGCATCCCCCGTGAGAGAGGTAGTGATGATCGAACAGTCGATCCCGTCCGTGACCGTATCGAACTTTTTGGTATCACGGTCGATGATCAGCGTGCCCTCCTTAGGGATCCGGGCCGCGAACCGGTGGAAGGAGTTTGCGATGTCATCGAGATCCTTGAAGAAGTCCAGGTGATCTGCGTCCACATTGAGAATGATGCCGATCATCGGGACGAGCGAGAGAAAGCTGTTCGTATATTCGCAGGCCTCCGTGAGGAAGGTGTCTGACTTGCCGACCCGGATATTTCCATGAATCGACTGCAGGATACCTCCGACAGAGATCGTAGGATCCATGTCCGCCGCAAGGAGTATGTGGGAGGCCATCGAGGTCGTCGTGGTCTTTCCGTGCGTGCCGGCGACGGCTATGGACATGCCGTAATTCTGCATGATCTCTCCGAGAAGCTCGGCACGGCTCAGCATGGGGATCCCGGTCTCCTTCGCCCTGGCGAATTCAGGATTGTCCGGATGGATCGCCGCAGTGTAGATGATGGCGTCGTACTCCTCCCGGATATTCTCCGCGGACTGTCCGATGAAGATCTCCGCACCCTTCGCGCGGAGACGGGAGAGAAGCGCGGAATCCTGCGAATCGGATCCGGTGATGTGAAAGCCTCTGCCGAGCAGGATCTCTGCAAGACCGCTCATGCTGATCCCGCCGATCCCGATAAAATGAACATTCTGCGGCTTGTTAAAATCGATCTGATACATTATAGACTCCTTGTGTCTGAAAGAATTATTACAGGCGATTGCGAAAGCCTGTGCTCCGTGGGCATTGTATATTCAAAAGGCTTTCGCGCCAGATGCGAAGCACCTTCCGGACCTTGCCGGGCAGCACCTCTTTTTAAGGAACGTTTATAGTGCATTATAGGGCGGTTCGGAGAAATTTGCAATCGGATGGGCGTGCGAATTTCAGGGGAATTTTGCGCTGATTTTCAGCTGTCCTTCCCGTGGCGGAACGATTGCCCGCAGGGGGCGTTCAGTTATTGAAAAATGTTGTTTTTCAGCGGAAAAATGCGATGCATGTGATAATCCAAAAAAATACTTAATTATTCCCGAATCCATATTCTTGTGTTATAATGCTAATACAAAAAGTCTATGTATCAGTACGTGAGGTGAGCTTATGATCAGAAAAGAAATGATCGCTATGCTGCTTGCCGGCGGACAGGAAAGCCATCTGGGCGTTATCACGGAAACAATAGTGAAACCGGCTGTAACGTTCGGCGGAAAGTATCGAATAATAGATTTTCCGCTCAGCAACTGCATCAATTCGGGCATAGACACAGTTGGTGTAATTACTGAGGATAAGCAGATTGGACTTACGAGTTATATCGGGATCGGAATTCCGTGGGATCTTGACCGGAGCGCGGGGGGCGTGACCGTCCTTCAGACGTACGACCGGTCGTCGGAATCCTACGCGGTGACGGGACCGGCCAATGCTGTTTATCAGAATCTTGATTTTATCGGGATGTACGATCCTGAATATGTCCTTATCATTCCGGGAGATCAGGTCTACAGAATGGACTACGAGATCATGCTGGATTTCCACAAGGCCCTGAATGCGGAGGTCACGATTGCGGCTGCACCTCTTGCAGAAGGGGAAAAGAAGCGCGGCATGATCCGGACGGACCTCTACGGAATCGTTGAGGAGTATGCGTACGAACCCGATAAGATCGAGGGAACGATGGCGGACCTGGGGGTTTACATTTTCAACAGCAGAGTGCTGAAATCAGCGCTCGAAAAGCTGGGGAAGAAGGAAAACCTCGACTTTGGGAAGGATATCATCCCGTATTGTCTTGCCGAAGGCAGATGCATAAGCGCATATGAGTTCAGCGGTTACTGGAAAGAAGTCGGCAGCATTGAGCAATACCGGAAAGCCAACATGGATCTGATCGAGACAAATCCCGACCTGAACCTTTACGAAGGTTTCTGGAGAATATACACCAGGGGGGAGACCCCGGCACCTGTATATATATCCGGACAGGGCAGCATCGAGAGAAGTATTGTCGGAGAGGGCTCTGAAATCAGCGGGAAAGTGCAGAATTCGGTCATAGGACCCGGCGTGATCATCAGTGAGGGCGCCTGCGTCAGTGACTCGATCATCATGCAGGAATCTTTCATTGGAAAGGAGGCTCGAATCGACAAAACAGTAGTTGCTGAAGGCGTTTGCATAGGGGATCACGTAGTGATCGGATCCGGTGAATATGCGGACAACGTATACGACCCGGTCCTTTACAACGCAGAGACAAGTGTAATCGGTGCAGGGTCCCGAATACCTGCCGGAGTGAAAATCGGAAGGAACGCAGTAGTTTCCGGCCGGACCGAACTTTCGGATTATCCGGATGGGGAGCTCCCTGGCGGACATGTACTCTTCGCCGGTCACCGGGAGAAAGAAGGTGATAAGGCGTGAGAGCGATCGGAATCATTCTCGCAGGCGGGAACAGCAGGAAGATGAGGGAATTGACAGACCGGAGAACGGTTGCGGCAATGCCCATCGCCGGCGCATATCGAAGCATCGATTTTGCATTATCCAATATGACGAATTCCGGTATTCAGAAGGTGGCTGTACTTACCCAGTACAATGCCAGATCGCTGAATGAACATCTTGGGTCATCCAAGTGGTGGAATTTCGGAAGAAAGCAGGGAGGGCTTTTTATATATCCTCCTGCAGTTACAGGGGACAGCTGGTGGTACAAAGGTACCGCGGACGCCCTGTATCAAAACCTGTCATTCCTGAGGAACAGCCGTGAGCAGTATGTGGTGATTGCCTCGGGAGACTGCATATATAAGCTGGATTATGATAAGGTGATGGATTATCACGCAGAGAAGGGAGCCGACGTGACGGTCGTCTGTACGGAATGTACGAATGACGAGATCAGCCGATTCGGCGTCCTTCGGCTGGATGAGGATTCCAGAATCCGTGCGTTTGATGAAAAACCAACATTCTCTGAATCTACGACCATTTCGACGGGCATCTATATCGTCAGGAGAAGACTCCTGATCCGGATGCTCGAGCAATGTGCGAGGGAGGGGAGAACAGACTTCGTAAAAGACATATTAATACGGTACAAAGACACAAAAAAATTATATGGCTACAGGATGAATACTTACTGGAGCAATATTGCTGCAGTAGAATCGTATTTTCGCACGAATATGGATTTCCTCAAACCCGAAGTGCGCGATTACTTCTTCCGTCAGTATCCGGGTGTATATTCAAAAATGGATGACAATCCTCCGGCAAAGTTCCTGGCCGGCAGCACTGTGAAGAACAGCCTTGTCGCGGCAGGGAGCATAGTGGATGGAACCGTTGAAAATTCCATTCTTTTTAAAAAAGTTTACGTCGGAAAGAATTGCATCATCAGGAACTCGATTATTCTTAACGATGTTTTTGTAGGCAATAATACGACGATCGAGAACTGTATCGTAGAGAGCCGAAGCTATATTAAGGCAGATGCAGTTCATCGCGGCGAAGATGGCGTTAAGATCATCATCGAGCAAAAGAAAGGCACGTGATCTGATAGATAGATATCGGGTAAAGTGAACACGGGAAAGGGGTATTTATGAACATTACAGATGTCAGGGTGCGTAAAGTTGCCAAAGAGGGCAAGATGAAGGCAGTTGTCTCCATCACAATTGATGACGAGTTTGTCGTTCATGACATCAAAGTCATCGAGGGAGAGAAGGGCCTGTTCATCGCGATGCCGTCTCGCAAGGCAACGGACGGTGAGTACAGAGATATCGCTCACCCAATCAATTCTTCCACGAGAAATGAAATTCAGGACATCATCCTCAACAAGTATGAGGAGACTATCGCACAGGAAGAAGCCGAAGCGGAAATCGCTTCAAACCCGGATCTGTTCTGACTTACAAGAGGACGATCCAAAGATGACCCCATGTTACTCAAACCCGATTGCTAGATTGAAAAAATATACAGGCTGAAGGGCGGCCTGTATGAATAAGGGGCCGGCAGCTGCCGGAGCATTAAAAATAAATAAATGCCTGCGCTCTAAGGACGCGGGATGGGCGAAGAGACCTGCATTCCGAAAGAGGAGAGCAAAGGAACTGCCCGAAAAAGACGGCGGGGCTTAAAAAGCACCGCCGTCTTTTACTTTTACAGGAAGCTCCGATTAAATTTCTTTTATTCTCATGCAGGTCTCGCCCGTAAGACCTGGCGCGGAATTCGTGTCAGCGTCAGCCGACATAATATCTGAACGAAATCTCTGCGCATCCTCGCGTGCCTTAGCGGGCATAATGTACCCTCTGAGCGCTTCTTCAGGAGAAGACAGAACTGCCGCAGAGGAGTGTACAGGGGCCTATACGATAAAAATGTTACGGAAATGTTACGCAGATTCGTTTTTTTTCTTTCATTTTGGTAAAGGGCATGCTATAATCTCTTCCAAAGAATAGCGAAAAGATGATTGAACGGCTGCATGGCAGGCGTTCTTGAATGCACTCTTTTGACGCTTTGGCTTTTTCAACACCCATTTTTAGAAGGAGTACAGGTATGCGCAGGAACAAAATTGTCAGTATCGTACTGGCTGCTGCCCTTACCGTGTCGCAAGCCGCAGTGCCTGCATTTGCAGATACACAGGCGGAAATTGCGGCAGCAGAGGCTTCGAAAAATGAAGCCCAGAGCAGTCTCGACGAGACGCAGAGCGATATCAACAGTCTCCAGACTGAAAAAACAGAGCTTGAGACTTACCTGAATGAACTGAATACGCAGCTTACGCAGCTTTCTGCGGATCTCACATCGATCAACGACAGCATGATCGGAAAGCAGGTCGAGATCGAAATCACGCAGGTCGCAGTCGAGCGGGCCAGGACCGATGAGCAGGCCCAGTACAACGCGATGAAGACCCGTATCAAGTACCTGTATGAGAACGGGAGCGCGGATTTTTTCACGACGCTTCTCGAAGCGAAGAGCTTTTCCGAACTTTTAAATAAGGCATCCCAGATCATAGAGATGACGAAGTACGACCGGAAGAAGCTTCAGGATTACAAGGCGGCGAAGGCAGTCGTCGAGGAGCAGGAAGCGACGCTCGTCGCTGAGCAGCAGAGCCTTGCAGCGCTGAAGACGGAGCACGAGACGAGGAAGACTGAGGTGGAGAACCTGGTCGCCACGACGGACGCGAATATCGCCCAGTATTCTCAGAATATCAGTGCGGAGGAGCTCGCGGCATCGAATCTCACGACGAAGATCGAGGAACAGAAGAATCTTCTCGCCGGACTTCAGGGCCAGCTCGCCGCGGAGGAAGAGGCGAGACAGCAGGCCGAGCAGGCAGCCGCTCAGGCAGCGGCATATGCGGCCCAGCAGTCAGCGGAGCAGGCAGCGCGTGAGCAGCAGGCGGCGGTAGCAGCGGCAGCCCAGCAGGCAGCGGAGCAGGCTCAGCAGCAGGCAGCAGCGGAAGCGGCGGCAGCTCAGCAGGCAGCGGCGGAAGCGGCAGCAGCCCAGCAGGCAGCGGAGGCGGCGGCAGCACAGCAGGCGGCAGCGGAAGCGGCGGCAGCTCAGCAGGCAGCGGCAGAAGCGGCGGCAGCGGAGCAGGCTCAGCAGCAGGCAGCAGCGGAAGCGGCGGCAGCACAGGCGGCGGCCGAAGCGGCAGCCGCTCAGGCAGCGGCAGAGGAAGCAGCCCGCCAGGAGGCAGAGCAGCAGAGCTCTTCCGGCGGCACGTACCTCGGAACCTTTAAGATCACCGCTTACTGCAACTGCGCAAAGTGCAACGGTGTTGCAGGCAGGGCGACGGCGAGCGGAAGAATGCCGGTCTCGAACCACACGGTCGCCATGGGAGGCGTTCCCTTCGGGACACAGCTCCTGATCTTCGGAACAGTCTACACGGTCGATGACCGCGGGACACCGTACGGCCATGTCGACATCTTCTTTGATACACACGAGGAGGCGCTGAATTTCGGTCTCACTTATGCGGATGTCTATCAGGTGGGCTGAGAAATCGGACAGAGAGGAATATAGAGCGGACAGTGCGGGGCGCTGTCCGCTTTTTCAAGCTTTCTGCCCGGTGCAGAATAAGATCTGCTTCGTCCCCTTCAGAGTGGAAACACACCTTTATTTCAGCTTCCGCCAGTCTCCCGCCTGCTCATAAAAAAGTTTAAAAAGAGGGTTGACACCGGGAGGGCTTTTCTATATAATCACTATTGTTGTGCAGAACGAATGAGTTCTGAACACGAATCGATGCGTGGCTCAGTTTGGTAGAGCGCTGCGTTCGGGACGCAGAGGTCGCAGGTTCAAATCCTGTCGCATCGACGAAAAAAGAACGGACACCGCGAGGTGTCCGTTCTTTTTTCGTTAATATGAAAGCACTTGAACTTGCGGCTTCTGCACGAGCGAACATTCGGGACGTGGAGGGCGCAGAACGTCCAGTGGACGTTCGCTTTGCGCCGACCGAAGCGGAGCGGAGACGAAATGTCCAGTGGACATTTCGCCGGTTCAGCTCCTGTCGCATCGACTTAGGAAATAGCAGGGCTTCGGGAAACCGAGGTCCTTTATTTTTTGCCCGAGTTCTGGAAATGTTCTAACATTTTCCGTTTACTTCCACATAAACCCAGTTGAAGGATCTGTCAAAAATGGAGAATGATACAACGAACACGAAAACCCGTATAATTGCAAGAGCCAACAACATAGGCTATAATAATTATCATAAAGTTCCATACCGCAGGTAATACACAGTTCAGTGGGAGGGATTGGATATGAGGCATGAATACTGTGAAAAAAACGGGATTATTATTACATATTCGGATACAGATGTTGCGTTTGAGGAACGAGACACAGCTATGTCAATTCTGATTTCGAATGACGGCGTGATTTTGCATAACAATTTTATAGCAGACCCGAAAAAGACGCAGTATTTTCTGGATGATTTCCAGAGAATATATCCTACGGTCTGCTACTTTAGGTCTCTGAACCAGATGGGAGATGCAGTGTAATGCCAGTATATGTCAGATACAATGGATGGTATGTCTATTTTTGGACAAATGAAAATGATGAGCCGATTCATTTTCATATCGCAGAGGGAAAGCCGGCTGAGAATGCTACAAAGATCTGGGTCTTAAGCAATAACTCATTCAGATTAGCAAATAATAATAGTCAAGTGCCTCCGAAAATACTTCGACATATTCTTGCTGTTATGCAGGCATCCATTGATGAGTATAAAACTCTTTGGCTTCAATATCAAAAGACTATCAGGTATATTGATCGATAAATAAGTTCCGGGAAAGAGAACATCTGATGACTTGTGCACGAAAAACGCATTCGGTCCGGGCCACAGAGACCCCGGATTCAAATCCTGCCGCATCGATGCAGATAGTACAAGGGCTTCGGGAGACCGAGGCCCTTTATTCTGTCTGGATAAAACAGCGGGAACCGGCACATCTGTTGTGCCGGTTCCCGCTGTTTTTTCATGAGTACAGTTCAACTTGCCTGATTCTTTTCTTATTCTTTTATAAGGTAGACATCCGCGCTGCCCATTCCGAAATCAAGGGCTTCCTCATGCGAGTCGAAGAAGATATCGACGTGGCCGTAAGGTGTGCCGCGGTCCTCCACGGTATAGATGGTGCCGTCTATGAGAAGCTTCGTTCCGAAGGGAACGCCGCCCATGGCGACCGTGTGTCCCGATGTCGGCATGACACCGCTGGCGGTCGGATTTCCCGCCGAGCCGTTGCATGCTGCACAGTTGCAGTATGCGGTGAGCGTGAATGTCCCGAGATATTCGGCCGAAGCGAGCGCTTTTTCCCTGGCAGCGGCCTCTGCCTCGGCTTCTGCTTTCGCTTTGGCGGCAGCCTCTTCCTCTGCAGCTTTCTTTGCCCGGTCTGCTTCTGCCTGCGCTGCTTCTTCGGCTTCTGCAGCAGCCTGAGATGCCTCCTCGCGGGCCGCCTCTGCGATCGATGCGGTCATTTCCACGGTCTGCATGTCATTCGCTGCGGCTACAAGGTCTGACGCCGCTCTGGCATTCTCTGCATGAAGGACTGCGGAATCTGCCGCTTCCTCGATTTCTTCTCCCTCAGTCTTTTCAGCACAGTCCAGGGCTTCATCGGCAGCCTCTTCTGCCGCATCCGCTGCTTTTGCCGTTTCTGTACGGATTTTCATGAGCACGGCTTTCTCTGCCTCCTGCTTCTCCTCTAATGAAGTGAAGAGCCTGTTCTGATCACTCTCACCGGATCCGGCAGCAGCTCCTGATTCATATCTTACTGCGTTTATACCGGCAGCTGTATCTATGATGCCTGCAGATACAGGGTTTGCCGTGAAAACGGTAAACATAGATGCAGCAAGCAAAATACTTGTTATTTTTTGGTTAAGCATATAATTCGCTCCTTTCAAGGGAGTGATTATAGCACTGACATTAAAAAAAGAAAGGGGAATTTAACAATTTGTAACTTTTCTGTAATAATTGAGTCTTTTTTCAACTCCTTCGCTTTTTGGTTTACTAATATGAGCAAATTTTATAAATATGAGACGCTGAATTTAGTAAATATGTCTAAAAACCCGCTGCTCATGCCTTGTGAGACGCGTAAAAAAATGAGGGCCGTGAGCCCTCACCGCCTTCAGGTTCTCTCATATTTCCGAATCCTCTGATATCAGATGCGACAAAAGTTCGGTCTCGAGAGTGATGGCCAGACAGATCAGATAAACGAGAATAGCGCTGAATTCCATCATCGGGTAAAATGCGTGTCGAAATAAATATGATCCTGCGACCTGCAGAAAGAAAAAGACCGGCTGAGTGAGCAGATAAATCCTCCAGGAACAGCTTCTTCCGTGCATGACGAGGAATTTTATCTTCACATCGTTCATCTTCACATTCTTTATTTTCAGGAAGAGGCAGCAGACGGAAAATGCCATGATGCCATACCCGATCATGTGCCCTGTATAGACGAGTAAGTCTCTCTTTGTAAGGATCACAATCTCTGCGATTGCCGCGAGAATACCTGCAATAAAAGCCAGACAGTAGTTCCATGACGGGCGTGAGAAAAATGCGTCTTTTTTCTCGTACAGGAATCTTCCGAGCAGCATATAGGGGAGTGCGCGGGTGATTGCATTTCCCGGAATATATGTGTGTCCGTGGAAACTGAGGTGGAGAACTCCGGCAAACTCCCCCAAAAGCAGATTCAGCAGGAAGGTAATGATCAGAACTGTTTTGTAGTGCTTCATCAGACCGGACCTGTTCATAAGGTACAGGATGACTCTGGCATAAAAGAGAGCCTGAATGAACCAGATCGTTGATGAGTACAGGAGAGGCCAGTTACACAGGACGAGGATATCGAAAAGCGCTTCCTTCTCCGTAAGCAGCTGAAATGTTCCGCTGGCAACACCGTTGAACAGCCAGGTGAGTTCATTTATGATGATCACGATGACAAATAAAAGAGCGAACTGCCAGGCGGATCTCTTTAAGACTCTTTTATAGATCCCGGGATCGTTCTTCTCAGAGGCTGCAACCAGGAAGCCGCAGAGAATAAAGAAGGCATTCGGGGCGAAGCTGCTGAGCTCTGAGATGTAACTCCCATACGGTCCCGGAAAGCTGAAGGAGGCAATGCATACGAACGGCATCAGAAAGAACTTGAGAATATTCGCTCCGGGATAAGTCATGTGCCGTTCGGCCCCGGCCGGCATTTCTTCAGACGAAACCGGATCTTCCGGTGTCACTTCAGACAGCACAGTTTCGTCTTTTTCCGAAAATACATTATTCGAGGTATCGGTTTTCTTTGAGTTCATTGAATTTCACCTTCCGCACCTGTTTTTTCAATTCGGGCGCGATGTTTTATTTCAGTAGTCATTGCGTAGCCGGGGAGGTGCTTCGCACCTAAGCGCGGTGCGGCAGGAATGTCTGCGTGTTCCTGAACGCAGAACTGCTTTCATTTTTTCAGGTATTATTCGTTCTGTCAATCAGAAAAAGAAGCAGCTTCTGAAAGTCTGCCCCTTTCTGGACAATGAATTATTTCATCATGGCGGAAACCTGCGATTGTATCAAAGAGAGTACTGCCCGCTTTTTGGACGAACAGGTGCGGCGCCAAAAAAGCAAGCCCATGTATTTTGTCTTGCCTTTTTGATCTCATTATGTATTTAGTTTACCCCTTGTCAGGGTGTGACTTGTAACGGATTATTTTATTTTCGTGACAGAATTGATTGAAGAAGGTGCGCCGCAGCATGTATTATATATTTCGGAAAATGGACGACGATGCAGCACATCTGTGAGATCGACGTGGGAGCGCTCTGTGCCATTTACCGGCAAGCCGCTTCCGGCCGGGTTCAAAACAAAAGTCGTTGTCCGTGATGGACGGAAGACGGATACGGCGAGCTATACTTATGGAATCTCCTATGCCGGGAAAGTCCGCTTTGGAGAGGAGATCGATCCGTATGTCACATCCCTGACCGCCTGCGCGGGCAGCTATTCGTATCCATTCTGGATCCTGGCCTGTGAATTCGGAGGGATCCTCAGGATGGTCTTTACGCAGGCCTATGAGAGCGATACACTGGTAAGGAATATCTGTCAGGAAATAGCTTCCGAGATACCGGGAACGACTTTTTCGGACTGGGGACATCATGAGTTTGATGAGTTTTATCTCAGTGGGGGAAGACCCCCGCTTCTATAAGCGGGGGATAACCAATACCC
>CAMOXU010000008.1 GCA_946629525.1 uncultured Clostridia bacterium
TTAAAGAAGTAAGTCCCCTTGAAGACGACGAGGTAGATAGGGCAGAGGTGGAAGTACAGTAATGTATGGAGCTGACTGTTACTAATCGGACGAGGGCTTGACCAAAAGAATGACCGGTGAAGAACCGGGGGATTCTTTGGGATCTGTAAGAGATGTATATGCGGTTTTGAGGGTGCGTAGAGCATCTTAGGGCAGAGACGGAAGCGAAGCTTCCTTTTTTGCGTATAAAGGGGAATCTTCTAATGGTAGGAAAGCGGTCTCCAAAACCGTCAATGCGGGTTCGACTCCTGCTTCCCCTGTGTGAAAGGAAGGCGAAAGCCTTCCTTTTTTCTTACTCTCAGAAAAGAGTACGTTGCATCCTTTCGATTCCTTTTAAAGAGCGGGTTCTTGCGAAATTCTGTGCGGAATGGAATTAGTTCCGGGCGCAGAAGCTGTTTGAATGGTCGTACAATTCCTATGAAGCACAGACTCTCGCAAACGCCTGCCCTTTTTCAGAGGTTCATTATGGTAAAAAATTATCGGAATTATATTTTTGATCTGTACGCTACTTTGATCAGGATCCATACGAACCAGAACATGCCAAAGCTCTGGCGCCGTACTGCCGATATCATGGCATTCTATGGTTCTGTTTACACACCCTCTCAGATGAAGAAAAAATACCGGGAACTCATCAGAGAAAGAGAGAAATCCATTTCTTTAACATCGGGCACAAAGTGGCCTGAGGCCGACGTTGGCGATATTTTCAGAGAGATGCTCCTTGATCCGCCTGAGAGGAACGCCTATGCGGAGATTTCGGATCCGGGCGGCTGGGACGAAGAGAGGATGAGAGAGTGGATCCGGGTCTTTTCTTATACGTTCAGGGTAAACTCCAGAATTGTTTTCTCACTCTATTCCGATACGCTCGAGACATTGAGGACATTGAAAAGAAAAGGAAAAAAGGTGTTTCTACTGTCGAACGCGCAGGAGGTATTCACCGTGCCGGAAATGCGGGTTCTGGGACTTGATGAACTCTTTGACGATATTTTTATTTCCTCCGTACACGGGATAAGAAAACCGGATCCTCAGTTCATGGAATGTCTGCTGGAAAAACACGGATTGAAGAAGTCGGAGTCGGTGATGATCGGAAATGATATGGAATCGGATATCCTTATGGCTGCAAGGTGCGGAGTCTCCGGAATCCATGTGAATACCGATCAGTTCTCTGAGGAGGCTGTATCACTGGGGCTCGCCCGGGCCGAAGAATATGCTGCCGGAAGCGGCGCAGTCTTCTCGTCGACAGAATGTCTGCGGGGAATCCTTTAAGTTCCATAAAGGCGCTTAGGGAGCGGAGCTGTGCTCCTTAAGCGTATATCACAGAAAGTCTGTGCCGAAGATAAGAAAGAAATCCGCATGTATACAAGAGCAGTGTTCTGCAAGTGTGTTCATATTTTTACAGCTCATGTGGAGGACATTACGGATATTATGAGAACCGCTTCGCGAACCTCATAATCATAATACGGCCGATAAATCGGCCTTTTATCGGGAGTTCCTTACGGAACTTCCGATAAGATATATTACAGCTAACAGAGAGGAATGAGATCGTCAAGAATCAGGCTGCGGCCGAACCCCGGAACCGGGTCGAACTTTACCGGGACATCGTCGACCATGAGTTCCGTGACTGCCGATACGGAGCTTCTGCCGTTTTTCATTTTCTTTCCTTTGACTCTGATCACCGTTTTTCCGTCCTCGGTATTATAGGACTCTGAGATCTCTCTGCCGGCCGGGGAGGCAGAAAGCATTTTCCTGAAGTCTCTGAGGATCGCAGGGAGCAGGACCGAGGAGGCGCGTCCGGCTTCCGCGGGACCGTAATATTTTGTGAGCAGAAGTGTGAATTGCTGCTGCCAGGTGAGATGCATAATAACCTCCTGTTCTCCATGAAAAAATCAGAAACGCCCAGCGCTTCTGCCGCGCCGTGCAGGGTGCTTTGAATATTATATAGCGACTCCGATCAACATGGAAGAAGGTTCTCAAAATGACCGTTCCGCCCGAAGTTCCAATTTCGGGTATTTGTTCTGCGGCAGATCCTATTGAAACGGATTTGAATGAAAGATATAATTAATTGGAAAACTGATTATAAGAATAATGATGCAGTTGATACTGTACTTAAGATGAAAGCTTGCTGCAGAGAGCGTCGTATCAACAGCGATAGAGTGATTTTGTTTTATAAGGCAGGAAGGAATTTGTGAAAAGAATTGTAGTATTGTTTTTCAGTATTTTTGCGGCAGGAAGTCTGTTCTGCCGGGCTTCGCTCAAGCAGGTCGTCCTGATTCTTGCAGCGTCTGCTATATGCTCGCTCGTCACCTGTTTTCTTGAAAAAAAGTTGATTCATCGAGACAAATATCCCTTTGTCCACAAAAAGTACTTTATTCTTGATCTGATGCTTGTCATATGGTTAATGGTCAGATTCTACAGCACCTGGTGCTCGCACAGCTCAGCTGTGACGTTTGCATCGGATCTTCACATATCGCTTCCTCTTGCTCTCGGGATCGCTGCCTCTGTTCTCGGTATTATAGCTCTGCACGCCGCTGATACCCTTTTTTGTCTGGCGGAGGGCCTGATTTCCAGAATACCGGAAAAATATCAGATCATAAACAACGTATATAATCTGTTCGCCCTTCTGGTCATCGTTTTTTTCCAGAACATGATCCTGAACTACAGCGGGCTGCAGAATTTTGAAAGTCTCGGAATGCAGAGCATCGTTGCCACCGCATTTAATACGTTGGTTATTCTGAGTGTGAATCTTCTCTTTGTAATATTGATCAGAAACTGGAAAATAACACTGATTGTCACTACCGTCATTTTCTGGGTATATTCAGTCGCTGATTTCTACGTTGTCAAGTTTCACGGCAGCCCGCTCTATTTCAGTGAATTTGCCAATATAAAGACTGCAGCAAATGTAATGTCCAGTTACCAGCTGGAAATCGGTCCTGCTGTGATTATTATTACAGTTATTTCCCTTGCGGCCATTATAGATATCCTGTTTTTTGTTTCCTCGGATAAGATTTTAAATATACAAAAGGGCGTGGTCCGGATCGGTCTGACTTCTGTAATGCTTTTAATATGTTCTGCTGTCAGCATCTTCGGATATAAGAAGGTTGATCCGAGCTCCTTTGGCTGGGCGCCCTGGCCGGAAGGACTCCAGGTTGGAGGGTTTATCTATGAATCTGTCTATGATCTTCAAAAACGGCAGAACCCGATCGTCCAACCGGAAGGGTATAATGTCGACGCTATAAAACAATTAAAATCTGATTCAATTCAGACAGGGACCTACCCTGATATCATTCTTATATTGAATGAAACGTTCTGCGATCTGAGTTACAGTGTGAATTTCAAGGCAGATGCTGATCCGATGGAAGCATTCAGAAATATCGAAGGTGCTGCTTACGGGCATGCGGTCATCGCCAATATCGGCGGCGGAACGAACGATTCGGAATTCGAGCTGTTGACATCCAATTCCAGGTATCTGCTGAACAGTTCTGCGCCGTTTACTTTTTTGCCGGAAAAACAGCTCAGAAACAGTATCGTTCGTTTTCTTAAAGAGGGCCTGGGGTATGAAACTACCGGCATGCACTGCGGCACTGCCGGCAATTACTCTCGAAATATCGCATATCCGTTCCTGGGATTTGATAACATTTATCTCGGAGAAGAGGCATTTAAGTATAAGAGTTATTATGGAAACAGACCGTGGCTTGACGCAGACAATTATCATGATCTTACAGATCATTATGAAGAAGGCGGAGAGGGTCCCCGTTTCATGTATTTGCTGACTTTCCAGAATCACGGAGGATATGAGCAGAACGATCCTTCGGTCGATACGGTTCATGTTGAGACTGATTTCGGAAATCTCACGGACGATATGAATGAATATCTGAGCAGCATGAAATCCTCGGCAGAGGCATTCAGAGATCTTACGGACTACTTCAGGAACAGCAGCCGGGATGTTATTATATGCATGGTTGGCGATCATGCGCCTGCCTTTATCGCGGAATTACCGAATGATACCGGGAACCCGATCAGGGACGAGAATATAAATAAGTGTACTGTCCCATATGTGATCTGGTCCAATTTCGGCGCGGAAGTTACTGCTTATACGGAATATGCAACCATGACTGACCTTGTGCCAATGACGCTTAAGGCTGCCGGACTGCCGTTATCCGCTTTTTATAAAAAAATATGGGATCTGCATGAAGAACTGCCGATACGCACAAAAACCGGCAGTTATTATGATCGGGACTTCGGGTCCGGAGTATTCGACAGTAAAACAGCAAGCCCCCTATTGTCTGATTATTACTATATGTCATATAACTCACTGCATGCAGGCGAAGATTATATAGATGAATTATATGTGGCTGCTGCGAAATAACAGATTCCGGGGAAAATGCTTCATGTAATTACGGGCCTGCAGGAACGCCCCCGGCGTTCCTGATCAGGATATATATTGCTGCCATCAGATATCGGCCTGATGGCAGTTAAGCGTCAAACTATTCATGGGGAGGGCATTCGGGAGATGGAAAAGAGAGAAGAGGAAATCGAAGGATTGCCGGACGGTAAAAGCGCAGGAGAATGCGGCGGGACAAGTAACGCGGTTCCGGCAGAGAGCTCTGATGCAGCAAAGCCGGAAGCCGGCTCTCCCGGGGAGGAAGCGGCAGGGAGCTCTGATGCGGCAGGACCGGAAGCCGCCGCTCCGCCGAACGATAGCATCGACGATCCGGAAGAGAAGGAACAGCCGGAAAAGAAGAAAAGCAGAAAGGGTCTGATCGCCGCAGTGATCGCGCTCCTTGTCCTTGCCGGCGGCGCCGGCGCTTATTTTGGATATGGATATTATCACTATGAGAACCGCTTTATCGACGGAACGATCATCAACGGCATCGATGCAGGGGAAATGACTCCCGAGGAAGTGGAGGATATTCTCCGGGACAGGGTCGAGGATTATGAGATCAAGGTCTCGTTCAGAGACGGATCCTCACAGACTTTGAAGGCCGATGATATCGAATTCCGCTATGTATCTGATCAGACGACAAAGAAGATCATTGATGATCAGGAATGGATGAAGTGGGGATTCGGCAGGCTTTTCGGCGATAAATGGGAGTATACGGCCGGCGAAGCATTCAAGGTGAATGAGGAGAAGATAAAGAGCACAGTCCTTGCATTTCCTGAATTCAAGCAGGAGAATATGACGGCACCGACCAATGCGTATCTTGAGCTGGCGGAGGATAATTCGATCCGGATCGTTCCGGAGACGCAGGGCAATCAGCTCATAGCAGAGCCTGTGACGGAAGCCGTGAAGGCGGCGGTCTTAAAAGAAGAGAAAAGCGTGAACATCGCGGATGTTGCGGGGGCCTACGCTGTCCCGGAAGTCGTCTCCACAGACCAGGGGCTTATTGATCAGCAGAACCTGCTGAACAGCTTTCTCGGCACGACGGTGACCTACAATATGCCGGACGGCACGCAGAAGGTCCTGGACCGCGGAACGCTCAGGGACTGGATCACGATCGAGGAGAACGGGTTCATCACACTGGATGAGGAGCGGATCAGGGAGAACTGCGGGAATTATGCGGCGCAGACAGCGGCCGAGACAGATGTTCTCAAAAACACACGGACCTTCAACACCACGAACAGAGGGCAGATCGAGCTGTCCTGTGATACATGGGGACGCATGCTGGATCAGGAAGCGGAGACATCTCAGCTCCTTACAGACCTTCTTACGGGCACTTCGGAGACGCGGGAGCCCATCTATTCCATGAATACGACGGTTGATGATAACTTCGGCGGAAGTTATATCGAGGTGGATCTTGCCAACCAGCATGTATATTGCTATCTGAACGGATCTTATTTTTATGACGCGCCGTGTGTATCAGGGACGAATTCAATTCCTTCGAGAAGGACTGTGACGGGAATCTTTGAGATCTACATGAAGGAACGCAACAGGATCCTCCGGGGCGCAAATCAGGAATATGCTTCATTCGTTGATTTCTGGATGCCCTTCTACGAGGGCTACGGTCTGCACAATGCTCCGTGGAGAGGCGAGTTCGGCGGGGATATCTACGAGTACGGAGGATCTCACGGCTGTGTGAATCTGAGCTATGAGGCTGCAGAAACAATCTGGAATAATTACGGGGTCGGGACACCGGTCATCGTTTTCTAGATCGGTGATTCCCTTCCTGCCGCGCTTGTGGGGAAGGTGCATGGCACGCTGTCCGGCGCGGCAGGAAAGGGGAGTCGTTCCTGAAGAGGGATCCGGAGCGGCGCCGCCTGACATTTTTCAAAGCGGATCCATGCGGATTACATCTGACTGACGAACAAAAAGCATGCCCTTGTCTGGAGGCCTGATATTGTGTCAGGATCCCGGGCAAAGGCATGTTTTTCATAAAGAGAATTCATAAGTGATCGCGAAACTGTGTACGGAATGAAATTGTGCGGGCAAAAGGCGCGGAAGCCGGCTGAATGATCGCACTGTTTCCACTGACCGCAGCGTTTCGCAATAATCTTTAAAAAACAGAGTGCAGAGAGGTCAGGCGGGCGGGATGTCAGAGGATCCCCTCCTCGCAGAGAGTGACCAGGTCTGTGATATCGGAAATGCGCGCAGCTGCTTCGTGCCCTGTTATATCGCCGAAACCGTATTCACAGAAAATGAAAGGCACGCCGGCCGCCTCTGATGCCATAAGATCGCCGAGTGTATCTCCGACGTAGACGGGAGATTTTAAGCCGTTTTTCTCTGCGACGGCCCGGATGTTGGAATCCTTTTCATTTCCGGTGTCACCATAGCAGAGATGATCAGTGACGCAGTCAGAAAGCCCGGTTATTTTGAGGAACGTCTCAATGTAGCCGGACTGGGAGTTGCTGACAATGAACATAGGCAGCTTTTTTGAGAGAGTTCTGAAGGTCCCGGAGACGCCCGGGTATGCTTCAGGGCTGTCTGTGAGCAGATAATCGTTCTCGTATGTACAGATCTCATCCAGAATTTGCAGGGCGAATGTTTCCTCCAGCTCCGGAAACAGAGAGCGGGCGATGGCGGCCATAGTTTTCCCGAATTCCTGTTTTAACCGTGCAGCCGTGATATGATCTGCCGGAAGATCGTGGCGCCTGAGGACCTCCTGCCAGGCGAGGGCGACTTTCTCAGTCGAGTCCCAGAGCGTTCCGTCCACGTCAAAAATGATTGAATCCATAAAGACCTCCATACTGATATGGCCTCATATGATCGGAAGCGCCCAGCGATGCGATCATCCTTCGGCCGATAAATCGTTTTTTTATCGGCAGTTCCCTGCGGAACATTCGATATAAAGCAGTGCATTTTTTCACGTTACTTTTGGAGTATAGCAATGCCTTCTGATTTTGTAAATACGCTTATTCTGTGGTATAATAGCAACTGCCGCAGCCTGCCCTGGCGGGAGAGCAGGGATCCGTACAGGATCTGGATCTCCGAGATCATGCTGCAGCAGACGCGTGTTTCCGCAGTCTGTGGTTATTATGAACGATTCCTTGCCGCACTCCCGGATATGGAAAGCCTTGCGGCCTGTCCGGAGGATCAGTTATTAAAGCTCTGGGAAGGGCTCGGTTATTACAGCCGTGCCAGGAACCTTCAAAAGGCTGCCCGCATCGTAGTGGAGAACTACGGCGGGAAGATGCCCTGTGATGCCAGTGAACTCATAAAGCTCCCGGGAATCGGCGAGTATACGGCAGGGGCGATTGCGTCCATCGCGTTCGGAAAGCCGGAGCCGGCCATTGACGGCAATGTGATCCGCGTCACGTCGCGCCTTCGTGCGTATACCGGTGAAACCCGGTCCATGAAGTTCAAAAAGGAACTTGCATCCTGGCTCAGGGCGGAGAACTCCCGGGAAGATGCATCCTGGGGGACACTCAATCAGGCATTTATGGATCTCGGATCCATGGTCTGCCTTGCGAATAAGAGTCCTCTTTGTGAGGAGTGCCCGATCCGTTCATACTGCGAAGCTTTCAAAAAGGGAATCCAGAATTCGGTCCCGGTGAGAGCGGAGAAAAAAGGGCGGAGAGTAGAGGACAGGACTGTTGTCCTGTATACCGACGGAGAGCGGTTCGCGATCCGCAGACGGCCCGATAAGGGGCTTTTGTCCGGATTGTATGAGTTCCCGAATTATAAGGGAAAGCTTGAGCCCGGGGAGATGCTTCTTGCTGCGCGGGAGGACGGCATGTATGCGGTGCGGCTTCGGAAGCTGCCGGATTCAAAACACATTTTCTCGCATATTGAGTGGCACATGACCGGGTATGAGATCCTCATTTCCCGGAATGACAGTGAGGAAGGCAGATTTATATTTGCCGGGAAAGACAGAATTAATAAAGAGTATCCGATCCCCTCTGCATTTGCAGCTTACGCGAACGCGATTGGAATAAAGGTCGGAAAGAATGAAAGGTGGTCTTATGAAAATCCTGACAGTGGTGATTCCGTGCTATAATTCCGAGGCCTATATGTGCAAGGCGATCGACCATGCGCTGATCGGAGGACCGGATGTCGAGGTACTTATTGTTGACGACGGATCGAAAGACAACACGTTAAAAATCGCCAGAGATTATGAAAAGAGATTCCCGGAAATCGTCCGCGCGATCCATCAGGAGAACAAGGGGCATGGCGGCGCACTCAATACAGGGCTCGAGAATGCGACGGGACTTTATTTCAAAGTCTGCGACAGCGATGATTATCTTGACTATGACGCATATGTCCGGGTGCTCAATGCCCTCAGAAGAGCGGTCAAAAGCCCGAAGACGATCGATGTCATGATCAATAATTATATGTATGACAAGCAGGGAGCCCGTCATAAGAAGGTCATGCGCTACAAGGGCTTTTTCCCTGAGCACAGGGTCTTTACCTGGAAGGATATTAAGCACAGGCTGCCGAATAACAAATATGTGCTCATGCACAGCCTGATCTATCGGACAGAGCTTCTGCGCGAGAGCGGCATCCGGCTCCCGGAGCATACGTTCTATGTCGATAATCTGATGGCATTTCAGCCCATGATCTACGCGAAGAATCTGTATTATATCGACGTGACGCTTTATCGCTATTTCATCGGGAGAAATGATCAGAGTGTCAACGAGGACGTCATGCTGACCCGGCTCGACCAGCAGCTGCGCGTCAACAAAATGATGATCGACGAGTACAGACCGCATCTCGTGGAGGAACGGCAGCATCTGACGTATCTGGTACATTATATGTCCATCATGATGTCGATCTCCTCGATCCTTCTCATGCGGAAGGGGGATAAGGAATCGCTCGCCGCGAAGAAGGAGCTCTGGGACTATCTGAAGGCGAAGGATAAGCTGCTCTATGCAAGGCTGAGGACAGGCTTTCTCGGTCTGGGGCTCAACATGCCCACCTCAGTGGGGAGAAAGATCGCGATCGACGTCTATCATCTGGTCCAGAAGATCTACGGATTTAATTGACCTGCGGCGCGGCTGCGCAGGGATCCGGTCCGGAAGATATCAGCTGACGCTGATCCGGATCCCGCGCCGAGTCTCGCGAGCGGGGCTTGAACTAAGAGGGGTATTGTGACTCGCCGCTGAGAAAGCAGAATGCTGGTCTGCCTCCCGCTTATAGCATTGCGGGTCTTCCAAACTGAGATAAAAAAAGGGCTGTCGCAGTAGACGGAGTCGCCACTATATATGGCAGATATTTGCAAATGACATCTGTCATATATAGTGGTGATTTGTCTTACTGCGACAGCCCCTTTTTATTCTTCATCGAGTAATACTCGTGAATCTATTCATGAGATGCGCGCGCAAAGTGAAACCAGCGCCTGATCGCGCCCGCGCTCAGCCCACGATTACTCTCAGCTGCTCGTTCAGCACTGTCGCGCTCAGCGTCTCGTGCATCCCGCCTGATTCGCCGTCCAGATGAACGGCGCGCTTTCTGTCACAGGTGATCTTAACACTCTGGGCCCGCAGGAAATGGACCCCTTTCAGGTGGGTGTGCTTTCCGGCAAAGCCGAGCGGCAGAACTGCGGCGATCTTGGCGTTCGGAATATCTGAGACGACAAAGATATCGAGGATCCCGTCGCCGGGCCGCGCTTCCGGGCACATCTTGACGCCGCCGCCCTCGTACTTCTGGTTCATGACCGCTGCAAAGAAGGCTTTTTTAAATTCCATCTTCCGTCCGCCGTCCATCTCGACCGTCATCGGACCGGGTTCGTAGAGCAGGATCTGCTTCAGAGCGATCACACCGTATGTGAGCTGCCCGAGATGCATTCTGTTGAGAGCGTCCTTGATCGGAGAGGAGAGGGCTTCGTGGCATACGGCCGCGTCGAAGCCGATGCCGCAGCTCACCCCGAACCGCTGATCTTTTCTGTCCGTAATCATCCCTATGTCGATCTTCCTGTACTGCTGGGGATCGAGGATCTGGGCAATTGCCCTGTCCGTGTCGGAGGTGATATTCATCCCGCGCGCAAAGTCATTGCCGGATCCGCTGGGGATCAGGCCGAACGTGACGGTGGAAATATTCTCGAGCCCGCACAGAATGTCGTGGATCGTACCGTCGCCGCCGATCGGAACGATCACAGCGTGCGGATCATTCCGGGAGATCTCCCTGGCAAAGACCGTTCCCTGACCGGGATAGGTCGTTGCATAGACCTTGTAGGAAATGTTTTTTTCCTTCAGGATCTTCACGAGCCTCATCCAGATGCTCCTGCTTCCGGATGACTGAGAGCTTGGATTTAGAATAAAGTAGTACATGAGATGTGCCTCCGATAACAGATAGTTCAATAAGCCGCCTGAGACTTTTCGATAAAGCAGGGCCTTTCTTATGCGCGATGCCTGCCGTCTGAAGGAGCGGCTGCCGCGCGATAAGGAACGGACGGGGTGATCCGATCACTGCTCTTCCCCTGAGGCCAGATAGACATGGACTCTCAGGATGCGGTGCTGCCGGATCGCCTCGACGATCAGCTTGGATCCGTCTTCCTCCGTCACATAATCTCCGACCTCCGGAAGAGCATCCCCGGAACGCTCAATGATATACCCTCCGACAGAGTCATATCCGTCCGAGTGAATCGCAAGCCCCGTCGCCTCGTTGAAATCGTCTATGTCCATGGATCCTCTGCAGGTATATTCCTTTCCGGGGACGATCTCCGTGATCTCCTCCAGATCGCGGCTCCTGTAATCATCCCGGATATCGCCGACGATCTCTTCGAGAACGTCCTCCATCGTGAGCATGCCGGAGGCGGATCCGTATTCGTCGAGAACGATCGCGACGGAGGATGCCTTCTCCCGCATTTCATCGAGAAGGTCGGAAATATTCTTTTTTTCGTAGGTATAGTACGGCTCCTTGATATGGTCGGTCAGCCGGAAATTCTCCCGGTCAACGAGGAGCATGGATTTGACGTCGATGATTCCTATGATATTGTCATTGCGGTCTTTATAGACCGGGAGACGCGTATATCGGTGCTCCCGGAAAAAATCGATGAGCCCTTCATATGAAATGTCGTATGGGACCTCCTGCATGTCGATGCGGGGGATCATGATCTCTTCGGCCCGTGTGCCGACGAGGTCGACCACATTGCTGATCATATGGCTCTCGTCACTTTCGATGACTCCGTCCTCCTCGGATACGTTGACCAGTGTGCGGAGTTCGTTCTCGGTCATTACAGGGCGGACGTCAGGGTCGACCCCGCGAAGGAGGAGCAGCATGCGGGAAATGTTATCCACGACAAAGATGACGGGGGTAAGGATGGTCATGAGCAGGCGGATCACGCCGGCATCCCGGAGGGCGATACGCTCTGCGTTTGCAGCTGCCATATTCTTGGGAGTGATCTCTCCGAAGATGAGGACCAGCATCGTCAGTATTCCCGAGACGATCCCGACCGAAGCGTTCCCGAAGAGGCTGATCGCCAGGACAGTCGTCAGGGAGGTCGCAGCGATGTTCACGATATTGTTCCCGATCAGGATCGTGGACAGCATCTTTGCCCTGCGGTCCGTGATATACAGTATCGTTTTTGCCCTGCGGTTCCCGTCATCCGCCATTCCTCTGATGCGGATCAGATTGACGGTGGTGAGTGCAGTCTCGGCGCCGGAAAAGAATGCGGACAGACACAGAAGAACGAAAAGAGAAGCAAGCTGCAGAAACTGCGTGGTTGACATAGTAAAATCCTTTGAATTGATTCTTTGATCTGGTTGACAAAATGGCCACTATTGAGTGTACATGATGCAGGGGGGTTTTTCAAGAAGAAGAGGGTTTTCATTTTCGAACATGTATGCTATTATGGAGCAGAGTATATATAAGCAAAGGGGCTTTTGCCATAGGTGAACTTTATGAGAAAAAGAAATCTCTGGAAAGCGGCCGGGATCATGGCAGCAGGAGTGCTGACTGTCAGTATGGCCGGCGGGGAGGCCGTCAGAGTGTACGCAGGCGAGACGAAGATCGCTGCCTCTGCGGACAGGGAGACAGAGAAGGAAAAGAGTGAGAAGTCAAAGACTGTCACACCCGTTCTTCTTCTGGACAAGGATGGGAAACCTGTCATCGGACCGGATGGGAAGCCGGTCTATGTGACACCGACTCCCGCAAAAGAGAATGAACTGAAGAATGCTCAGGATGCAGACGCAAAAGAGGATGCTTCCGCGGTGCCGGCTGGTGAAGGACAGCCTGTACCCGCTGAGGGAGCTGTCTCTGCAGCTGTTGAAGATCCTGCCGATGCAGACGAGGCAGCCAATGCCATGCCGGTCCCGGTGCCGGATGCAGCGGAGAGCGCTGCCGCGCTTCATGAGATGGAAGCGGAGGCTTCCGGTGAAGAATATTCCGGCGGTCAGGAAGAGATCCCCGCTGAAGTGTCGTCTGATGTGACGGCCGAAGAGCCGGCTGCGGAGAGCATTGCGGCTCCTGCCGGTCAGGAGGAGACAGAGGATTCCTATGCAGCGGAGAACGCTGCCGGTGAGGAAACTGCGGAGCAGAATACTGACGCGCCTTCGGAGACGGCTTCGACGGAGTATGTCTCCGATGCGACGGAGACTCCTGATGCGGCCGATACTTCTTCGGAGGACGACCGGTCCGCACAGGCTTCTGAAGAAACTTCTTCGGAAAATGCGGAAAAGCCGTCTGATGCAGTTATGCCGGCTGCCGATCCTGCGGGGACAGCTTCCGATACAGCCGATGCTGCAGAGTCATCTTCTGATTCCGCCAATCGTACAGAGTCATCTTCTGATTCCGCTGCATCTGGAGAGGCAGAACAGGTGAAAGAGAATTCGAAGACATCCGTGAAAGTCACGTCTGTCAGGGATCTCTTTGCGACAGCCGTGATTCCTGCGGCCACTGAGTACAATGCGGAGGAGGAGACGTCTTCATTTTCCGCGTCCCTCATAGGCGCATCCGCGGGAGAGGAAGCAAGCGGATCTGCTGATGCGGAAGAGAAGGAGAACGCGGAGAGCACGACCGCTCCCTCGGAAGATACGGAGGAGAAAGGCGCTTCCGCAGCTGCCGATACAGAGGATACTTCGCAGGAAGTTCATTCCGTGCTCCCGGAAGTGGTCGTCTATGAGATCGAGGCAGTGACGGAAGAGCTTGCCGGACCGGGTACGAATCAGCTGGTAGGCAATACGGACGCGGTCGGGACAAAGACAGTCACGGCCGATCAGGGATCCGGCACGACCGGAGGTTATTCGGGATCGGCTTCCTATACATCGTCCGCTTCGTCATCGTCGGGATCCGGAAGCTCCGGCACATCCTGGCAGAACTCTTCGGCAGGGACTGCGGTCACCCGGACAGCGAACCCGAAGACGGGAGATACCCAGAAGGCGCGCGTATACTTCGGATCAGCCTTTGCGTCCCTCGCGGCGATCGTCAAAGTCATGCTTGAGACGGAGCGCGCGAAGAGGAAAATTAGAAAATAACCCATCTTGTATGATGGAAATCCCTGTGGTATACTGTTCACAAATCAGGAAGGAGGACCTTGTGATGAAACATGTTAAGAGCCTGAACACAAAGAATCTTCAGAAGACTTTGAAGAAGGGCGGCTGCGGAGAGTGCCAGACATCCTGCCAGTCTGCATGCAAGACAAGCTGCACAGTCGGCAACCAGAGCTGCGAGCATAAGTGATTCGGAGAATCCGGACACATTCTTGAAAGTGATTATTCAGGGGTCTGTGAAAAGCAGGCCCCTTTACCATGTCAGAAAAACGTATATGACCCAGGAGTAAAATATGCAGGTTCACCAGTATAAAAGTAACGGTCTCAATATTGTTCTCGATGTGCCGTCGAGTTCGGTGCATGTTGCCGACGATCTTTTTTATGATGCCGTCCGGCTTATGGGACAGGGAAAAACTGACGGGGAGATCCGGGAGATCCTGAAAGAGAGCTATGCAGGGAGGCCCGAATACGCACCCGGAGATATCGACGAGGTCCTCGCAGAGGCGGAGGAGCTTAAAAGCCAGGGCACTCTCTTCTCGCCGGAGCCCTACAGGCCGGCTATAGAGGAATTCACAAAGCGGCCGACGGTCGTCAAAGCGCTCTGTCTGCATATCGCCCATGACTGCAACCTTGCCTGCCGCTATTGCTTTGCGGAGGAGGGAGAGTACCACGGGCGGAGGGCTCTCATGTCCCTCGAGACAGGGAAAGCTGCCCTGGACTTTCTTGTGAAGAATTCCGGTCTCAGGCGGAACCTTGAGGTCGACTTCTTTGGAGGAGAGCCTCTCATGAACTGGAATGTCGTGAAGGAGCTGGTCGCCTACGGGCATTCCCTTGAGGAGAAGACGAAGGAGACCGTCGCTCCAAAGCACTTCCGCTTTACACTGACGACCAACGGCGTGCTCCTCAATGATGAGATCATGGAGTTCTGCAACCGGGAAATGCACAATGTCGTGCTGTCGATCGACGGGAGAAAGGAAGTCCATGACCGGATGAGACCATTCCGGAAAGGGGCGGGGAGCTACAATCTGATCCTTCCCAAGCTTCTCAAATTTGCGAAGATGCGGGAGGAGCTCGGTCTTTCCTATTATGTAAGGGGGACCTACACACACTGGAACCTCGACTTTTCCGAGGATGTGCTGCACCTTGCGGACCTCGGGTTCACGCAGATCTCCGTCGAGCCGGTCGTTGCGCCCCCGGAGGAGGACTACGCGATCAGGCCGGAGGACGTTCCGTTCCTGTGTGAGCAGTATGACATTCTCGCGCGTGAGATGATTCGCCGTAAAAAAGAAGGTAGGGGTTTTAATTTTTTCCATTTTATGATAGATTTAACGGGTGGCCCATGCGTCTACAAGCGTCTTTCCGGCTGCGGGTCGGGCACTGAGTACCTTGCTGTGACTCCATGGGGCGATTTTTATCCGTGTCATCAGTTCGTCGGGAATGAGGAGTTCCTGATCGGGAATACGGATACCGGCATCACGAGAAAAGACATCGTTACAGAATTCAAGAAGGTAAATGTCTATTCAAAGGAAGAATGCAGAGACTGCTTTGCCCGCTTCTACTGCAGCGGCGGCTGTGCTGCGAATTCCTTTAATTTTACCGGAGGGATCAATGACGTCTATGAGATCGGGTGCCGTCTGCAGCGTAAGCGCGTCGAGTGCAGTATTATGCTGAAAGCTGCGGAAGCAGAAATGGAACAATGAGGAGAGAGGCTTTGTCATGAAGAAAAGAACAGGTACTATTGTAATTATCCTGTCAATTGTCCTGACCGTTCTGATGGGCTTTACGGCAATTGTCGGATGGGGGGAGACGGGAACCGGATCGATGAAGAACATCAAGACCGGTCTTGATCTTTCAGGCGGTGTATCAATCACATATGAAGCGGGGGAGGCAAATCCTTCCTCCGAAGATATGGCGGATACGATCTACAAGCTGCAGAAGCGTGTCGATGAGTATTCGACGGAAGCCAATGTATACCAGGAAGGCGACAACCGGATCAATGTCGAGATCCCGGGAGTCACCAATGCAGATGAGATCCTTGCGGAACTGGGAACACCCGGCTCGCTCTATTTTATCGCCCAGACAGATTCCGACGGAAATCAGAATTATACGTTCGATTCGACGACGGGATCCTATGCTCTGAACAAGACGATCGAGGAGCTCGAGGCGGAAGGCTCGATCGTCTGCAGCGGATCTGATGTCGCGTCTGCAGAGGGCGGCGTACGCACGAGCGAAACGAACACGAGCGAATACGTGGTCTCCCTCACATTCAGCAGCGAGGGTGCATCCAAGTTCGCGGAAGCTACGGAGAAGGCCTACAACAGCGGAGAGAGCATCGGCATATACTATGACGGGGCTTTCGTGTCTGTCCCGCGCGTCAATGCTGTTATCTCAGACGGCAAGGCCGAGATCACCGGCATGGAATCCGTGGAGAAGGCAAAAGAGCTTGCATCCTATATCCGTATCGGCGGTCTGAAGCTCACCCTGAATGAGATCAGATCCAACGTTGTCGGCGCCCAGCTCGGCCAGACCGCGATCCGCACATCCCTCCTCGGCGGCGCGATCGGTCTCGGCATCGTGTGCGTTATCATGATCGTCATCTACCTTGTGCCGGGCGTTATCGCGGCATTTGTACTTGTTCTGTACGCCGCGATCATGCTGGTGCTCCTGAACGCATTTGACCTGACGCTTACCCTTCCGGGCATCGCCGGTATCATCCTTTCCATCGGTATGGCGGTCGATGCGAACGTTATCATCTATGCGCGTATCCGCGAGGAGATCAATGCCGGGACATCTGTCCTCGGTGCGATCAGATCCGGATTCCACAAGGCCATGTCCGCTATTCTGGACGGCAACATCACGACGCTCATCGCAGCTGCGGTGCTGGGATATCTCGGAAGCGGTACGATCAAGGGCTTTGCGATGACGCTTGCTCTCGGTGTTGCGCTTTCCATGCTCACGGCCTGCGTCATTTCCAGATTCATCGTGTACGCGGTCTACGCGGTCGGCGTAAGGGATCCGAAGTTCTGGGCCAGAAAGAAAAATGAACCGAAGTTCGACTTTATCGCAAAGCAGAAGCTGTTCGCTGCAATTGCAGCCCTTGTGATCGTTGTCGGATTCGGAGCCATGGGAATCAACGCCGCGAGAGGGAACAGGGCGCTGAATTTCTCGCTCGAGTTCCTCGGCGGTACATCCACGACGCTCGAATTCCAGGAGGACTACAGCCTGGAGCAGCTCGACGCGGATGTCAAACCGGTCGTTATGGGAGTGACCGGTGATGCCAACGTATCTCTTCAGAAGGTCGTGGGCAGCAATCAGGTCATCATCAAGACCCGTACTCTGAATGTTGATGAGAGACTTGCTCTGACGGAGGCCATGGAGGAGAACTTCAACGTGGATTCCTCCTCCATCACGACGGATAATATCTCCGCGACAGTCGGAAGCGAGATGAGAAAAGCAGCGATCATTGCAGTGCTTGTGGCGGTCGTGCTCATGCTTCTCTATATCTTCATCCGCTTTAAGGACATCCGTTTTGCCTCGGCTGCCGTCATCGCACTTGTTCATGACGTTCTGATCACTCTGGCAGCCTACGCGGTCCTCCGCGTGTCGGTGGGCAACTCCTTTATCGCGGTCATGCTCACGATCCTCGGATATTCCATCAACTCTACGATCGTCATCTTCGACCGTATCCGTGAGAAGATGGCTGCAATGCAGTCCGAGACGGAGCTCAGGGATATCGTGAACACATCGATCAACCAGACGCTCACGAGAAGTATCTATACCAACCTGACGACGCTCGCCTCGATCCTGGTACTCTATATCGTCGGCGTTGCATCCATCAAAGAGTTCACGCTTCCCATGATGGTCGGTATCATCGCGGGTGCATACTCATCCGTCTTTATTACCGGTGCTCTCTGGTTCACGATGCGCACGAGGCTTGGAAATACCGGAGCCGCATATCGTGAAGCGATGGCAAAAGCCCGGAAGAAAGATGAGAAGAAGACCGCGGACATCAAGGTTCCCGAGAGCGGAGCCGGAAAGACGTCCGCTGCGGACACTGTCCGCAAGAAGAAAAAGAGAAAGAGAAGGCAGTAAGCACTGCCTGAGCTGATGGGACAGCCGCAGTATGTGCCCGGTCTTATGCCGGGATATATAGCGGCTGTCTTTGCTTACCGGTCGGGATGGAGAGAAGAATGGAAAAATGGGTCATGTCGGCCAAACGCGCCGACTTCCAGGCAATCAGCAGAAAGTTCGGCATCGATCCGGTCATCGCAAGAGTGATGCGGAACAGAGGGATCGTCGGAGATGAGGAGATCCGCATGTTCCTGCACGGGAGTCTTCAGGATCTGCATGATCCTTTTCTCTTCAAAGGGATGGAGAAGGCCGTGAAGATCATCGGGGAGAAGATCGGGGAGGGGCAAAAGATCCGCATCATCGGCGACTATGATATTGACGGGATCATGTCCTCCTACATCCTCCGCCGGGGGATCACGGAGCTCGGCGGGATGGCGGATATCAGGATACCCGACCGTGTGACGGACGGATACGGCATCAATGAGAAGCTGATCCGCGAAGCGAAGGCAGACGGCGTTGATACGATCATCACCTGTGACAACGGGATCTCCGCCGGACCCCAGATCGCTGTGGGGAAGGAGCTCGGCATGACGATCATCGTGACGGATCACCACGAGGTCCTCGCGCTTCCTGAGGCGGCAGACTGTGTCATCGACGCAAAACAGGAAGGCTGCCCCTATCCATATAAGGAACTGTGCGGCGCCGGGGTGGCATGGAAGCTGATCCTTGCCCTGGGAGGAGATCCGGAGTACAGGATGCTTCCCTATGCAGCCTTCGCAACGGTGGGAGATATTGTTGACCTCACCGGTGAGAACCGCATTCTTGTGAAGGAAGGCCTTGCCCGCATGAAGGATGTTGACAGTCTCGGCTTCAGGATGCTGGCGAGGGAGTGCGGCGTAGATCTCGGAGCAATGGAGGCCTATCACATAGGATTTATCATGGGGCCCTGCCTGAATGCAAGCGGAAGACTTGATACCGCGATGCGGGCGGCGAGGCTCCTTCAGACGGAGGATGCATCTGAAGCGGAACGGCTGGCGCATGAGCTGAAGGAGCTCAACGACAGCCGGAAAAGCCTGACGGAGATCGGAGTGGAGGAAGCCTGTGCCTGCGTGGAGGAGAGCGGGATGCTTTCCGATAAGATCTTCGTGATCTATATGCCGGAGCTCCACGAGTCTCTTGCGGGGATCGTCGCCGGCAGGATCCGTGAACGGTATGCCCATCCGGTCATCGTTCTTACCAGAGGCGAGGAGGGGATCAAGGGGTCCGGAAGGTCTACCGAAGCGTATCATATGTTCGAGGGACTTTGCGGCGTGAAGGATCTGCTGACAAAGTTCGGCGGACATCCGATGGCTGCCGGACTCACGCTCCCGGAGGAGAATATCGACATTTTCCGGAGAAGGCTGAATGAACAGTGCACGCTCTCCGAAGAAGATTTCTGCGAAAAGATCGTGGTCGATGTCCCGATGCCCGTAGGGTATGTGACGGAAGAGCTCATATCCGAGCTCGAGCTCCTGGCCCCCTTCGGAAAGGCAAACGAAAAGCCTGTCTTTGCGGAGAAAAATGCAGTGATCACGGCTCCCAGGATCATCGGGAAAAATCGAAATGTGCTGAAAGCCCGGGCGGCTTCCTCAGCAGAATCCGGTTACGGCATGCATGGAGCGGTGGAGATGCTCTCGTTCCGGGAAGCGGAAGCTCTGATGGAGAGGATCAGCCGGGATCCTCGCGTTACGATCGCATACTATCCCCGGATCAATGAGTACATGGGAAGAAAGACGATCCAGATCGTCGTATCCCACTGGAACTGACGGCGATGTCCCGTAAACTTGAAATTTCATTCTTTCAATAAGCGGATTTTGTGCTATAATTACCCTTATTAATCGTATGAGAACCGCCGTGCGGACCTCATAATTATCATACGGCCGATAAAACGGCTTTTTATCGAAGGCTGTCATACAGCTTCCGATATGATCTGTCGTCGGACACTGTTTCCATGGAGGAAAAGGCTCATGATCAGAGAAAAAGTTGAAGATTACGTAAGGACTATCCCGGATTTTCCCAAGGAAGGAATCATGTTCCGTGATATTACAACGGTTCTTTCGGACGCAGACGGACTGAAGCTTGCCATTGATAAGATGCAGGAGCTTCTGGCCGACTGTGATTTTGACGTCATTGCAGGGGCGGAATCCCGCGGATTTATCTTCGGTGCTGCGCTTGCCTATAATCTGCACAAGCCCTTCGTGCTGATCCGCAAGAAGGGGAAGCTTCCTGGTGAGACAGTTGAGAAGACATATGACCTTGAGTACGGTACGGCTACCATCGAGATCCATAAGGATGCGATCGCGCCCGGACAGAAGGTCGTGATCGTTGATGACCTGATCGCTACGGGAGGAACCGTGGCGGCAGCTGCGGAGCTCATCGAGGAGCTCGGCGGAGAGGTCTCCAGGATGGTATTTCTTATGGAGCTTCGCGGGCTGAACGGCCGCGAGAAGCTTTCAAAGTATGACGTTGCAAGCGTTATTTCCTACGAGGGAAAGTGATCAATCCGTATTGTATTTTTCTGCGATTCAGCCGTCCGATTTCGTGATGGCTGAATTGTTTATTCTTCATTTCACAATACTTGTGACGCAGGTCTTACGGGAACTGCCCGACGAAGCACCGGATACAAATGACATGCTCGACAGGAACCGCACACTCTGAACAATCGAAGTACGGAAGGAAGATTTATGTCGGAAGAGAACATTACGAGAGAGAATCAGTCAGGGACAATTCCATATCGGCCGATCAGAGTTGAATCCGGAATCCCGAATCCCGGAGACTTTACCCCTGCGGATGTCCTCTATGATAATTTGGTAAAGGACGTCCTTCGCTATCATCCTTCCGACGATCTGAGCATGATCGAGAAGGCTTATAAAATCGCGTCCGAAGCACATAAGGACCAGCACAGAAAGTCGGGGGAGCCCTATATCATACATCCGCTGTGCGTGGCGATCATCCTTGCGGATCTGGAGCTTGACAAGGAGACGATCGCGGCAGGCCTGCTCCATGATGTGGTCGAGGACACCGCCATGACCAACGAGGATATACGCCGGGAATTCGGCGAGGAGGTGGAGCTCCTCGTGGACGGCGTGACCAAGCTGGGACAGATCGGATACAACGTCGACAAGGTCGAGGTGCAGGCGGAGAATCTGCGCAAGATGTTCCTCGCCATGGCCAAAGATATCCGCGTTATTCTGATCAAGCTGGCGGACCGTCTCCACAATATGCGGACCCTGCAGTTCATGCGGCCCGAGAAGCAGAGAGAGAAGGCCCGTGAAACGATGGATATTTATTCACCGATCGCAGGCAGGCTCGGCATTTCCAAGATAAAGACCGAGATGGACGACCTCGCCCTACGCTATCTGGAGCCGACGATCTATTTTACCCTGGTCCAGCAGGTGGACGCCAGAAAGACGCAGCGGCAGGATTTTGTCGACGGGATCGTTAAGGACGTCAGGGAGCATATGGAGAGTGCGAAGATCCACAGCGAAGTGAGAGGCAGGGTCAAGCATTTCTTCTCTATCTATAAGAAAATGGTCAATCAGGACAAGACGATCGATCAGATCTACGATCTCTTCGCGATCCGCATCATCGTCGATACCGTCCCTGAATGCTATGCGGCCCTCGGCATCATCCATGAGATGTATAAACCGGTCCCGGGACGCTTTAAAGATTATATCGCGATGCCGAAGCAGAACATGTACCAGTCTCTGCACTCCACCCTGATCGGCCCGGGCGGGACTCCGTTCGAGATCCAGATCCGGACCTTCGAGATGCACAAGACCGCTGAATTCGGTATTGCGGCCCACTGGAAGTACAAGGAAGTTTCCGGAGGGCATCCTGTCAGCGGGGATCAGGAGGAGGAGAAGCTTGCGTGGCTCAGACAGATCCTCGAGTGGCAGCAGGATATGTCGGATAACCGCGAATTTATGTCGCTTCTCAAATCCGACCTGGATCTTTTCGCTGAAAATGTTTACTGTTTCTCCCCCGCAGGCGATGTCAAGCAGCTGCCGAGCGGATCCTGTACGGTCGACTTCGCTTACAGCGTGCACTCTGCCGTAGGCAACCGCATGGTCGGCGCGCGCGTCAACGGAAAGCTTGTTCCGATCGAACATGTCCTGAGCAACGGAGACCGGGTCGAGATCATTACCTCTCAGAATGCGAAAGGTCCGAGCCGTGACTGGCTGAAGATCGTCAAGAGTACTCAGGCCAAGAACAAGATCAACCAGTGGTTCCGCCATGAACTGAAATCCGAGAATATTGACCGCGGCAAGGAGCTGATCGCCCAGAGTGCGAAGCAGAAAGGGTATGTCCTTTCGGACCTTACGAAGCCGGAATACATGGAGGGCGTCATGCGCAAGTACGGATTCCGCGACTGGGATTCGGTGCTTGCGGCGGTCGGACATGGAGGCCTGAAGGAGGGACAGGTCGTCAATAAGATGATCGACCTCTTTGAGAAGGACAACAAGAAGAAGGTCACTGATGAAGAGGTCATGCTGGCTGCGTCCCAGAACAAGCAGAAGCTCCCGCTGGTCCGCCGGGAAAAGGGCGGGATCATTGTGAAGGGACTGCAGGACCTGGCTGTCCACTTTGCAAAATGCTGCAGCCCGATTCCCGGTGATGAGATCGCGGGATTTGTCACGCGCGGGCGCGGCGTCACCATCCACCGCACAGACTGCATCAACATTATTAATATGTCTGATGAGGACAGGAACCGGCTCATCGAGGCGGAGTGGCTCGTCAGCGAGGGCGGCGAGACCGGTGAGACCTACGCGGCGGAAATCTCGGTCTACGCACAGAACAGGGTCGGACTTCTCGTCGACATATCGAGGACATTCAACGACCGCAAGATCGACATCGGACAGATGAGCGTGCGGACGAGCAAACAGGGAATTGCCACGCTGGATATGAACTTCTCCGTACATTCAAAGGATGAGCTGAGCACTGTGATCCGTGAGATCAGAAAGATCACCGGTATCATCGACGTGGTGAGAAAGACGAGCTGACCGGGAAACGGAGCGCTGTCGTCCTTATCCCGCAGACAGGGGAATGTGCCTTTTATGTGTGCAGCGAGGCCCGGATGTTCTCCGGTGCCGGTGATACAGGCAGCTTAAGTATCTGCAATATGAAGGGAAATCGTATGGGAAAATTAGTGGTATCCTGCATAGCGGTCGGCGAGATCGGGACGAACTGCTACCTTCTTCATGCGGAAGGGGCGGAGGAGACTCTTATCGTGGATCCGGGAGGAGAGGCGCGCCGGATTCGGAAGAAGATGGAGACGGAAGGGCTGAGACCCGTCGCGATCCTTCTGACCCACGGGCATTATGATCACACGCTGGCGGTCGGGACGCTCCGGAGAATGTATCCGGGGATCCCGGTCTATGCCTGCCTGGACGAAAAGGATATCCTTCTCGATCCTTCTCTGAACGCCTGGTTCATGGACAGGTTCGAGCCTGTCACGGCTGATATCTGGCTGAAGGAAGGCGATGAGCTGGACCTTGCGGGTCTGCACTGCAGGGTGCTGCAGACGCCCGGACATACCATCGGCAGTATCTGCTTTTACTTTGAGGAAGATAAGGTGCTCGTTGCCGGGGATACTCTCTTTTTCACGGGCTACGGCAGGACAGATCTGCCCACAGGATCTGCCAGGCAGCTGAAAAAGAGTCTTGAACGCCTTCTGCTGACGCTCCCCGGGGATGTGATCGTTCTCCCCGGACACGGCCGTTCAACGACGATCGGTTTTGAAAAGTCTGTGGAGGGGCTTGGCTGAGCTGCCGGATCATGGCTTTTTCCGATACGCAGGGGATCCGATTTTGAAGATATCAGTTGACGCTGATCCGAATCCCGTGCCAGGTCTCGCGAGCGGGACTTGAATTCTCTCAATCACTTTCTGCAGGAAGAACATATGAATATAGGCATCTGTCTTGACAAAAGCGATTTTTTATATGACATCCACTCTCTGGTAAAAAGCTTTTTCCCGGATGATGATGTGTCAATTTACACGGACGGTGACGCGGAAAAGTGCAGCACCGCCCGCGATCTTTTGTTGTGCGTAAATATCCCGGATTACACTGACCGGAAGAGCGCAAAGGACCAACTGAAGCGCGAGCTTTACGAGAGCCTGTCCGAACTTACCGGACGAACGCTCCCATGGGGCACGCTCTCCGGGATCCGTCCGACGAAGATTCCGATGAAAATGCTCGAGGAGGGAATGTCCCGCGGGGACATCCGCGACAGCATTCGTGAGACGTATCTGGCTTCGGACGCCAAGATCAGCCTCGCGACGGACGTTGCCGTGAATGAGAGGCGGATCCTGGAAAACGTGCCGACAGGACCGGACACGTACAGCCTGTATCTGCACGTCCCGTTCTGCCCGTCGATCTGTCTCTACTGTACTTTCAGCGCATCTCCGGCCGATGCCTGGCAGAGATACATGGATGAGTACGTGGACGCGGTCATCCTCGAGATGGAGCGCCGGGAGATGCTCGGCGTATTGCCCGATCCCTCGAAGGAGCCCGTGGTCTGCAGCGCCCGCGGAAGGAGCCCTGTCACCTTCTATATGGGAGGAGGTACGCCGACGGCCCTCTCCCCGGAGCAGCTTGACCGGCTCCTGACCGCTGCGGAGACGTACTATGATCTTGGGGAATGTCTCGAGCGGACCGTGGAGGCGGGAAGGCCCGATTCGATCACGGAGGAGAAGCTCGAAGTGCTGAAAAAGCACCGGATCACCAGGATCTCCGTGAACCCGCAGACGATGAATCAGAAGACGCTCGATCTGATCGGGAGAAGGCATACCGTGGAGGATACGGTCCGCGCGTTCTCACTGGCCAGGAGAGCGGGATTCGACAACATCAATATGGATATTATTCTGGGACTTCCCGGCGAGGAGCTCTGCGATGTGGAAAATACCCTGAGACAGATCGAATCTCTCGGCCCGGATTCTCTCACGGTCCATTCTCTTGCAGTGAAGCGCGCGTCAAGACTCACGAAAACACTGCGTGAGGAGCATATGGCGGGGAAGATCGGGGACTACAGCAGATATGAGGGGCTTTCCTTCCACAACTCGGAGGCAATCATAGGGGCAGCGTATGACGCTGCGTACCGGATGGGAATGCAGCCCTATTACCTTTATCGCCAGAAGAATATGAAGGGCGGGCTCGAGAATACCGGATTTGCAAAAAGAGGGTGTGAGTGTCTCTACAACATCCTGATCATGGAGGAGCTGCAGGAGATCCATGCATTCGGTGCGGGAGCCTCCACGAAGGTGCTTTCCTCCGGAGGGCGGATCGACCGGATCGTCAACCCGAAGGACGTGAGGACGTATCTGGACCGGGTCGCTGCCAGAAGGTGAGATCTTCCGGTGAGGGGCGGAAAGGTCTCTCTGCCGAAATGAGCAGGGCATTGAAATCCGGCATATCTTTTGATAAGATATTCGATTGGAGTGCATAAGGAGCGGAAATAGATTCATGGGAAGAATTGTCGACTACAACCTGACCGAAGAGCTGGCCCACGGGACCTATGTGAGCTGTCTTGCGCGGGACGTCGCAAAAGAGCTCGATCTTGACGGGGATGTGCAGCAGAACATTGCACTCGCGGGACTTCTTCATGATATCGGGAAGCTGACGCTTGCGAATTATCTCTACGGAGAGGAACAGCTGGAGAGCCCACTCGTGATCGAGGAGATGAAGTATGTCCGCATGCACCCGATGAAATCCTTTGAGATCCTGAAAAGGATCGGCTACAGCGATTCGATCTGCGATACCGTCCGCTACCATCATGAGAATTATGACGGCAGCGGGTATCCGGATAATCTGGCGGGGGAGGCGATCCCCCTGTCCTCCAGGATCATCCGGGTATGCGATGTCTTCGCGGCGCTGACCTCAGACCGTCCGTACCGGAAGCGGTTCACGAAGGAGGAGGCGATCGCGCTGATGATAGAGGAGATCAATCATTTTGATATGAGGGTCTTCCTCGCATTTATCCGCGTCGTTCACAGGGTGGGCACAAGCTATCGGGTCGAATTTCCCGATATGGATGAAGTGCTCCTCAGTGAGGCAGGGCAGGAGGATCATGAGTACTCCGGGAAGGGACCGGATCCGCGGAAGGCGGAGCGGCAGGAGGTTCGCAAAGCGGGATCTCACGGTCTTTTATCGGAAGCTGCACGGAAGCTTGCGATAAAAAGGTCTGCGGAGCAGGGCAAATTATGATTATCGGTCCGCAAAGCGGTAAGATAATGGTGAGTACCAAAAACTGCCGCGTGCAGATGGGAAGGTGCTTCGCACCCTGCGCGGCGCGGCAGAACGCCGAGGCGTTCATTGAAATCTTTACCGAAAGAGAGGCATAGTATGGCAATGATCAAAAAGCCGGTCAACGGCATGAAGGATATTCTGCCCGCCGAGATGGCAGTCAGAATGTATGTTACGGAGCTGATTCGGAAGACGTACGCCGAGTTCGGATTCTCATCCATCGAGACGCCGGCCGTCGAGCATATAGAGAACCTGCTCTCAAAGCAGGGCGGGGAGAATGAAAAACTGATCTTCAAGATCCTGAAGAGAGGTCAGAAGCTGGATCTTACGCATGCGACCACGGAGGAAGCGGTCACTGACAGCGGTCTGCGCTATGACCTTACCGTTCCGCTCTCCAGATATTACGCGAACCATGCCAATGAGCTGCCGTCGCCCTTCAAGGCGCTGCAGATCGGCAGTGTGTGGAGAGCAGACCGCCCGCAGAGAGGACGTTACCGCCAGTTCACACAGTGCGACATCGATATTCTGGGCGATCCGAGCTATATCGCGGAGATCGAGCTGATCCTTGCGACGACGACTGTTCTCGGAAGACTTGATTTTCACAATTTCACCATCCGGATCAACGACAGAAAGATCCTGAAGGACATGGCGAAGAAGGCAGGTTTCTCCGAGTCGGATTACGAGAAGGTCTTTATAATCCTCGACAAGATGGATAAGATCGGTCTTGACGGTGTCCGGGAGGAACTCCTTGCATCGTATCCGGCGGAAACAGTCGATGCCTACCTTGCACAGTTCGACGAGGCGCAGGATCCGTCTGTTCTCATGGAGGGATCTCCGCTGCCTGAGATCATCCGGACAGTCGATGCCGTGAAGACTGCGGATTTCCGTATACAGTTCGATCCGACGCTCGTGCGCGGGATGAGCTATTATACAGGCCCGATCTTCGAGATCGCGATGGATGAGTACGGCGGATCCGTCGGAGGCGGCGGGCGCTATGACGAGATGATCGGCAAGTTCACCGGTCAGCAGACACCGGCGGTCGGCTTCTCCATCGGATTTGAGCGCATCATCATGCTGCTTCTCGAGCGCGGGTTCGTCGTTCCGGACGCGGAGAGGAAAGTCGCTTTCCTGATCGAGAAGAAGATGCCGGAAGAGAAGCTCGTCGAAGTCTTCTCGGAGGCGCGGAAAGAACGGGAGAAGGGGAGCGCTGTGGCGATCTCCGTCATGAAGAAGAACAAGAAATTCCAGAAGGATCAGCTCGCTATGGAAGGCTACACGGAAATCCGGGAGTTCTTTGCGCGCTGAGAGAGTGAGGAGAAAAGATGGCTGAATCAATTAAGGGTTTAAAGAGGACTATGAGGTGTGCCGAGGTCACGGAGGAAATGATCGGATCTCAGGTCACCCTCATGGGATGGGTAGCAAAATGCCGCAACAAGGGCGGTATCGTGTTCGTGGATCTGAGGGACCGCACAGGGATCATGCAGGTCATTTTCGAGGGCGGAGAACACGGAGAACTTGCGGGAACGCTGAGGAGCGAATTCTGCATCGCCGTGACCGGCACTGTCCAGAAGAGAGCAGGTGCAGTCAATGAGAATCTCAAGACGGGGACCATGGAGGTATACGCGTCTGATCTCCGGATCCTGAGCAAGTCCGAGACACCGCCGTTCCATGTTCTGGACGGAATCGAGACACGCGAGGAGCTGAGACTTCGCTACAGATATCTGGATCTCAGAAGACCGGAGCTTCAGAAGAAGATCATGTTCCGGAGCCGTCTTGTATCCCTCGTCCGTGAGTTCATGGATTCGGAAGGGTTCCTCGATATCGAGACTCCGGACCTCATCGGCTCCACGCCGGAGGGCGCAAGAGACTATCTGGTACCGAGCCGTGTTCATCCGGGCTCCTTCTATGCGCTTCCGCAGAGTCCGCAGCTCTTCAAGCAGCTTCTCATGTGCTCCGGCTTTGACCGCTACTATCAGATCGCGCGGTGCTTCCGCGACGAGGATCTGCGCGCTGACAGACAGCCGGAATTTACGCAGATCGATATGGAGCTCTCCTTCGTGGAGCAGGAAGATGTCATGGACGTCAACACGAGACTGCTCGGATTCCTGCTCGCGAGACTTCCGGAGGTCTATGAAAAGCTCGGCTTTGCGCATGAGCTCGCAGAGGCAGCGGAGCGTGCCGCTAAGAAGATCGAGGCGGAAGGGATCGCAAAGATGACCTGGAAGACCGCGATGGATCTCTACGGGTCGGACAAACCGGATCTCCGCTTCGATATGAAGATCGTCGACGTAACAGACGCCGTGCGCGGATGCGGATTTGCTGTATTCACCGGTGCGATCGAGAACGGCGGCGTGGTCCGCGGACTCAATATTAAGGGACAGGGCGGCATGCCGAGAAAGAAGATCGACAAGCTGGTCGAGACGGCGAAGACGTACGGCGCGAAGGGACTTCCGTACATTCAGCTGAAAGAAGACGGAAGCATGAAGTCCTCCTTCCAGAAGTTCATGACGGAGGAGGAAATGAAAGTCCTCATCGAAGCCATGAACGGCGAGCCGGGAGATCTTCTGGTCTTTGCGGCAGACAGGTTCAAGGTCGTGTGCGCCGCTCTCGGTGCGATCCGTCTTGAGATGGGCGAACAGCTCGGTCTGTACGATAAGAACGAACTCTGCTTCGTCTGGATCACCGAATTCCCGCTCCTTGAGTGGTCGGATGAGGAGAACCGCTTTATGGCGATGCATCATCCCTTTACGATGCCGGTCCTCTCGGATTTCGAGCATGTGGATGAGGACCCGGGCAGTGTCCGCGCCGAAGCCTATGATATCGTGCTGAACGGCACGGAGCTCGGCGGAGGATCCGTGAGAATTCATATGGATGACGTGCAGGAGAAGATGCTCTCCGTGCTCGGCTTCTCGAAGGAGAGAGCGGAGGAACAGTTCGGGTTCCTTCTGCGGGCGTTCCGCTACGGCGTACCGCCCCATGCAGGACTTGCATACGGTCTGGACCGCATGGCGATGATCTTTACGGGCTCGGATTCGATCCGCGACGTCATTGCGTTCCCGAAGGTGAAGGATGCCTCCGACCTCATGATCGACGCGCCGGCTCCGGTCGATGAGAAGCAGCTCCGCGAGCTCTCGATCAGTGTGAAGGCAGGGGAAGAGGAAAAAGCAGAGGATAAAGCGGAGAAAAATATATAAAAAAACTTGTATAATTGGAAATACAGGTTTATAATAGCCTCAACCTGAATATTGCTTTAAACCGATGAAGCGGAGAAAAAGCAGATGGCGGCCCAAGAGAGAGTCCGGACGGTGGGAGCGGACGGGTGCGCACTGTGGAATATGGCCCGCTGAGGGCGCCTTAATAAGGCGACGTGCTGGAAGAGCGTTATTCTTCAGGAACATGACAGTGTTTCGTAAGTGTGCGGCGAAGGCCGCAAAGCAGGGTGGCACCGCGGGTATATGATCGTCCCTGACAGAAATGGTATTTTTCTGTCAGGGACGTTTTTTATTTCTTATTTCACGGGAATTGTCATTTTTTTCCCGTGAGATAAATGGCTGCGGGAATTCTGCGGGAGTGCTCAAGGAGGTTATTATGATCAGAGAGGCAATCATCAAACTGGCAAACAAGGAAGATATCGGATTTGAGATGGCGGAGGCCGTCATGAACGAGATTATGTCCGGCGAGGCGACGGAAGTACAGAAGGCCGCCTATCTCACCGCGCTCTCCATGAAGGGGGAGACGATCGATGAGATCACGGCATCGGCGAAAGAGATGCGCAGGCACTGCGTCCGTTTCCTGAATGACGAGGACGTTCTCGAGATCGTCGGTACAGGCGGCGACCGTTCGAATTCCTTCAATATTTCCACAACATCTTCCATCATCATAGCAGCGGCAGGCATCCCGGTCGCAAAGCACGGGAACCGGGCCGCATCGAGCAGGTCCGGAGCCGCGGACTGCTTCGAAGCCCTCGGCGTCAATATTCAGGTCAGTCCGGAAAAAGGCGCCGAGATCCTCCGGGAGATCGGTCTGATCTTCCTTTTTGCGCAGAATTACCACATTTCCATGAAGTATGTGGGACCGGTCAGAAAAGAGCTCGGTATACGCACGGTCTTCAATATTCTGGGACCGCTCGCAAATCCCGCCGGCGCAAGAATGGAGCTTATGGGAGTCTATGATGAATCCTTATGCGTTCCGCTTGCTCAGGTACTCTTCAACCTCGGTGTCGAGAGAGCCCTTGTCGTCTACGGTCAGGACGGGCTGGATGAAATCTCGATGAGCTCACCGACGACGATCTGTGAGGTCAGGAACGGGTGGGTAAGAAATTATGAGATCAAACCGGAGGATTTCGGGTTCGCGCGCTGCAGCAGGGAAGAGCTCGTCGGCGGATCGGCGGAAGACAACGCAAGGATCACGATGGAGATTTTGACCGGAAAAGAGCAGGGACCGAAGAGAGATGTCGTATTGATGAATGCAGGCGCGGCCATCTATCTGGCGGGAAAGGCGGAATCGATCGCGGACGGAGTGAAGATGGCCGCAGAGATCGTGGACTCCGGCAAAGCGCTCGAAAAGCTGCAGGCATATATTACGCTCAGCAATGAATGAAGCATGAATCGGAGACCCGCCGGCGCTCCTTAAGCATATAAGGCACAGAGCGGCAGGGAGCTGCGCGGGGAAGAGAACGGCAGATGTGAGCCGGGCAGGGGGTAAGCCGGCTGCAGTGTTCCGCGCAGGAAGGCAGCCGGCATCTGACACTGCAGCGCGGAATGAAGATGTACGCGAAGACGGAGGAGAAAATGTCTATATTGGATACGATCGCAGAAAAGACCCGGCAGAGGGTACGGGCTGCCAGGGCAGCAGATCCGGATCTCCCGGACCGTGTTTTAAAAAGCGTCCCGGAAGGGGCCGGGGAGGAGGAGATCCTGCCTTTCGAGGCCGCGATGAGAAAGGACAGGCTCTCTTATATCTGTGAGATCAAGAGGGCAAGCCCCTCCAAAGGTCTGATTGCTCCGGTCTTTCCCTATAAGGAGATCGCCGGGGAATACGAAGCGGCAGGGGCTGACGCGATCTCCTGCCTTACGGAACCATACTGGTTCAGAGGAAATCTTGATATCCTGAGGGAGATCAGGCGGGCGGTCAGTCTGCCGATCCTGAGAAAGGATTTTACGGTCGACTCCTATATGATCTATGAGGCGAAGGAGGCAGGGGCGGATGCGGTCCTCCTCATCTGTTCGATCCTCACGGAGGAGGAGATCCGTGAGTGGCTTGCTCTCTGCAGGAGGCTCCGGCTCTCGGCGGTCGTCGAAGCGCATGATGAGGAGGAGATCAGGATGGCAGTCCGCTGCGGAGCCCGCATCATCGGCGTAAATAACAGAAATCTGGGCGATTTCACCGTGGATATGGAGAATGCCGAAAAGCTGAGAGCATGTGTACCGGCAGACAGGGTCTTCATTTCCGAGAGCGGTGTGAAGGACAGGCGGGATACGGAGACGGCAGAGCATATGGGGGCCGACGCGGTCCTCATCGGGGAGACCATGATGAGGGCGCGGGATAAAAGGCAGAAGCTCCTGGAACTCAAGGGACAGCCGTTCAAAGAGATACCGCTTGTAAAGATCTGCGGGCTTACCGCGGAGGAGGAGATCGGATTCGCGAACCGTCTGCGTCCGGATCTGATCGGCTTCGTGTTCGCACCGTCAAGGCGCCGGGTGGACCCGGTGAAGGCGGCAAAGCTGAGAGCGCTTCTCGACCCGGGGATATCCGTGGTCGGCGTGTTCGTCGATGAGGAACCTGAGAAGATCATCGGGCTTCTTCTTGACGGGACGATCGATATTGCACAGCTCCACGGGCATGAGACAGATGCGATGATCGCGGAGATCCGGGAGAGGACAATGCGGCCGGTCATCCGCGCGCTGATCCCGGAAGAATCGGAAGATGATTCCTGGAAAAAGTATCCCCATGCGGACATGCTCCTTCTGGATGCGGGGAGCGGCAGCGGGAAGACGCTTGACTGGTCGATCCTTGAGAATGTGGATGTACCGTTCATTCTGGCAGGCGGACTTACGCCGGAGAATGTGGGGGAAGCGGTCAGGATGGTAAGACCCATGGGAGTAGATGTCTCCTCCGGGGTCGAGTTCCCGGAGGGCGGAAAGAGCTTCGAAAAAATGAAGCGCTTCGTGGAAAATGCAAGAGGCCAGGCAGACTCTTAAAGCCTTGATTCTTCATCGCGCAATGCTCATGAATTTATTCATGAGATACGCGCACAAAGTGAAGCCAGCCTTCATCGTGAGTACAATCTTGCGATGAAGAATCAAAAGCCTCCGGCGGATCGCAGCCGCGCAAATGGGAAGGTGCTCCGCACCTTGCGCGGCGCGACAAGAACGCCGAGGCGTTCTTGAATATGAGGAAAACATGAATGAATAAAAAAGGAAGATTTGGAATATACGGGGGACAGTATATCACAGAGACTCTTATGAACACGCTCGGCGAGCTCGAGACCGCCTATGAGGAGGCAATGAAGGATCCGGTCTTTTCCGGTGAGCTCGCGCGTCTTCTCGCGGAGTATGCGAACCGGCCGTCCCTCCTCTATTATGCGGAAAAGATGACGAAGGATCTGGGAGGCGCAAAGGTCTACCTGAAGAGGGAGGATCTGAACCACACCGGAGCCCATAAGATCAATAACGTGCTCGGGCAGGCACTTCTTGCAAAGCGCATGGGCAAGACGAGGCTGATCGCGGAGACGGGAGCGGGCCAGCACGGAGTGGCCACCGCTACGGCGGCAGCGCTTTTAGGGCTTGACTGTGATGTTTATATGGGAAGGCTCGATACCGAGAGACAGGCGCTCAATGTCTACCGCATGGAGCTCCTGGGAGCCCGCGTCCATCCCGTGGACAGCGGCACGGGCACGCTGAAGGATGCTGTCAACGAGGCGATGCGCGAGTGGTCGAGCCGCTGCAGCGACACGCATTACTGCCTCGGAAGCGTTATGGGGCCGCATCCGTTCCCGACGATCGTCCGTGATTTTCAGGCGGTGATCTCGAAAGAGGCGAGGGAGCAGATCCTTCGCCTGGAGGGGAAGCTGCCGAGGGCGGTCCTCGCCTGTGTCGGCGGCGGATCCAACGCGATCGGAATGTTCTACCATTTCATTCCGGACAGCGAGGTCATGCTCATCGGCTGCGAGGCTGCAGGATACGGTGTCGATACGGACCGCACGGCGGCGACGATGGCGACCGGCAGTCTTGGAATTTTCCACGGAATGAAGTCGATCTTCTGTCAGAACGAGGAGGGACAGATCGCGCCGGTCTATTCGATCTCCGCAGGCCTCGACTATCCCGGGATCGGGCCGGAGCATGCATGGCTCGGATCAACGGGCAGGGCGAGCTACGTGCCGGTGACGGACGAGGAGGCTGTCTCGGCGTTCGAGTATCTGGCAAGGACCGAGGGAATCATCTGCGCGATCGAGAGCGCGCACGCGCTCGCCCATGCGCTGAAGATCGTTCCGAAAATGGACAGGGAGGACAGTGTGATCATCTGCCTGTCCGGACGGGGCGATAAAGATGTCGCTGCGATCGCGAGATACCGCGGCAGAGAGATCCACGAGTGAGAGGAGAAGGGTATGTCCAAAGTAAAGAATGCGTTTGCGAAGAAAAAGGCTTTTATCCCATTTATCACCGCGGGCGATCCGGATGCCGCGAGCACGGTCCGCTTTGTGCTGGCAGCGGCCAGGGCGGGGGCGGATCTCATTGAGATCGGAATCCCTTTCTCAGACCCGACGGCGGAAGGACCGGTCATACAGGAGGCGGATACGAGGGCTCTCTCTGCGGGAATGACCGTGCGCGGGGCTTTCGAGGTCGCGGAGGCGGTGCGTGCGGAGAATCCGGAGATACCGCTCGCCTTTATGACCTATCTGAATCCGGTCTTTAAGTACCGCGGGGACACGGACGGAAGCATCCCGTACGAGCCCTTCCTCTCGGAGTGCAGCAGGCTCGGCATTGACGCGCTCATCATTCCGGATCTCCCCTTTGAGGAGCAGGAAGAGATCCTCCCGTATACGGAAAAATACGGTGTGGACCTCGTTTCCATGGTCTCCCCGACTTCGGACGAACGGATCAGGAGGATCGCGGAGAGCGCAAAGGGATTTATCTATGTCGTCTCGTCGATGGGCGTCACCGGAGTGAGGAGCAGCTTTCAGTATGAGGCGATCTCGCGCATGATTTCCCTTATCCGGGAGACGAACCCGGAGATCCCGTGCGCGGTCGGGTTTGGCATCAGCACCCCGGAGCAGGCGGAGAAAATGGCTGCCGTCTCGGACGGGGCGATCGTCGGTTCTGCGATCATCCGGCTGATCCACAGCCACGGGGAGGACGCGGAACAGGCTGTCTTTGAGTATGTTTCCGGGATGAAAGCTGCGGTCATGAGGGCAGAAGGGTCCCGCGAATGATGAAGGCGTCCCTGTAAAGCGGCCGGGCGATCTCGTTCTCAGGAGAAACACGGGCTTGAAAAGCCCGTGCACATAAGATCTCACATAAGGATCCCGCCCCGGCAGTGCACGGAGCGGGATCCTGTTCCTTACTGTCGTGAGATACCGGTGAGTCAGGCATTGTGCGCCTGCGCGTCTGAATACCGGCTGATATGCTTACACCCTGTGGATCTGTCCTTTTTGGCACCTGTGCATCTTTAATTCCGGCCGTGATGCCTTCGTCCGGTGAGATCCGTACGTTCGCGCAAAGTTGCATTAGAAAAGATTTGTGTTATAATCTCTGTGATATCTCATTCAGCCGGAGCGGACAGGAATCGCATTTTACCACAGTGAGGAGGACCCTGCTCCCATAAGCGGGGACAGGGCTGTATCCTGCTCATCAGGAACGCAGAAGGAACTGTCCGCAGAACAATATAAGAGGCGATCCATGCGAACTGATTCGGAACGCATCCCGGTCGGAGAGAGCAGCGGCGATGTATACTTTGACTATCACGATGCTCTCGTTCAGATCCACATGCTCTTTGAGAGCACGATCCTGACCTACGGATTCAAGGAATACACAATTGAAAATTTTGTAGACAAGCACTATTTTTCCGATTGGAAGGGCAATGAGAACTGCCGCGACACCGACGAGATGCGTCACGGGATCAATATCGACGGGATCCTCGGAAATGCGGATCCGTCGAAGAACGAGGTGCTCATATTCCTGCAGTATACCGTGAATATCGCGGAGCTCTTCCGGAGAAGATACAACGAGGAGAAGATCCCCGGGTTTCAGTTCAACCTGCGCACCTACACGCTCCTTATGTCAAAGGTCCGCGACCTTCTGATCAGGCTCGGATATGAACTGAAGTTCATTCCCTCGAAGGAGGTCCTGTACCTCATAAGCACCGACGCGGCGACGGACGCGGCGATCGAATCGTCGGAGGAGCAGGTTCGGGATATGATCATCGAGTACAGCTCGTATGCGGTCTCCTGCGACCTGTCGCGCAAAAAGACGATTCTTGACTCCCTCGGAACGATCGTGGAGGAATACGACGATAATCAGCAGGGAGATAATATCGAACTCTTCGGCAGCATCGAGTTCATGCTGAGGAACTTCAACATCCGCAGAGACAATACAGAGGGTGCGAACCGCAATGATTTTGTAGCGGGACTTACGGAGTCCGAGCTCTCGGACTGGTATGACGAGATCTATCAGCTCCTGCTCCTCCGCATTCTGAAGCACAACAATATAGCGAGAATGGAGAAAATTGACGCTGTCAGAGGTCTGATCTCCACACAGAATGCAGCGGCGGATCTCCTGCAGACGGAGGAAGCTTCCGGAGAAAATGAAAAAGGCGGGGAGCGGCAGGAACCTGAGCGGGGAAATGCGGAGGGGGAGCAGACCCCTGACCGGCTGAATGCATTTATGCCGGCGGATGAGCCGGGTAAAGGACAGGCGGAAGCCTTCCTCAGGATCAGTGAGATCGAAAGCGCCGATCCGGATGAGAAAGATCCGGAAACAGCTTCAGAGGAGAGAAGGATCCTCGGCAAAAGGATCCTGATCGGTGTCATCATTGCAGCCTGCCTTGCAGCTGCCTTCTTCGGAGCACTGTCCGGACTGACGGATTCCGGAAGCAGGGGGGCGGACAGGGTCCGCACCGAGACTGCGGCGGAGTCGGAGACGAAAGCGGATCCCGAAAACGCTTCGGAGGAGAAGAGCGGGACTGCTGTTTCAGCGGATACTACGGCAGACGGGAAAAAAGGTTCCTGAAAAATCTGCGGCAGAACGGGGACAGAACGAAAGAAGAGGGGGAACGTTCCGGTGAACTGTCAGCACCGGAAGCGGGTTGGATCACAGGGTGAAGGATATGCAGAAAAAACGGAACATCAATTTATATCTGGCAGCCTTTCTGATCAATCTTGCTGCGGGGCTCATGTCCTTCACATGGACGATCATAGATCAGGGCGGCCTCTTCTCCCTTGCGGGGGATTTTAATTCTCAGATCGTCCCTTTCTCCATGATGGCCAACGACGCCATCAGGTCGGGGAATACCGGCTGGGGCTGGTCGATCGACCTGGGTTCCGGTTTTCTGGGAGGCATGCACTATTATAACCTCGGCAGTCCGAGCTTCTGGGTATCCATGCTCTTCCCGTCAGCGGATTTCATGTATGTTGTCGGCTGGCTCTATGTCTTAAAGTATGCGGTTGCGGGATTGACTTCCTTCGCGTATATCCGCAGGTATGTAAAGGATCCGTATGCATCCCTCACGGGATGCGTCCTGTATGCATTTTCGGGCTTTATGGCGACGAATCTGCTCTTTTACATCTTTCACGACGTGGTCGCGCTCTTTCCGCTCATGCTGGTCACGCTGGATGGACTGGTCCTCGAGAAGAGGAGAGGACCGTTCATATTTGCCGTCTTCGTCAACGCGCTGCTGAACTACTTCTTTATCATCGGCGAGATCCTGTTCCTCGCAGCCTACTATGTGCTCCGGTTCCTCGTCCCGTACTTTAAGAAGAGGATCGGCATGCTGCCGAATGTCCTCTTTGAGGGCGCTCTCGGATGTCTGCTGGGCTGCTTTTTACTGTTCCCGTCCTTCCTCTTTACGATCGCGAATCCTCGCGTGAGCTTTGACTACATGGGGTCCAATTCGCTGGTCTTTTCCGGGGAACGGTACCTTTACATTCTGAAGGGCCTGATCTTTCCGGGAGAGGTCATGTCGCATCAGAGTGCGGTCATTGAGAATAATTTTTCATCCTGCAACGCCTATCTGCCGATGGTCGGGCTGATCCTGGTCCTCGCCTTCGTCTCGCTGCGGAAGCGGTTCTGGCTCACCAGGATGCTGAAGTTCTGCCTTATCTGCGCGGTCGTACCGTTCTTCAATGCCGCCTACGCGCTCTTTGCAGGTCTGTACTGCCGCTGGTATTACATGGGGATCCTCATGATGGCGCTTGCTTCCGCCATGGTCATGGAGAGGTGGAACGCTGAAAATGAAGCCCGTAAGGAGGACCGGCGCCTTATCCGCCGCAGGGAGGCAGTCTATCACGTCGCGCTGAAAAACTATCAGGAGGATGAGACCGGTACTCTTTCCGACCCGACGCTCAGTCAGGCGGAGGAAGAGCGGATCAGACTTTTTGATCTGACGACTGAGACGAAGCACACGAGAACGCGCAGGGCGATCGGAAGATCCGCAGTCGTGTGGGGAGCGATCCAGCTCTGCTTTATCCTTTTTCTGGTATTTGTTAAGTGGAGCGATTCGGATCCGAGCAAGATCTACCGGGGAGAACTCTTTGCCGTCTGGTCTGTCTTTACGCTGGTCGGAACGATCCTCACCTGGCTCTGCTTCTGCCGGATGGAGAACAGGGCGCTCATACTCACTGCCGTCGTCCTTTTTTCCGTCGCGACAACAGCTTCGGCGATCTTTCTCTATCAGATGGCGCACGGAGAGGATGCGCGCCATCTGAAGGACCGGATCGAGACCTCGGCGGAGATATTCTGCCATGCGCCGGAGTACCGGTTCGCGAATAAGGAAAATATCGAGATGATCACGCATGCCTATCCTGCGACGTCCAATTTTTCGACGACGGTATCAGGCTCGATCTTCAGAGTATATGAAGCGCTGGATCAGGAAAGGGATGTGAAGAGTCCGGAACCTCTGGAAGGCTTCCACAATCTGATCTCAGCCCGCTATGACGTCGAGTTCGAGGAACGTGAGCACGGGGAACCGGTCCAGATCGTCGAAGGGGAATACTACACTTACTATGTCTATGAGGATGAGGGTGTCCCTCCGATCGGGTTCACCTATGACACATACATGACGCGCTCGGAGTTCGACGCCACGACATCGTCCTTTAAGGCGATCCTCATGCTGAAAACGCTGGTGATCCCGGATGATGAGGAGGAGATCGTCTCGGACACGCTCCGCCATTATGATGAGATGAGGGACGGGATCGCGACGACAGAATATCTTCACTCGATCAGCGCGGCTCACATGAAGGAGTGTTCACAGGATACGAAGGAGACGACAGACAGCTTCGCATCGACGATCTATGCGGACGCCGACAAATACGCATTCTACTCGATCCCGAACGACGACGGGTGGACAGCTGAGGTCAACGGCGAAACTGTGGATATTCTGGACATCAACGGGTTCATGGCGGTCCCGGTCAAAGAGGGAGAGAACAGGATTGAGTTTACCTATCACACTCCGGGCTTAAGGGCAGGCATTGCCATGTCTGCCGGTGCCCTGCTCATGACATGCCTCTATCTTGTTCTTGTCAGGAGGAAGAGGACGGAAGAAAGCGCCTCATAAGGAGGAAGCCTCTGACCCGGGGGTTTTCTTATGTTTTCGTGAAGGTACCCGGGCCGGATGAGATGAAAAAACTGCCGCAAAAGATCCGGAGATCCTTTGTGGCAGCTGCATTTTCCGGTATGCCGGCCTTGCCGGGCGTTCGGATATTCGTCTCTTTTTATTCTGTCGGACCTGCGTCAGGAAGGCTGAAGCTTCCGCTGTCGACAATTTCCTCTGCAGGGTTGTTGTCGTCGACGGCGCTCCCGTACTGCTTTTCCTGGAAATCAATCGCGAAATACGGATCGGATCCGGTATACTCCATGGCAGCCTCGAGTTCATCTGAACCGGCGATCACTTCCACTGGAAGACCGGCATCCGCGCCTTCTTCCGGTCCAGCGGATAAACTGTCGGTGCCGCTCATGGAAGCCCCGTTCCGGGAATGCGGTCCCTCCGGATCGGCATCGTCAAATCTGTGTAAGAATTCGGAATATTCCCGGGTCATACGGGAGGGCAGAGGATCGGCCGGGGCATTTTCGGAACGAACGATCTCCTCGCCGGTCACGTCGGCATCAATATCCGGCAGCGGTATAAATTCCTGTTTCATTTCTTCCATAGCAACTCCTCTCGTGGTGAATATTTCACAGGTTTCGCGGGATGCCGAACTGTATCCGGCCGGTAAGGCCGCAATATCCTGTGAGATTCCCGAAAGCATACTGTTCCCGGGGCTGTGCCTGCAGCCGTACGGCAGAGGCTTCGCAAAGGGTTTCTTTAATTTTATCTGATTTTCATCTGAGCCGCAATAGGATACACGAAGCTGCCGTCAGAACGGGACGGCTCATGACTGTTATGAGAACCGCTCCGCGAACCTCATAATAATAATACGGCTTGCTACACAAGCCTTTTTATCGAAAGCTGCTTCGCGGCTTCCGATAAGATTACTTTTTAGGAGGAAAAACCATGAAAGCTCTTGTACTTAACGATATCGCGGATATTAAGCTCTGTGAGATCCCACGGCCCGAGCCCGGAAGGGGCGAGGTGCTTCTGAAGGTCGAGGCGAGCGGAATCTGCAGCAGCGATTATAACAGGATCTATGTGGACGGCGCACACAAGATGCCGCTCATTCCCGGACATGAATTCGTGGGGACTGTCACGGAGATCGGGCCGGGCGTGCGGGAAGAACTTCTGGGCAAACGCGCGGCGGTCTATCCGCTGCTCCCGTGCCGCCAGTGCGACGAATGCATGCGGGAGGAATACGAACTGTGCGGATATTATGATTACTTCGGGACCAGACGCAACGGCGGATTCGCGGAGTATGTCGCGGTCCCGGTCTTTAATCTTGTGATCCTTCCGGAAGAAATGAGCAGCCTCGAGGCCGTCATCTGTGAGCCTGCAGCGGTCTGCAGCCATGCGGTAAGGCTTTCCGGCCTTCAGCACGGCGACATCGCGGTCGTCATCGGGACGGGAACGATGGCATATCTGACCGCTCTGATCGCGAAGATCCGGGGCGCGGGGAAAGTGATCGTGATCGGGCACAGCACGGATAAGGTCAAGCGGATCTCCAAAGCGTGCGATCATGTCGTCAATGCCAAAATATGGGATCCGGAGGAGGCTGTCCATACCCTGACAGTAGGACACATGGCGGACGTCGTCTATGAATGCGTCGGCAGCTCCGAGGCTTTGTCATATGCGATCGCGGTGTCCGGCGAGCAGACAAGGATCATTGCGGTCGGGGAGCCGGATGACGACATCGTGATCGGGCAGAATCTGTACTGGAAGCTGCTCAGAAAAGAGATCGTGGTCAGAGGACTGTGGAATTCAGGGTATAACTCCGGGAAGAATGACTGGACAAGAGTCATCTCCTATATAACGGAAGGACTGATCGATCCGGCGGAGATCGTAACGAACGTCTATCCGCTGGAGAAGTTTGAGGAAGCCCTGGGCATGCTCCGGGGAGAGGAAGATCATATGAAAGTCGTATTTTCCTTCCCGGAATCGGAAAAGGAAGCGCCGGAAGCGCCGGCGGATAACGGATAACAAAAAGAAAGGACAGCAGGAATCAGTTCCTGCTGTCCGCAATCGTTGAGAGAAGTGCGAGTATGAGCATAAATGCCAGCACCGCAATGCCGAGAGCGGCATCCGTGGACTGCTTTTGTTTTTTGAACATATATCTGCTCCTTTGTGTGAAAAAACAAATGTCGACAGGTTCATTATACTCAAAATCTTCAAAGGCGACAAGTAAAGGAGTTTAATATTGAGGATAATTCGCAAATATTTCTGGTACCTTCCGTCGGTCATCTGGATGTGCGTGATCTTTTCATTTTCCGGGCAGACGGCTGAAGTGTCCTCGGGAATATCACTCAAAGTTACGCAGTGGGTCGTCCGCTTCATCGGGATCCTTCGGGGCGGAGAGGGCGTCGATACAGAGTATCTCGTGGAACTCCTGCACCCCTATGTGAGAAAATGCGCGCATATGGGCGAGTTCGGAGTGCTCTTCATCCTTCTCTTCCTGTCCTTCCTGGCTTCGACCGTGGCGACCAGAGCGATGGCGGCAGCGGTCTTTGTGACTTTTATCTACGCATGTCTCGATGAGTTCCATCAGACGAAGGTCGGCGGCCGGGCGGGCATGTTCACGGACGTATGCGTCGACATGACCGGAGTCCTTGCCGCAGTCACGTTCGTGCTCATCGTCTATTCCTTCTGGCAGGTCAGCCATGAGAAGAAGATGGAGAGGCGGATCGCGGCGGAGAGGAGAAAGAGGCGGAGCGAGCCGGTGTGAGCCGTGCGGAAAGCCGGCAGAGGGAATGACCCTCTGCAGACCGGGCCTGAACGTGCCGGAAAAGCACACGAATTCTTTGACAGGCAGACATCTTTAGTATAAGATGACACAGGAGTGTATATTTCTAAAAAAATACAGGAGAGAGTAATGATCGCTGCGAACAATGTTACATATCGTGTCGGAAAGAAGGCGCTTTTTGAAGATGTCAATATTAAGTTCACGGAGGGCAACTGCTATGGCCTGATCGGTGCGAACGGGGCCGGAAAGTCGACATTTCTTAAGATCCTTGACGGCCAGCTCGAGACGACGAACGGCACCATCACGGTGACTCCGGGCGACCGTATTTCATTTCTCGAACAGGATCACTTTAAATATGACGAATACGAAGTCCTCGACACAGTCATCATGGGCAACAGGCGCCTCTATGACATCATGAAGGAGAAGGACGCCCTCTACATGAAAGAGGATTTCTCCGATGAGGACGGGATCCACGCATCCGAGCTCGAGGCTGAGTTCGCGGATATGAACGGCTGGGAGGCGGAGTCCGATGCGGAGAGCCTTCTGAACGGGCTCGGCATCGAGACCGAGATGCATCATGAGATCATGGGGACCCTCGACGGCCCGGTCAAGGTCAAGGTGCTCCTTGCGCAGGCGCTCTTCGGGAACCCTGACATCCTGCTCCTCGACGAGCCGACCAACCACCTTGACATGAGCGCGATCGAGTGGCTCGAAGAGTTCCTGATCAACTTCAGCAACACGGTCATCGTGGTCTCCCACGACCGCTACTTCCTGAACAAGGTATGCACGCACACGGCGGATATCGACTTCGGAAAGATTCGTCTGTATGCCGGAAATTATGACTTCTGGTTCGAATCTTCCCAGCTCCTCATCAAGCAGATGAAGGAGGAGAACCGCAAGAAGGAGGAGAAGATCAAGGAACTCCAGGAGTTCATCTCCAGATTCTCCGCCAATGCGTCGAAGTCCAAGCAGGCGACGTCCAGAAAGAGAGCACTGGAAAAGATCCAGCTGGATGCCATGGTGCCGTCCAGCAGAAAGTATCCGTACATTGATTTCCGCCCGAACCGCGAGATCGGAAATGACGTGCTCTTTGTCGAGCATCTCTCGAAGACGATTGACGGGGAGGTCATATTCAAGGACCTGAACTTCATCATCAACCGTACCGACAAGGTCGCTTTTGTCGGCGGAAATGAGAAGGCCAAGACGACGCTCTTCGAGATCCTTATGGGCAATATGGAGCCGGACGAGGGCTACTACAAGTGGGGCATCACGACGAGCAGGGCCTACTTCCCGCACGATTACAATTCCGAATTCGACAGCGATCTGACGATCGCGGACTGGCTCACCCAGTATTCGGAGAATAAGGACACGACCTATGTCCGCGGCTTCCTCGGCCGCATGCTGTTCGCCGGGGAGGACGGGATCAAGCGCGTCCGGGTACTGTCCGGAGGCGAGAAGGTCAGATGCCTTCTCTCGAAAATGATGATCTCCGGCGCGAATGTCCTGATCTTCGACGAGCCCACGAACCATCTGGACATGGAAGCCATCACAGCCCTGAACAACGGGATGATCAAATTCCCGGGCGTTCTGCTCTTCACATCTCACGACCATCAGATCGTTGAGACGACGGCCAACCGTATCATGGAGTTCCTGCCTGACGGAACGCTGATCGATAAGGTCGGGACATATGATGAATATCTCGCTTCGGACGTCATGGCGAAGAAGCGCCAGATCTATGTTGCGAGCGAAGACCAGGAGGCGGATGACTGAACGAATTGCGTATCTGAGAGGACGCAGAGTCGGGGGGATCCTGATAAAGACCCGGCCGGATGTATTCCGGCCGGGTCTTTTTGGACTTGTGAGAAATATCGATGAATCTGCTTCCGGGACAGAAGATATTCCGCCCGGGATCCGTACACGCATATGCGGAAGAT
>CAMOXU010000009.1 GCA_946629525.1 uncultured Clostridia bacterium
CGCGGAAGCCGTTTGAATGTTCACACAATTTCCATAGAGCACAGCGTTTCGCAATCGTCTAATAAGATACACTATGTGAGGAGAGGAAATTTATGCAGGGAATCGATAACTTGAATACGGGGCGGACCGAAAAGCTCCACGACTACACGAACGGGTATTATCCGGACTGGATCGAAGACCATGAGTTCCAGCCGATCTACGCAAAGCTCGGCAAGATGATCACGGACAGGATCCCCTACAAGCTGGGCCTCAAACCGATCACGAAGTACGAGCCGGAATACTGGATGCTGGCGGGCCTTCTGACCCAGGAAGAGGCAAAGCTCTGTCTCAGCTTCGGCGGGATCCGCAAGCCGAGGACCTTCGCCGAGATCAAAAAGCGCTCGGGCATCAAAGACGAGAAGCGTCTTCAGAAGATGCTCGACAACATTTCCTGGATGGGCGTGCTGGAGTACAACTGGGAAAATGAAAAGCACGAAAAGCAGTGGCTCGTCCCGATGTTCGTCCCGGGATCGGGCGAGTTCACGAACATGAATTTCGAACTCATGGACAAGAAGCCTGAGCTCGGCATGTTCTTTAATTATATGACGCGTCTGCCCCTCGAGAAGGTCACGAAGATCGTGCCTCCGGGAGGAGCCGGGATCGGCATGCACGTCATTCCGGTGGAGAAGGCGATCCGGATGGAGGATCAGTCGGTGGATCTGGAGCACATTTCCTACTGGCTCGACAAGTACGAAGGCAAGTACGCCGCGTCCCCGTGCTCCTGCCGCAGAAGCAGGAAGACCTACGACGAGGGCTGCGGAGATGATCCGGCGGACTGGTGCATCGCGGTGGGCGATATGGCGGACTATGTCGTCGAGACCGGGAAGGGCGGCCGCTACATCACGAAGGAGGAAGCCCTCGAGATCATGCAGCGCGCGGAGAACAACGGCTTCGTGCACCAGACGACAAATATCGACGGAAAGGACAAGATCTTCGCGATCTGCAACTGCAATGTCAATGTCTGCTATGCGCTGAGGACATCCCAGCTCTTCAACACGCCGAACATGTCCCGCTCTGCATATGTCGCGCGGGTGGACGCTGAGAACTGCGTTGCCTGCGGCCGCTGCGTGGAGCACTGTCCTGCGGGTGCGGTAAAGCTCGGCCAGAAGCTCTGTAAGAAGGACGGAAGCAAGGTGCAGTATCCGAAGCATCTGCTTCCCAGCGACAAGCACTGGAGCGAGGCGGACTGGAACTGGGAGTACCGCGACACGAACCGCATCGAGACCTATGATACCGGCACGGCTCCCTGCAAGACGGCCTGTCCGGCCCACATCGCGGTCGAGGGCTATCTGAAGATGGCCTCCGAGGGCCGCTATACCGAAGCGCTCGCGCTCATCAAGAAGAATAATCCGCTCCCGGCGATCTGCGGTCATATCTGCAACCGCCGCTGCGAGGACGCGTGCACGCGCGGAACGATCGACCGTGCTGTTGCGATCGACGAAGTCAAGAAGTTCCTCGCGATGCGGGATCTCGACGCGGAGACGCGCTATATTCCGCCCCGCGTCATCCCGAAGAACAACGGAGACTTTACCGAGAAGGTCGCGATCATCGGAGCGGGTCCCGCGGGTCTTTCCTGCGCGTTCTACCTGGCCGAGAAGGGTTATCACCCGACGATCTTCGAGAAAAATGAAAAGCCCGGCGGCATGATGGTCTACGGCATCCCGTCCTTCAAGCTCGAGAAGGACGTTGTCGCCGCGGAAATTGATGTCATCCGCGAGATGGGCGTTGACATTCAGTGCGGCGTCGAGGTCGGGAAGGATATCACGATCGACGAGCTCCGGGAGAAGGGATACAAAGCCTTCTACATCGCGATCGGCTGCCAGGGAGGCAGAAAGACCGGTGTCCCGGGAGAGGACGCGGAAGGCGTCGTCACTGCGGTCGATTTCCTGCGGGAGGTCGGCGCGAAGGAAGCGTACGATATCGAAGGGGACGTCGTCGTCATCGGCGGCGGAAATGTCGCGATCGACGTCTCAAGGAGCGCAATCCGCTGCGGAGCCCCGAAGGTCAGCCAGTACTCCCTCGAAACACGGGACATCATGCCGGCATCCGACGAGGAGATCGCCGAGGCGGAGGAGGACGGTGTCCTGATCTCCGGCGGCTGGGGCCCGAAGGAGATCCTCACGGAGAACGGGCATGTCTCGGGGATCATTTTCAAAAAATGTGTCTCCGTGTACGATGAGAACGGCCGCTTTGATCCGAAGTATGATGAGAACGAGACCATCACCGTTCCCTGCCGTCATGTATTCCTGTCGGTCGGACAGAGCATTGAGTGGGGTTCGCTCCTTGACGGGCAGAACGTGGAGCTCGGCAGAGGACGCGGAATCGTCGTCGATCCGGTGACTTACCAGAGCGCGGAGCCGGATATTTTTGCCGGTGGAGACGTCTATACTGGACCGAAGTTCGCGATCGACGCGATCGCGGCCGGCAAGGAGGCGGCGATCTCGATCCACCGCTACGTCCAGCCGAACACATCGCTCACGATCGGAAGAAATCCGCATGCGTATAAAGAGCTCGACAAGGATGACATTTCCGTGACGGATTATGACCATGAGAGCCGTCAGATCCCGGCTGTCAATGAGCGGTACGGAAAGGAGCCGGGCTTCCGTGATCCGAAGTGCGTGTTCACGGAGGAGCAGGTCCGGAAGGAGACATCGAGATGTCTCGTGTGCGGCGCTTCGGTGGTCGATGAGAACCAGTGCATCGGCTGCGGCGTCTGCACGACCAAGTGCGAGTTCGACGCGATCCATCTCTTCCGCGAGAGGCCGGAGTGCACGGATTATCAGAAGAGTGAGGACAAGCTGAAGCTTATCCTGCCCTACGCGGCGAAGCAGGCGATTCAGATCAGGAAGAAGGAGAAGGCAGCGAAGGCTGCCGGGAAGATCTGAGGCACAGCGTTTCGCAATCGCCTGAATTGAAAGGAGGAAGAGGCATGAAGACAAGAATTGCAGCAGCGATGATCGCGCTCTGCGTTGCGGTCGTTCCGGCCATGCCGGTTCTGGCTAAGAGCAATGCAAAGACGAAGGGACTGCTTCCGGAGAGCGTCGAGGTCACGCAGGCCGCGGTCGATGAGGGGACAGTCGACGAGGGTGAGGTCCCGACGGATCTCTATTCCCAGAGAATGCTCTGGGGGACCTGGGTGCTGAAGGACGAGGAGGAGACTTTCAGCAAGTACGTCGACGTGAAGATCGACGGAACGGAGTACCAGCTTCAGGCATTTCCGTGTGAGTTCCTGTTCGGGACGGATACGGTGAAGCTCGATCTGTATTCCGGAAGGCTGCACGAGATCTTCGATGCGGGCACGTATGCCAATGTCGGCTATAATTACGGGCCGGACTGCAAGGCGGATAAAAAGTTCTCGATCAGTACGGACGGCAGCATCAACTCGGGAGATCTCAAGATCAGGACGGTCTTCGACGTGAAGGACAAAACGCTCGCGATCGGTCTCGGCAATCTTCCCGAAAAAACAAAGAAGGGAACGAAGATCGATCTCACGGAAATCGACTACGAGATGGAATGGAAGGGCGCGGAGCTCACTCTGTCCTATGACGGGGCTCAAGCGACATATGTTCCGTACACCTATAAAGAGGATGAGGGGAAGGTCGCCATCGCGAAGACGAAGCAGCTTGCATCTGATATGAAGGACGGCTTCGTACACATGAGCACAGGCCAGAAGGATCCCGACTACATTGAGACGAAATATACTCCGAGGGTACAGGCGGAGTTTGAGTTCCGGGACGACGGGTCTTACACGATAAAGGATTACGTCGGAAATGAATACACAGGCAGCTATTTCTATTCCGGCGATGTGATCACGCTGGCCGGTGACAAGGGCACGACAGTCATTGACACTGCGGACTCCATATTCAAATTTGAATGGACCAACACGCCGACCCTCTCTTTTATCGTGGGAAAGGACAAGGCTCCGGCCTGCCTGGGCAATAAGGTCTCAACACTCCTTGAGCAGGGCTACAAGACGGCCGCGAAGAGCACACAGGCCGTCGGATCCCGGGAGATCTATGATTTTGAAGCGACGTTCGGGAAGGTGACCTTCGATGTGAAGGCGATCAATCCCTATGAGAAGGAAATTCCGCTCGAGGAGTGCTATGTCTGCTGTATCAGCGGAGATAAGGACTCGGGGGATTTTACGGTCAATATAAGCACGACCAGGGATTATAAGATCGTGGCAGGAGAGACGACGTACATGCAGGTGAAGGACGCTTACAGTGACCTGCAGTCTGCTTCTCCGAGGCGTCTGACTTACGCCGGCGCAAACGGAGGATTCATGATCGACTCCATCACTCTGGGGCTCGACACCGGGGAACAGCTCATCCTGAATGATCATGAGAAGCGCGTGTCTTTCATTTTCGAGGATGATGTCCTCGAAGAGATCCGTATGTTCGCACCTTCCTTCCTCTATGCAGGCATGCAGGACAACGCGAGCGAGGATGAGCTTCAGGATGCCGATGAGGATAAGATCGCTGCGGCCTCCAACAAGAGAAATGAAGTGCTTTCCAAACTCACAAAGGCATACGCGGACGCGGGGATCGACGTCGAGATCGATCCGGCTACCGGCATGATCACGATGGGCAACGACATCCTCTTTGATGTCGACAAGTATGACCTGAAACCGGATTCGGTCAAATACGTGAACGACGTGCTGACCGTTCTTGCAAACGTCATGCTGGATCCGGATGTCCATGACTCGATCGACTCCGTGGAGATCGGCGGACACACAGACACGAACGGGACCTACGAAGACAACTATATCCTGTCGACAAGGCGCGCCCAGTCGGTCTACGATGCCTTCGTGAACGGGGAAAATGAATTGACGGAAGCCCAGATGAAGGATATGAAGGAGCTCCTCGTGACGAAAGGCTATTCCTACACATCTCCTGTCTATGACAAGGACGGGAAGGAAGATCAGGAGAAGTCCAGACGCGTGGAGATCCGGTTCTTCATTAAGATCGACTGAGTGTAAAGAAAGAGGAAGAAAAATGAAAGCAATCTTAGTGAACGGAAGCAGAAGAGAGAAGGGCTGTACATTTACAGCGTTGAGCCTGGTCGCAAAAGAACTGAATGCGGCGGGAATCGATACAGAGATCTATTTTATCGGAAAGAAAGTCATCGATGGACAGGTCGATGAGATCGTGAAGGAAGTCGGAGAGGCGCTCGCGGACGCCGACGCGTTCGTCATGGGATCTCCCGTCTATTACGCTTCTCCTTCAGGGGAGAGCCAGATGTTCCTGGACCGTCTTTTCATTAAGTACGGGAAGAACCTGAAATTCAAGCCGGCGGCAGCCGTCGTCTCCGCAAGACGGGCGGGCACGAGTGCGACCCTCGACGATCTCAACAAGTACTTTACGAACAATCAGATGCCGGTCGTCTCCTCCAATTACTGGAACATGGTCCACGGCTCCGCGCCGGAGGATGTCATGAAGGATCTGGAAGGCGTGGAGATCATGCAGACCCTCGGCCGGAATATGGCCTGGATCCTCAAGTGCATCGAGGCAGGAAAGGCGGCCGGAATTGAGCATCCGCAGGACAAGGAGAGGGTAAGAACGAATTTTATTCGGTAAATACGTATTATTTCGGGACTGCTTCGCATAGCGGTCCCGACAGGCGTGCCTGCGTTGTTCAATAATTTCATATGGATCACCATTGTGTGTGGTATCAAAAAGGCGGATGGGGAACCTGAGAAGACCGGGCTCCACATCTGCTTTTTTATTCTTTATCGCACAATATCTGTGTCTTGCTTTGCAGGCCTTTTTATTGTAAGTCGCTTCGCTGTTTACGATAAGATTCATCAAGACACACGCGCGCAAAGTGAAACCTGCCTTCATCGTGAGTATTTTTTCCGCGATGAAGAATAAAAATTCATGAAAACAGGAGAGGAACGGTGGATTTATTCCCCACTGTACAGATTTTGTGTAAGATGTTAAGATAACGGTACCTGAGTTCTATGTGAAAACAGGGTGTTTTCAGCGCCGAAATGACATTTTGGCAGCGGGACATCCGGCAAATGATGCACGGAATGTGCATTTCAACAGTCGGCGGGCACCTCGGCGGCTGTACATAAGAAAGGGTGATTCTATGAAAAATCAAAAAAATCTGGCACTCATATCGCTGATCCTCGGGATCGTGGGCTGTCTGACCGGCGTGGTGCTGGTCGGTGCAGTCTTCGGCATCGCGGCGATCGTGCTCGGGATCATGTCCTCCGGAAAAATGAAAAATGCGAAGGACAGGAAGCGGGCCCAGATCGGCATCATCACCGGAGTGGTCGCGATTGCTTACACGGCGGTCCTCTATACATGGGTCGGAATGCATCCGCCGGTGACGCAGAAGGAGCCGCTCCTTCCCGAGACAACGATGTCGGGAGCACAGCAGGCGGGCGGCACGGAGAGCACGGCACCGGTCGTGACAGTGACGCCGACTCCTTCTCCGAGGCCGACGGCGAAAGTGGTGCCGACGACAAGGCCGACGCAGAAACCTACAGCGACACCGACGGCAAGACCGACACAGAAGCCTACAGCGACACCGACGGCAAGACCGACACAGAAGCCGACGGCAGTACCGACACAGACACCGACGGCAGTACCGACGCAGGAGCCGACGGCAGCACCGACGCAGGAGCCGACGGCAGCACCGACGCAGGAGCCGACAGCAGCACCGACACAGACACCGACGGCAGAACCGACTCAGGAACCGACAAAAACTCCTGCGCAGACGCCGACAAAGACGCCGGACACGCAGGAAGAGGAGAATAAGGAAAGTCCGAATGCCGGAAATTCCGGCACGGATTCCGGGAAGACAGGAACAGACTCAGGTAAGACGAACTCCGAAAAGACAGGAACAGACTCAGGCAGTACGGACTCCGGGAAGGCCGGGACAGATTCAGGCAAGACGGACTCCGGGAAGAACGATACAGATTCGGGCAAGACGGACTCCGGGAAGAACGATACAGACTCGGGCAAGACGGACTCCGGGAAAAACGATACAGAACCCAGCAAGACCGGCACGGACTCAGGCAAGACGGATTCCGGGACCGGGAGCAAGCCGGAGGAGAAAGCGCTCTTAAAGATCCATTTTCTGGATGTGGGGCAGGGTGCATGCGCGCTCATTGAGTCGGACGGTCACTATATGCTGATCGATGGCGGCGGACGGGACTCGTCCTCTTTCACGGTCTCCTACCTCGAGCAGCTTAAGATCGGGAAGTTCGATTATCTGGTGGCGACGCATTTCGATGAGGACCACATAGCGGGACTTGTCGGTGTGTTCCACAAATTCAAAGTCGGGACAGTTCTTGAGCCGTCCTATAAAGTGGATACGAGCATTTATACGTCCTTCAAGGAGGCGGAGAAGAATAGCGGCGCGGAGGTCGTTATTCCGGAGCCCGGAGAGAAGTATGTGCTTGGGGATGCGGAATTTACGATTCTCGCACCGAAGAAACCGGAAAACGCCGGGGAAGCGGAGGCTCTCCCGGAAGGCTCATCGGGGAATAACCAGTCGATCTGCATTCTGCTTCAGAACGGGGACAATAAGGTCCTCTTCACCGGGGATGCGGAGCAGGAAGAGGAGCAGTATCTTGTCGAGTCGGGCAGGGATATCCGGGCTGACGTCTACATGGTCGGACACCACGGCAGCAGCTCTTCGTCCTCTGCGCTCCTGCTTGATGCGGTGAAGCCGAAGTACGGGGTGATCAGCTGCGGAAAGGGAAATGATTACGGCCACCCGACACAGGAGCTTCTGGATCGCCTGTGGGATAAGGATGTCTCTGTTTTCCGGACGGACGAGCAGGGGAATATCATCATGACCTCGGACGGGAAGGAGATCACCTGGAGCACTTCTCCGAGCGAGACCTGGGCGCCCGGTGTCATTCCCGAAAAAGCGCCGGATCGGTCCGGAAGCACGGAGTCCGTGGAAAAAACGTCCGCCGGTGCAGACGGGAACAGCGAAGCGGCGGGGAATACGTACGTTCTCAACAACAATTCAATGAAATTTCATCATCCATGGTGCAGCTCAGTGGAGAAAATCTCGGCAAAGAACTATGGAGAGAGCAGCCTGTCAAGGGATGAGCTGATCGCGCAGGGATATTCGCCCTGTGGGAACTGCAATCCGTAAAGAAGAATAAAGTGCGATCCGCAAAAAAAGCCGGACATCTTCACGATTCCCGGTGCGGCAGTCCTTTTCGGATCTGTCGGCACTTCGGGGACGGAGATGTCCGGCCTTTGTGCGTCTTTCATTCTTTATTGCGCAATGCTCGCGAATTTAATCATGAGATACGCGTGCAAAGCGAGACCAGCCTTCACCGTGAGTACGATTCTCGGACCAGCCCTTTCGGAAGCTGAACTCACATACTGTGGGCAAGCTCAAAGTATGCGATCCGCTCGAGCACTTCCCGGTCGACCGGGAACGGTGCCAGAGCCATCTTGGCAGGATTACCGGAGAGCTCGTCGATCGCGGCCAGAAGGACTTTCTTAAGCTCCTCCTCCGGAGCGTCGATCGTTCCGCAGGCCGCGTGATAAACTGTCCGGAAGTCTTCCACTCCGGCAAAGCCGGCTGTCTTTAAGAGATAGTTCCGGTCTTCAGGAGAAGCCTCGCAGAGATATCCTGCCGTAAAGTAGGCGGTGGCCTTTCCGTGGGGAACGCGGAGATGCGTCGTGACCGCGTAGCTTAAGCCGTGGGGAATCGTCGTCGCGGTGTGCGCGATCGACATTCCGGCCATCGTCGAAGCCAGCATCATGTTCTTCATATCTGCGGCATCCGGGGTCTTCTCCCTGCGGAGAACGGGCAGGCTCTTTGCCCACATGCGGAGACCCGCGTCGACGCACATACGGCTGAAATCCGTCGCCTGGGAGTTCAGATAGCTCTCGATCAGATGGGTCAGTGCGTCAAAGGCCGTGTTCGAGAGTACGGAGACCGGAGCGCCGGCGAGGTAGCGGCCGTCGACAAGGGCAAGATCCGGGAAGATCTTATGTGCGATGGACTTTTTGACCATTTTCTCCCGGTCGGTGATGACCGAGACAGCCGTCGCTTCGGAACCGGTCCCGCAGGTCGTCGGGATCGCGACGATCGGGAGCGTCTTCCCGGGGCAGTCCGGTGCGTAGAGGTAGTCTTTTCCCTTATCCGCCATCGCGATCATGAGGGAGATCGCCTTTGCAGCGTCGAGCGGAGATCCTCCGCCGATACCGATGACGAAATCAACAGAATTTGCAAGGCCGATGTCACGGGCCTTCATGACAGTCGCAACGGATGGGTTTTCTTCCACTTCGGAGAAGACGACATGGTCGACTCCCGCTTCAGCGAGCGCGGACGCGAGGTCATCATAAGAGCCGTTGGCGAAGGCGGAGCGGCGGCCTGTGACGATCAGGGCCTTTTTGCCGAAGGAAGCGAGATCCCCTGCGTGCTTCTTTATTGCATTTTCTTCTGCGAATATCCGTGTGGGCATATAGAATGTTGACATAGGATCCTCCTTGGGTATTTTCCAATAGTTTAGCATTTTCACTGAAAGTATGCTATTCTTTTACTGTGAAAGTCCGGAAAACGCCGACTGAAAGGAGGCGGAGGCTGGTACCTTTCACGTATACGCAGTGCACTAAGCGTTTGCAGGCCGCAGGCGCAGCATGAGGTTAGTGCACCACCGTTTAGTATGGAAAAAGGCCGCGGCAGCGCGGCTGTGCCGGGAAATTACTTTTCGAGGAGGGATCTCTTATGATCAGAAGGAACGAAGAATTAAGCGTAGATTATAATGAACATATGAGGGGCGGGGACGGGACCGTCATCGTAAGAAAGTTTATCAGAGGTCCGGAAGATCTGTGCGGCAAGGGCCGTCTTTTCGCGAACATCACGCTGAACCCGGGATGCGGGATCGGCTATCACGTCCATGAAGGGGAGTCTGAGCTCTTCTACATCATGAAGGGGACGGCGGAATACAACGACAACGGCGAGATCAGGACGGTGCAGGCCGGTGACGTGACGATCTGTCCTCCCGGAACGGGGCACGGCATCACGAACAGGACGGATGAGGTCGTGGAAGTGATCGCGGTCATCGTGTATGACTGAGAGGGTGAGCAGAAATGCGCGGAGCTCTGCGGGCAGACGGCATAAGAGGCTGAGACAGGCGGCGCGCTCCGCGGCAGTCCTTCTCTGTGTTCTGTCCCTTGCCGCCTGCAGCTTCCGGAGGGAGAGCTCCGGGAGCGGCGGGAACGGGGCGGTTCCGAAGTCGGAAGAGTTCACCGCTGCCGTTTTCTATTATGACTATTCGGATGACTTTATTTCGGAAGTCCGCGCGGATCTGACGGAAGATCTTGTCAGAGCCGGCATCACCTATTCCGAATATGACGCGGAGTCCGATCAATCGAAGCAGAATACGCAGATAGAGAATGCGCTCGACCGGGGGGCGGATCTTCTGATCGTGAATATTGTCAATTCGGGCTCGACGGACACATCCGATGAGATCTGCCTGAGGGCGGACAGGAAAAATGTTCCCGTGATCTTCTTTAACCGCGCGATCGAGGCGGACGGGGATGAGGGCGTCGTCCTGGATTATTACGAGAGGATCGCCTTCGTCGGGACGGATCCGGCAGAGGCCGGACATATGCAGGGAAAGGAAATTGGCGAGTATCTGACCGCCAACTATTCCAAAGTCGATCTGAACGGGGATGGTGTGATCAGTTATGCCATGTTCAAGGGCGAGGCCAAGAACGTCGAGGCGATCTACCGGACGAAATATGCGGTGCTGGATGCCAATGAGATCCTTGTGAAGGCCGGGTACCCGGAGCTCCAGTATTTCAATCTTTCCAGCGTGGACGATTTTCAGCTGGATCTGACAGGAAAGTGGTCCTACTCCGCAGCCAGAGACTATATGATGGCAAATCTTTCCCAGTATAATACGGCGAATAAGAACATGATCGAGCTCATCATCTGCAATAATGACGACATGGCAGCCGGCGCGATCTCTGCGCTCCAGGAGGTCGATTTCAATCTTGGAAACGGGTCGAATTCCATCACGATCCCGGTCTTCGGGGTCGATGCGACGGAAAATGCAAGGATTCTGATCGGGAAGGGATGCATGACCGGGACGGTCATACAGAGTACGGAGAAGATGGCGGAGTGCATCTGCCGCCTGGCGGAAAATGCTGCCTGGGGGGAAGATCTTTTTGATGGAATGGACGGGTACGCAAGAGATACGCAGAATGGTCTGGAGCGGAAGATCTATCTCCCGTATGAGATCTATGATCCGGCTGTTTCCGACGATTCTTCCCGTGCGGAAGAATGAATGCTGCCCATGAACGCGCAAGGTAATAAGCCGGCGTGATTCTTACCGCGCGGAGGGATGAATGCATGTCTGCCTGCCCTCCGGAAATGCGTTCATGCTATTCGTCCCTGGGGGAAGGATGAATGAACTCGTTGATCTCCGCGCCCAGGAAGATGATATAGCAGCTGAAGAAGAGCCAGAACATGACGAGCGTCAGTGTCGCAAGACTTCCGTACATGGAAAATCCGTTGAAGTCCGTGATATAGATCGTGATGAGCATGGAAAAGACGTACCAGGCGATCGAGGCGGCAAAGGCACCGGGAAGCTGGTATATGAATTTCATTTTCTTGTGCGGAAGGAACTTGTACATGACCGCGAAGGAGAAGCCGAGGAGTACGATCACATAGACTGCGCGGAGCGTCGATGAGAACAGGTAAAGAGGCACACCTCTCGGCCGGAAACGGATGAGCACGCTGCGCACGGTCTGCCAGAAGACGGTCGAAGCCGCGATGATGATCAGCAGCAGGGCGACCAGAAAAGTGTAGAGCAGGGCCCAGAGGCGGACGATGAACCAGTTCTCGACGACGCGGCCTCTGCAGATGCGGGTCAGCCCGGATGTGAGCGCGTGGACCGTCTTGGAGGAAGCCCAGAGGGCTGTTATGATCGTCAGGGGAACAAGGCCGAAGGAAGACGTGTAGATTTCCTGCAGGATCCCGTGGATCGTCGTGAGAAGGTAGTCCGGAAAGATGGAGTCGACTGCGAGGAGCAGGCTTTCCTGACTGATCGGGGCAAAGCGCATGAGCTGAAGGAGCAGGATCAGGAAGGGAAAGACCGTCATAAGGATAAAAAATGCAGACTGAGCCGCGTAAGAGCCGACTCCGTCTGCATTTGTTTTATCAAGGAAGACCCAGACAGGCTTGAGGGGCGCAAGAAGCTTTGCGAGGACGGACTTTCCTTTTTTCAATACGGGTCTCACGGACATGGGCTGATCCTTCCCGCCGCCTTCGGCCTGAATTCCTGAAAATGCTGCAACTGTGTCATCTCCACTTTACCACGTTACGAGTGAGAGCGCCAGTTCATTATGGAGATCGCGCCTTTCGGACAGACCTGTGCGCATTCCCCGCACCGGATGCATTCCGCGGAATCCGGGTGCATGACGGGGTAGACATCCATCCTGCAGCTGCTCTCGCAGGCCCTGCAGCCTTTCTCCCGGTGCGTCCGGGTATTTTGTGCGCGCTTTATTCTTCATAGCGCAATACTCGTGAATGAATTTCTTAATCGTCCAATACTCGTGAATTTAATCGTGGGATACGAGCGTAAAGTGAAATGTTGCTTCATCGCGCTGGTCCCTTGCGCAAAGTGATTGTATCATGTGATATGGAATTTGCAACGCTTTGCGGCTTTTGTGTCCAAAAGTTCATAAATACAAAAAAGACCTCCCCGCTTTATGGGGAGGTCTGCAGAACAGTTTGTATAAAAGAGGAGACGGGTGTCTTACTCCCGCGCCATGTCCCGGATGCGGTCGAGTCCTTTGCTCACTGCCGGGAAGTTGATGATAATAAGGGTGATCACTGCCTCTGCCAGCAGAAAACCGAAATTATAGATGATCGGATAGAGGGCAGCCAGTGATTTCGGGAAAGTTTCCGGCATATAATCCATCCAGTACATATAGCCTGCCAGCGCGTTGAAAACGCCTCTTCCCAGGATGCCGACCAGATAGCCTATGGTGAGACCGTGCTTTTTCCCGGAGAAGAAACCGGAAAGCCCCAGTGCGGAAAATGCCAGCAGGTAATCCGCGCACACCTGGAAAAGGGTAAGGAAGTAGGGCTCCTGAATGAACTGCAGGATACCGTAGACGAAACCGCCGAGGATTCCGGTGGCCGGGCCGTACCAGTAACCGATCAGCACGATGAAGAGCATCGAGCAGAGCGTTACGGATCCGCCGAACGGAAGAGCGAACAGCTTGATATAGCTCGTGATAAAGGAAAGGGCGATGGCCATGGAGCAGAAGGCAAGCTGCCTGGCGGTCATTTTTCCCTTTTTGGAGACCTTTCCCGCGAGCCAGGAAGCGGCGATCAGCGAGGCGACCGCCAGAACAATAAAGAGCGCGTACCCGGCGGTCGTCAGGCCGCCATCAGCATTTACGAACATAAAAAAACCTCCCTCACAAAGAATGTGCCGGGAGATGCGAAAGTGTGAACTGTACGAGGACTGAAAAAGCCGTTCATACAAGGTCCGCTTCCCTTCGCCGGTATTATCCGGATCAGGTCTTGAGGGTCATCGGTCTCGACCGAAATCTCAGCATTCGCACCCCTAGCGTTCAATTGACTTTACTATTATTGTTCAGAAAGGAAATAAAGTCAAGCAAAAATCGTACGCGTATTCGTCTGCGGAAAAATATTTTCCTGTTTTCATCGGATAGACACAAAAGAAGGTATATAATCTAAGTGTAAGCGCAGTCCCGGCACGGAAGGCATATGAGCCATGTCGATGTAAGCCCTGTCTTCCGGGCTGACGCAGCCCTCGCGCGGAAGGCACAGGAATGCTCACACGATCTCCGTGGAGCAAAGCGCTTCGCTTTTTGTCCGGATCCTTTTTCGGATCCTGGTCTGTCGGAAAGGAGGAGAGCCATGAAAAAAGCCGCGATCATCATTCTTATAGCAATGCTTTTCCTTGGAGGGATCTCACTCGGTGCATTTTACCTGCTGAACAACACGACAGCCGGTGTCGCGTTCACGACTGCGAACAGGCTGAAAAAAGCGGAGTCAGTGACTGCGGATATTCAGATGGATCTGACGGTGGGAACGGAGGTGTCCGGACTGGCGGGCTTCCTGTCAAAGGCTTTCGACAGCGAGATCAAACTGGACGGGACACTCGACATGACCATGAAGAAAGATGAAGCCCAGACGCTGCACGGGACCTTCGGGATCAATTTTCTCGGCTTTGAGATCAAGGATGCTGTTGAGACAGTCTGCCTGATGGATGAAAGCGGGATCGAGGATTATGTCCGGCGCAATCAGATCTGGTATAAGGTCACGGACGACACGCAGATCCCGAAGACATCGGATATCAACGTGAACGAAGTCATCGGAGCGATCGTCAGCGGAAAGATCGCCGCTGTGCTCGGAGAGGACGCCGTCGTGAACGGGAAGGACTGCAGAACAATGACCGTTACCCTGGACGGAGTGATGGTCCGTGATCTGATCGGTCTTGAGAGAGCGGAAATGCTGAATATCGACTGGGAGAAGGAAAATATTCCCGTCACGCTCTATATAGACAAGGGGACAAAGCTGCCCGCCTGCGTGGAGCTGGAGATGAAGGATCTTGCAGACGCATCGCTGAATTTCAGCTATCTGGACCTCACGCTGAATCTTGAGACGATGAAGGTCGGGATCGATTTCACCGGATATGATCAGAGCGAACCGGTCAGTGCACCGGAGGAGTATAAGGTCTTCTCGGAGCTGACAGATCTGGAGAAGGGCCAGATGATCCTCGATATGCTGGGAATCGGCTGGTAAGTGCGCAGGTCTGTCGGGCGGAGTTTTAAGCAGCATCCCGGATCGGACTGTTCGAAAAATGACTCCGTCAGACCCGTGCATTCGAAAAAAGTACAAAAGGACCTCCATGCCGGGTCTGGCACCTGACATGGAGGTCCTTTATTATTCTTTATCGCGCAATCCCCGTGACCTTATGTCTTCGGAGAATGCGTACAGGGAGGGCGTCTCCTTAACGAAGCTCCGCTTCCATCCGCGCGATATCGGCCTCGAGATCTGCGATCTGGGCGTTGTTCTCATTGATCCAGCCGGTGATCTGCTCGATCTTCTCCTCGTTGTGAGTCGTATCGAGACGATCCTGCAGCTTTTCGTTGTTGCGGATGATATTCGCCAGTTTTTCCCTGCGGCGGTCGATCGCGTTCTGCGTCTTGGCTACCCAGGCTTCGTGCTTCTGGCTCAGGAAGCTGTTCTTCTCCCTGAAATAAGTATCCATCACGGCCTTGAAATCAGCCCAGAGCTGTTCGTTGTACTCACGCTCCGCAGGGCCGATCTTCTTCCAGCGGGACTGGATATCGATCATTTTATTGACTGCTTCCGGGGAGAAATCCGCTTCCCGGGAGATCTGCTGAGCTTCGGAGAGAAGGATGGATTTTGCCTGACGGTTCTCCTTCCGCTGGTTCTCCTGCTCCTGATAGAAGGCCTGGCTCTTGTCGAAGAATATATGGCGGAGACCGTTGAACTCCTGCCACAGACGGTTATCTTCCTTGTAGCCTGCGCTTCCTACGGCCTTCCAGCGCTCGAAAAGCGTCTCGATCGCGGCTCTCGTCTGCTTGTAGCTGTCGAAGTTCTCGACCAGCTCTTTGCACTCGGCAATGAGTCCTTCCTTGATCTCACGGTTCTGCCTGCGGGCTTCGCGGCGCTTTACATTTTCCTCATTGCGGCGGTCATAGAATTTCTTGCGGACAGTCCGGAACTCTTCCCAGAGCGCTTCGTCCTCCTCGCGTCCGCAGTGCCCGATCAGCTTCCACTGCTCCATCAGGGCATCCATGGTCTCTGCGGTCTGCTTCCAGTTGTCGGATCCGGAGATCTCGTCCGCCTGCGCGATCAGAGCTTTTTTGCTCTCGATATTCTTTACGCGGGCTTCTTCCTTATCGAGGGCGTCCTGATATTTTGTACATGCACGCTCCCATCTCTGTTCGTACTTCTCCTCGACCGGAACGCCCCACTTTTTGATGGCGTCCCACTGTGCCTTGTACTCTTCAAAGGAGGACAGGTCTCCGGCGCGGAGCTTGTCGAATACCTCGTTGATGATCTCGTTGCGCTTTTCGAGATCCGCCTCGAGTGCCGGGAGAATGCTGTCGTCATCCCCGCCGTATTCCTCGAATGTCCCGTCCGGGAGAGGTTTTCTCCAGTAGATCACTTTGTAGACGGAATCGAGCTCCAGTGCGATCCAGTGCCCGTGTGCGTCTACTCCCGCGTTCTGCGGTGTGATCGGATTGCCTTCCTCATCAAGGAGGTCGTAAATTACTTCGATTTTCCTTGCACCGGAGATCCGGTGTACGGATTCGCTGACCTTTGCGTTCTCATCCCCGAAGTTCGGGATGGAGCTCCATGTCTCTGCTGCATTCATAACGCGTCACCTCATACAATTCAGGACTCCGATAGATGAGCCCTGTGTTTTGCCACATACACACCAAATATACCATGAAATATCTTAGATGTCTTGTATTTTCGTGCAGATTTTACAAAAATTTGGCAGTCCGGGAGCACTGACTCTGCCGAACGAATGCGGGCAACCCGCAATAAATGAAAGACGCCGCTCCTTCTTTTATGGTATACTTATATACAGTTCACAGCGTGTCGGGGATGCGTCTTTTGCGAACGCTTTCCTTAAAGACCCGGAGATCAGGGCGGACACGGGTCCGGACTGTCCTGTGCGGCGGCGAAAATCTCTGCAGGAGGTTTCCATGAATCAGATCAATATGAAAAATGAAGCCCGGCGCTTTCTCTACATCATGTTCGGCACCACCTGCTGCGCGCTTGCTTATCGATGCTTTCTGTCCCCTGCCGGCCTCTTCAACGGAGGCTTCACAGGTATTGCCCAGATCATCCGCGGCCTCTTCGAGTCTCTCACGGGACACACTCTCCAATCGGATCCGACCGGTATTATTGTCTGGTGCCTGAATGTTCCCCTGATGATCTACGGATACAGGGAGCTTGGCAGAATGTTCATGATCCGCACGATCTTCGCGATCACGTTCCAGTCCCTGCTCATGACATTTCTTCCGACTCCGGCGCATCAGCTCGTCTCCGATACGGCGATCAACTGCCTTGCCGGCGGCGCTCTGAACGGCTTCGGGATCGGTACGCTCCTGAGTCAGGGAGGAAGCAGCGGAGGAACGGACATCGTCGGTCTGCTCGGTGCAAAGAAGAAGCCTGAATTTTCCGTCGGCCGGATCTCCATGCTCATCAATATCTGTATCTGCATCTATGCGGCGGTCACGAGAGACTTTGAGATCGCAGTCTACTCTGCCTGCTATTCCATGCTCACGGGATTTGTCGTCGACCGCGCCCACAGGCAGAATGTACGCCAGACGGTCTACTTTGTCTCGGAGAAGCCGAAGATCGGAAAGTATATCAACCGGGCCATGGGCCGCGGTGTGACGAGCTGGGAGGTCGTCGGAGAGTACTCCGGGAAGAAGAGACAGATGCACGTCATCATCATGAACAAGTATGAAATGCATCGTTTCCGGCTTCTGATGGAGGAGGTCGACCCGACTGCCTTCATATGGGTCGAGAACCCGGGGAGCGTTTACGGAAATTTCCGTCAGAAGCTGGGCGTGTGAACACGGCTCGATTCCATAAAGAGCGGGACTTTTGTCTGAGACGAATATATTGAGGCCCGGTGTGAGCACAGCATGATCTCATACACAGCGAGCGCTGTGCAGATGCCTGGGATCACACGTATTGTGCGCGTATCCCATGAGAGAAAGCTATATGAAGAGACCGGCGTCCGGTCCTGAGATCACACGTACTGTGCGCGTATCCCATGAGAGAAAGCTATGTGAAGAGACCGGCGTCCGGTCCTGAGATCACACGTACTGTGCGCGTATCCCATGCCCCGGGTCATGCACATAGAACGATGAAGATTTAACCGACACTTTAAAGAGGGGGAGCAGAATTATGAAGACAGTCGATCTCCTCGAGCGCGACAGAGAGCGCCTCACGGCCCGCCTTTCGAAGGCGGATACTGTGGAACAGACCCGGTCCGTACTCGACGAGGAGCTTGGACGGATCCAGCTCATGTACAGCGAATCTTCGGAGGATCCGGAGATGAACGAGGAGGCGGGATATGCCCTTTCCGCGCTCCGGGCTGCGATCCCGCTGATCGACAGCAGCGGGGAAGTGAAGACATACGAGCGCACTGTCAGTTCCTCCGGAGAGGCATCCCCGATACTGCCGGCCGCAGCCGGCGCGGGCGCATGTATTGCCGGTGCGCTTGTCCTTGCATTTTCCCCGTCGGTCCTCATGCCGGTCGGTCTCATCGCGGTGATCGCCGGTGCGGCAGTCCTCTTCCTTGCAGGGATCCGCGCCGGGAAAAAGCATGCGAAGCCTTCCGGGACGGATACGATCGTCGACGTGAGCATGGACCACGGGAAGATCGTACGGAATCTCTCCCATGCGCTTGCGATCGTGGATAAAAATCTCGACGATGCCGCGCTCCGCATGCGGGTGGAGAAGGAGTCGGATGCCGAACTGCAGACGGATGTCCGGGATTTTCTCCCGGATCAGGAGATGGAGCTCATATCGGGGCTTCTCGCATCCGCCTACGGATCGCCTGACGAGAACGTGTCGAAGACCGTTCTCTCGGATGTCCGCTACTACCTGCACAGGAAGGGGATCGAGGTGCTTGACTATTCGGAGGAGAACCGGAGGATGTTCGCCCGCATGCCCGGAAAGAAAGCGGCGACCCTGAGACCTGCGCTGGTGAAGGACGGAAAGATTCTTTCGAAGGGGCTTGTGACCGGGATGTGATCCGGGAATATCCTGAAAGGATCATCGGAAAGCGGCGGAGTCCTCGTGGAACAGGATCTTTTGACCGATTCCCGCGGGGGACAGAGCTCTTTGAACGCCGGATGAGAGATCCGGGCAGGAGACCCGGTGGAGGAGACTTGGAATATGGAGCGATTTTTCGGATTTGACCTCGGCGATGCGGAGAGTGCCATCGCCGTTCTCGGAAAGGACAAGACATCGAAGCCGGAGATGCTTTCGGTCTGCGATGCAAAGAGCTTTATCACGGCGTATGCACGGACGAGGGACCAGGAGGGGATCCTCATCGGTGAAAATGCCTGCTACGCCCAGAATGCCTCCGAGCGCCGTCTGCGGTTCAAGAGCAGATATCTGGTCGATGCAGAGGTGGATAAGGATATCAAAAGCTTCGCCGGCGGCGTGTTGGGAGAGCTGTATGCGTCCGGAGACCTGATTCAGAATGAGGACTGCAGCTTTTACGTGGGCTGTCCTGCCGGCTGGGACCGCGCAGCCCGTGAGCGCTACAGAAGGATCTTTGAGCGGACAGGGTATCCGCCGACGAAGATCATCTCCGAGTCCAGAGCAGCCCTCGTCGCAGCCTGCCAGTCCCGGCATCTGCAGGTCGGATATGACATTCTTTCCCATCCCGTGCTCGTCATAGACATCGGGTCCTCGACGACAGATCTCGCCTACATCGAGAAGGGACGGGAGGTCGAGCTCAGGACATCCGGGGAAGTGTTCCTCGGGGGCGGGATCATGGACGAGATCATCCTGGAGGAGGCCCTCAGAGCATCAAAGGATGAAAAGAAAATCCGAAAAGTCTTCGAGGAGAGCGAACCCTGGAGGACGCACTGCGAATTTGCAGCCCGCAGGCTCAAGGAAAAGTATTTTTCCGATGAGGAATACTGGAAGGACAATGAGTGCCGCGAGGAGATCCTGATCGCCTATGACGAGGTCATCCGCTTTACGCTCCGCATGAATGCGGAGATCGCGGAGCGGGTCCTTTTCGGGGAGGCGGAGAAGCTTTTTAAATCTTCCTTCCACAAAGTGTTCGTGTCCAGTCTCATCGATGCGCGGGAGAGTATCAGGGGAGATAAGCCGGATCTGATCTTTATGACCGGCGGCGTATCCAGGCTTGCATGCATCAGCGACTGGTGCCGGGAAGTGTACCCGGAGGCGGTCATCATCTCGGAGCTGCAGCCGGAGTTCTCCGTCGCCCGCGGGCTTGCCTACTGCGGCCGCATCGACGAGGAAATGAAAGAATTCACGCGCGAGGTCGACAATCTGATCGATTCGAGCATCATCGAGCGGATCGTCTCGGAGCGGATCAGGGATCTTTACCGGGGCGCGGTCGACTCCCTGACGGAGCCGATCTTAAAGAGCGCGGCGCTGCCTGTGATGCTGCGCTGGAGGGACGGGGAGATCAGGAGACTTTCGGATATAGACGCGGAGATGCAGAAGGAGATCGAGGCCTGGCTGCACACGGAGGAGGCCAGACAGCTCCTCATAAAGCCGGTCGCGGAGTGGCTGAAGCCTGTCTCCTACGCGATCGAGGACTACACGATGCCGATCTGCGTACAGCACGGCATTCCTTACAAGTCCATGAGCCTCAGCTCTTATCTGGCGCTCTCAGATATCGATATTCATCTGGATACGAAAAATGTATTCAACGTCGAGTCACTGACCTGGCTGATCGACACGATGATCTCCCTGTTGGTCGGCTTCTTCTGCGGAGGCTCCGGAGTGGCCCTGATCGCAAGCGGGCTGCCGGGGATGGTCGCGGGAGCGGTCCTGTCTCTTGCGATCCTTGCTCTCGGGAGGAACCGCATGCAGGAGGCGATCATGGGCGCGGATATCCCGAAGCCGATAAGGAAGATGGTCCCTAAGAAATATTTTGAGAATCATATCGACGACATCAGCAGGGATGTCCGGGAGAATTTCCTGTCGTCCCTGGAAGAGGTCAAGAACGAGGAGATCTCCAACCGGATGGTGGAGGAGATCACGGGCCAGATCGAGGAGTGCCTGACGAAAATGGCGAAGGTGGTAGAGATACCTCTGGGATAATTTAATAAGTAAGAAAGGGAGGACTGAAAATGCTGTCAGAAGGCAAAGTTTGGATGGGACTCACAGACGAAGGGGAGAGAGCGAATCTGCTTCCCTCCATGGCGAACCGCCACGGGATGATCGCAGGTGCGACCGGCACCGGCAAGACGATCACACTGAAGGTCATGGCGGAAGCCTTCAGCGACCTTGGCGTACCGGTATTTATGGCGGATGTCAAGGGAGACCTTGCGGGAACTGCATTTCCCGGAAAAGAGAGCGAGGATATGAATGCCCGCATCGCAAGATTCGGCCTCGCAGAGGCGGGCTTCGCCTACAAGGGCTATCCGGTGACCTGCTACGATCTGTTCGGGCAGAACGGAATTCCGCTCCGCACGACGATCACCGAGATGGGACCGTCCCTGCTCGCAAGGATTCTGGACCTCAACAACCTTCAGACGGATCTTCTGTCCGTCGTGTTCAAGATCGCGGATGACAACGGGCTCCTCCTCATCGATACGAAGGACCTGAAGTCCATGCTGAACTATGTCGGGGAGAATAATAAAGAATTCGCGGACGAGTACGGCAACATCGCAAAGAATTCCATCGGAGCCATCCTGAGGGCGGTCGTCGCGCTGGAGTCCGAGGGCGGAGATGTCTTCTTCGGCGAGCCGGCACTCAAGATCACGGACTGGATCGCGCAGGGAGAGGGCGGAAAGGGAATGATCAGCATCCTCGACAGCCAGAGTCTTATCAACAACGGCCGTCTGTATTCCACATTCCTTCTCTGGATGCTGTCCGAGCTCTTCGAGACGCTTCCGGAGGTCGGAGATCTCTCGAAGCCGAAGCTGGTCTTCTTCTTCGACGAAGCCCACCTTCTCTTCAAGGGAACATCCAAGGGTCTGATCGAGAAGATCGAGCAGGTCGTGAAGCTCGTGCGCTCCAAGGGCGTCGGCGTCTATTTCGTCACGCAGAATCCGCGCGACATCCCGGATAACGTGCTCGCCCAGCTCGGAAATAAAGTGCAGCACGCACTCCACGCCTACACACCGGCGGAGCAGAAGGCAGTCAGGGCAGCAGCCCAGGCTTTCCGCGAGAATCCTGCATTTAAGACCTATGACGAGATTCTGGGACTTGGTACCGGCGAGGCGATCGTCTCCTTCCTGGGAGAGGACGGGATCCCGTCGATCGCACAGAAGGTCTGCATTCTTCCGCCGCAGAGCCGGATGGGATCGATCACGGATTCGGAGAGAGAGGACAATGTAAAGGGAAGTATCCTCTATTCAAAGTACGCGGTCGCGGAAGATCCGGATTCCGCCTACGAATTCCTCCTGAGACGGGAAGTGGAGCTCGAAAAGCAGGCGCAGGCCGAGCTTGAGGCGAAGGAGAAGGAGAAAGCGGACGCACTTGCTGCCAAAGAGAGAGAGAAGGCGGAAGCCGCTGCCGCCAAAGAAAAGGCGAAGGCGGATGCCGCTGCAGCAAAAGCCGCGAAGCAGGTCGGCTCCACGGTCGCCGGAACGGTCGGACGCGAGGTCGGAAAGACGTTCGGCGGAAAGTTCGGGACATTCGGCAAGACGCTGGGCGGCAATCTGGGCGCGAGCCTCGGGCGCGGCCTTCTGAATACGCTTTTCAACAGGAAGAGCTGAGGAGATTCCTGACGGCTCCGGGTGCGTCGTTGAGTGTACGGATGAAAGACGGATCGACCGGAAAGCTTAAGCGATCCTGACGGATGCAGACGCGGCTTTCAGGCCGCGAAACAGCTTGCGAAAACAGAGAGAGCAGTTTACGGAAAATTTACCTGAATAAAAAAATTTAAGCAATATGGGACAGAGAATCCCCCGCCGGAGGGTCGTAAAAGACCGGGCGGGGGATTTTTATGTGCAACGCACAGGAGAGAAGGTCGATGGCTTTTACGTGAATTTTACATTAGAACGGATGGGATAATGCTATACTATCCCCGGATATGCGCATAATCAGGGCAGCAATCCCTCAAAGGCCATGTTTCTGGCAGTGATACGCATAACTTCTTTTCTGCCCGCAGAAAGTGCATCGGTCACTCCGCAGACAGTACATTTCTTCGAAAGGAGAATAAAACAGTGGACATATTTTATAAGGTCGTCGCCCTCCTCGGAGGTCTTTCCATGTTCCTGTATGGAATGCGTCTCATGGGGGACGGGCTGAAGCAGTCGTCGGGAAGCGCCATGAAAGCGGCTCTTGCCAAGGTCACGAACAGACCGGCCATCGGATTTATATTCGGTATGCTCGTCACCTGCATGATCCAGAGCTCTACCGCCACGATAGTTCTTACGGTCGGCCTTGTCGGTGCAGGGTTCCTGACCTTTTACCAGTCGATCGGGATCGTGTTCGGCGCAAATGTCGGAACAGCGATCACAGCCCAGATCATCCGTCTCATGGATGTCAGCGCAGGGACGACGAGCATTCTGTATTTCTTTAAGGCGGACAATCTTGCTCCCATCGCCCTGATCCTCGGGATCATCTGCATCATGTTCCTGAAAGGGGACCGCTTCCACAATGTGGGGACGATCCTTGTCGGGTTCGGCATCCTCTTCATGGGCCTGATCTTCATGAGCGACTCGGTAGGTCAGATGAGCGACCAGCTGAGCAGACTGCTCCTGGCCTTCGAAGATAATTATTTTCTCGGATTCCTCTCGGGCGTATTTGTCACCGGGATCATCCAGAGCTCCTCGGCGGTCATCGGTATCCTGCAGTCCATGGCAAGTACGGTCGGAGTCCACTTCTGCGGCGTCTTCGCCGTCATCATCGGCGTCAATATCGGAGACTGCCTTACGACCTATCTCGTAAGCCGCATCGGCGCGAAGCCGGACCAGATCCGGACGGTCACGGTCCACGTGATCTACAATATCTTCGCAGCGGCGCTGATCATCCTGTGTGTCTCCATCGGGAGAATGACAGGTCTCATCAGCGATGAATTCTGGAATTCCACTCTCCACTCCGGCGGGGTCGCCAACGTGCACGGAGTTTTCCGTCTGGTCCCGGCGGTCGTTCTGCTGCCGCTCACCGGAGTATTCGCGAAGATCGCGGAGAAGATCGTCCGGGATGAGCCGGCGAACGATCAGGAAGCTGATCTCGAGAACAATCTGAGAGAGCTGGATACGCGTCTCTTCTCGAACCCGGTGCTGGCGATGAGCCAGTCCAAGCACCTTATTCTGCACATGGCGGACGTCGCGACACACAATTTCGAGGCGTCGATCGAGCAGGTCAAAAGATATGATGAGGCCCGGGATAAGAGGATCATGGAGCGGGAGAGCCAGCTCGACCGGATGGCGGACGCGTCGAATCAATATCTGGTCGATATGTCCGCGTACATCGTTCAGGAATCCGACGCCCGGAGACAGGGCCTGCAGATCAAGGCCCTCACGTGCTACGAACGGATCGGGGATCATGCGGTCAATATCTCGAAGGATATGAAGAACCTCGCGAAGAATAACGGGGTATTCTCCGAGGAGGCCCGAAAGGATCTGGATATCGCCTTTATTGCGGTCAGGGAGATCCTGGCGCTCACCTACCGGGCTTTCGAAGGCAGGGACGAGAAGCTCGCCCGCGAGGTCGAACCCCGGGAGGAAGTGATCGACGAGCTGATCGAGACGCTGAAGAGATACCACATAAAGCGCATGACCAAAGGGGTGTGCGACCTCTACAGCGGCATTCAGTTCGAGAATATCCTGTCCAATCTTGAGAGGATCTCGGATCTGTGCTCGGACCTTGCCATCACCATACTCGGCAGTCTGGATCTTTCGATCTCCGGCGCGGAGCACGATTATATCCACATGCTGCATCACTCGGATGATTTTCTGTATCAGAAGAATCTCGAAGAGAATTACGCCAGATATTTCGATATGCTGAAGGAAAGCAGAAAGGCTTTTGACAGCCCGACGGCGGAGGGATGACAGAGAGGCAATTGCGAAAATCTGTGCCTCATACAATTCCTTTTCGCAGGAGAGTTTCGCCGGGGCGCCGGTAAAGAACATAAACACAGGAGCTTCGGCGGAGCCGGAGTGAAGAACATGAAAAAGGAGGATCCTCCGGAAAATGCAGTGAGCAGGCTGGATTTTTCGGAGGATTTTTCTTCAGATCCCTCCGCGTCCGTGCCGGAAGACCGGGGTGACACCGGAATGGCGGCTATTTCACATGCCTTTATGGCAGGCTGCAAGAGCCCGCAGGCTGAAAAAGGAATATTTAGTGATGAACTTAATTGATTTCGTGTTATACTAATACAATGTATGCGAAAAAATGTCCGGCGGAAAAAGCTGTGCGGCACAGTGCGGAAGCACTCCCGAGCCCGGCTCTTCCGGCGGCGGGCAGGGATACTGACACTTTCGTCATACGGCTGTCCATGCATATTGAGGACATTCAAACAAAACGGCACAGTTTAGAATCATCAGGAAATCGAATGGCTGCGAAGAGAACCAGGAGAAAAACTGTAAATAAGGGAACAGAAAACCCGGCAAAGAGACCGGACCGGACCAAAGAGCGCCCGCCCCGCAGGGAAGATCCCGGGCGGGAAGCTGCCGCAAGACGCATTTATGCAGACGAGGAGTCGATTCTGAAAGCGGATGCGGCAGATGAAGGGATGCACGGAATACGGAAAAAACCGGCTGCACACAAGGAGGACGGCGCGAAGCGCCCGAAGTCGAGACCGGCATCTGTCTCCCGGACAAAAGGAAGCGCAAAGAATCCGAAATCGGAGAAGGCGGGAGCGGGCCGTGCGGAGGGAGCGAATGCAAAGGACCGCAAAGCGGGAAAAGCCGTGCCCGGCCGTGCGGAGGGCGTGAGTGCGAAGGACCGCAAAGGCGGAAAAGCTGCGCCCGCCCGCGATGAGGAGATAAACGAAAGGACTCGCAGAAACGGAAAGTCCGGTATGTCGCGGGCATCCGGAGAAAGCAGAGAATCCGAAAAGACGAAAAGACAGCTGGAGGAATCCGCAAAAACGAAAAACAGGCGGGACACAGCTGCAGAGAACACAAAAGCGAAAACAAAGCGGGATATGGCTGCGGAGACCGCAAAGTCGAGAGCGAAGCGTGACGTGACAGCGGAGACCGCAAAGTCGAGAGCGAAGCGTGAAGCGGCAGCTGAGACCGCGAAGCAGAAAGCGAAGCGTGACGCGTCTGCGGAGACCGCAAAGTCGAGAGCGAAGCGTGACAAGGCTGCGGAGAACGCAAAAGCGAAAGCAAAGCGGAACGCGGCAGCGGAGAGCCCCAAAGCGAAAGCAAGGCGAAACGCACCGGCGGAGGCCGCAAGGCCGAAAGGCACCCGTCCGGCAGCGGGTGTAATGAAAGCCCCTGCAAGGCGGGACAGAGGCCCGGCAGCGGCAGAGAATCCGCCGATCAGTTTTTCGGCTGAAGCGATGGTCCGGGAGCTTCGCCAGGCGGTGCATTTTGATAAGAAAGTATTCGCCGGCGCATTCTGCGCGATCGTGATCCTTTCCATCCTCCTTATCAACATCACAGAACTCGGGGGAATCACCCGCCAGCCGCTCACAGATGTCTCGGCGGGCCACAACGCGCTCGCAAATCAGATGATGAAGGATCTTACCGTCCAGACGCAGTCGATCACGGACATCGAGGACGCGGAGCGGGCGGCGGAGGAAGAGGCAATGCGGGCTCAGATGGATGCGGAAGCGTATGAAGCCCAGCTGGCTGCGGAACAGGCGGCCTACGACGCGGCGCACGGAGATGAAAGTGACCTCTTCACTACGATGGAGGTCCGGGATCCGGACGAGCTGCGGAGCACACTGGTGGAGAACAATGCCTACGCGATCGGGGATTCCATGATCGAAGGCATGAACGACGGACAGTATGTGAACACCGAGAATCTGATCTTCAGAAGGGGATGCGGGACATACGACTCTTATGACCTTTTTGAACGGGCGGTCAATCTGCAGGCTTCCATCGTATGGGTGCAGCTGGGTCTCAATGACATGGACATGTTCCACGGGGATGTGGAGCAGTTCAGGAATAATTACAGAGAGCTCATCCTGTATCTTCAGGAGAACCTGCCGGACTGCAGGATCTTTCTGTGCAATATCAATCCGATCTCGGAGGACGCATGCAGAAGGCACCCGCAGTATGAGTATGCGGACGTGTATAACCAGGTGATCATGGAGCTTTGTGAGGAACTGGGCGTGACCTTTGTGGACAACACGACGCTCGTCCTGGGACATCCGGAGCTCTGGGACACTGACGGAATTCATCCGGTACAGGACGTCTATCTGTGGATGCTCTCACATATGTGCTATGAGGCAGGGATCTGATCATGAATAAATCAAGAATAATGGCGATTCTCAGCGGCCTCGGACTTGCCGTCTTCATGGCGGTCCTGATCTGGTCCCAATACTACCGGGACGTTCCCGCGGAGCAGATCGCCGCAGTGCTCGCGGAGCAGCCGGGAATCTCTGAGATGAGAGCGGAAGATGCGTCCGGCCTTCGCAGATATTATTCCATCGACAGCGGGGAGACGGAGGGCTTTGTGTTCTTCCGGTCCAATTCGATCATGTCGGCCGACGAGCTTCTGGTCGTCCGGGCGAGGAACCATGAGGAGGCGCTTGTCTGTCTGGAAAATGCAGAGAAACGTCTCGGAGAACTCTCGGAAAACTTTGAGAACTACGGGGCGGAGGAAATGACGAAAATTGAGAGCGCAGTCTGTGAAGTCAGGGGAAAGTATCTGATCTTCGCCGTTTCAGACAGCGCGTCGAACTGGGAGAAGGCTGTACTGGGGGAAATTAAAAAGTGACTTTTTCATCGCTGATCTTTATACTTGCTTTTTTGCCCGCAGCCCTTCTTCTTTACGGACTTGTAAAGCCGGCGCGGGCCCGGGCGGTCATTATGATCGCCGCCTCGCTCGTCTTCTATGCCTGGGGCAATCCGGTCTATGTGATCCTGCTCATCCTGTCGGTGATCTTTAACTATTATATAGGATGCGATCCGGACCTGACAGACCGGGGCAGCCTTACCGGGAAGCGGATCTTTGTCTGCGCGGTCATCGTGAATCTCCTGATCCTCGGGTTCTTTAAATATTACGGATTTCTGGTCTCGACGGTCAACGCGCTTTTTAAGACGAATTTTACGGCGATCAGCCTGCCGCTGCCGCTCGGCCTTTCCTTTTTTACATTCAAGGCGATCGCATGGATCGCGGATGCCCGTTCCGGGAAGATCAACCCCCGATGCGGATTTCTCTTTTTCGCCGCGTCGATCATGATGTTCCCGACGATCTCCATGGGACCGATCGACCGGATGCAGGATATTGTCCCGCAGATGAGGCGGCCGGCCTTCTCTCTTTCCAATATCGAGGAGGGTCTGGTCCTCTTTCTCGTCGGACTCATGAAGAAAGTCCTGCTGGCGGACAATATTGCGGAGCTCTACAATTCGTTCCGGGCGCTGCCTGCGGGGCAGGTGTCCGTGCTCATGGCCTGGCTCGGGATGGCTGCATTTGCCTTCCAGCTTTATTTTGATTTTTCCGGATACTCCGATATGGCGAAGGGCATCGCGCTCATGTTCGGGATCCGGGCAGGGGATAACTTTGACCATCCCTATACGGCGGTCTCCGTCACGGATTTCTGGAGAAAATGGCATATCTCTCTGTCGAGATGGTTCCGCGACTATGTTTACATCCCTCTCGGGGGAAACAGAGTCACGGTCGGCCGGCACGTTCGCAATATCCTCGTCGTCTGGGCGCTTACTGGCCTCTGGCACGGGGCGGCCTGGACGTATGTGGCATGGGGAGTCTACTATGGACTCGTACTTCTCCTGGAGAAGTATTTTCTCATTAAGATCCTTGAGAAGCTTCCGAAGCCGCTTCGGATCCTTTATACGATGTTCATCGTTCTGATCGGCTGGGTCTTCTTCTCAAGCAAAAGCTTCGCGGAGGCGTCGACGACGCTTCTCATGATGATCGGCGGGGGGAGCCATGACATTTCGGACGGCACGGCGCTCTATTATCTTCGGACGAATCTTCTGCTGCTTGTATTCTGTGTTCTCGGATCAACGTCATGGCCGTATCGTTTTTATATGTGGACACAGAAGAGATATCCGGTCATTGCGGCATGCTGTACGGTACTTCTCACGCTCCTTACCGTCGCGTTCATGGTCTACAGCACGTATCAGCCGTTCATGTATGCAGCATTCTGAGATGCGTGCCCGGCTGACGGCATTTGTTTTGAGCCCGGCGGACCGGCACTTTGTGCTGCCTGCCCGGCTGACTGTTTTGGTACATTCGGACTTTTGGGAGAGGACAGATGAAGGAAAATATGAAAAGGCGGACGGACCCCGTGCAGACAGAGCAGAAAAAGGTCCGCATTTTCCGACATATCATTCTGGGATCCGTCATTCTTTTTACAGCGCTCATGCTTTTTCTTTTTATCAGGCTTCCGGACGGGAAATTTTCGGAGACGGAGAACCGGCCGCTTGCAGGTGCACCTGCCTTTGAATCGGATGATATCCGGACAGGCCGCTTCATGAAGAGCGCCGAGAGCTGGGCTGCGGATCAGTTCCCCGGACGGACCGGCTGGATCAGGCTGCGGACCATGGCAGCCCGGATCAGCGGGCAGAACAGGATCGGCGGAGTGTATATCTGCGACGACGGATACCTTATGGAGGAGGCGGTGCAGCCGGATGAGGAGTTCGTGTCACGGCTCGTTCAGAATTTGACGGCTTTCCGCGCGAATCATCAGGATATGAATTTCTATATGATGATCGTGCCGACTGCCGTGACGGTGCTTCGGGATAAGCTCCCGGAAAATGCTCCGGCAGGCGACCAGAACGCGCTCATCAGGGAGTTTGCCTCCACGATGCAGCTGGTCGGCTATACGCCGATCGACGTCGGGGACGTGCTCGCCGCGAAGGAAAATGAATACATCTACTACCGGACGGATCATCACTGGACTACTTACGGCGCTTACAATGCTTTCCGCACTGCAGCCAGGATCATGGGGCTCGACCCGGATGCCGTGACCTACGACGCTCGCCCGGTCACGGCCGACTTTAACGGAACACTCTCCGCAAAGAGCGGCACATTCGCGGATGAGAAGGATATTATCTCGGTATGGTTTCCGCTGGACGACACGCTTCCCGCGGCGAACTATGTCGTCGAGTATGTGGATCAGCAGAGGAAGACCACCACTTTCTACGACGAGACATATCTCACGCAGAAGGATAAGTACAGCGTCTTTTTCGGCGGCAACCATGCTCTGGTCCGCATCAAGGCTCCGACTGCGGAGGACAGAAGGCTCCTGGTCCTGAAGGACAGCTACGCGAACTGCTTCCTGCCATTCCTGGCTCAGTATTATCGGCAGATCGATGTGGTCGATCCGCGGTACTTTACGGATGACCTGGAGACGCTCATCGCGACGGACGGGATCGATGAGGTGCTGTTCCTCTATAACGCGAATACATTTTTCAGCGACTCGTCGCTGGCGGGGCTTCTCACACAGTAAGACGAACACAGGCAGCTGCGGAGCTGTGTACGGAACGGGGATTTTTTGAATGTTCACACGATCCTGATGGAGTGCGGCGTTTCGCAATCGTCTGCAAAAAACATAGTTAACGGAGGGGGTTATGTACGAGAAAGGATATCGAAATGTGGAATATTCGCGGACCGAAGTCAGCCGCTGCCTTCGTTACCCGGATATCAACGGGCAGGGCCGGCTCTTTGGCGGCCGTCTTCTGGCCTGGATCGACGAGATCGCCGCGATTGCCGCGACCCGGCACGCCGGGGTCAATGTCACGACAGCGGCCATCGAGCATCTGGAGTTCAAACGCGGAGCCTACTTAAATGATGTGCTCGTTCTGATCGCCAATGTGACCCACGTCGGACGGACTTCGATCGAGGTCCGGGTGGATACCTATATCGAAAATCAGGAGACGGGATACCGCTATGCCATCAACCGCGCGTTCCTGACGGAAGTCTGTATCGATGAGAACGGGAAACCGACACCCGTCCCGTACGGCCTTACGCTCGAGACGGAGGCGGAGAAGGCAAGATGGGCGGGAGCCGAGAAGAGGATCGAGAGCAGGAAGAAGGCCGCCCGGGAAGGATACTGAGAAACAAAAAAATTTAAAAAAGGCCCGAAAAAAACTGGCCCTCCCCACGGAACGCTCGTATATAACTGTGAACCGGCAAAAAGGTTCACAGTTTTTTCTTATTTCAAACATATTTTATTAGCAATCAGAAGATATACTTCTTGCAAATAAATCAAAAAGGAGGCTGACTATGGATTCTGTTATTATTATTCCGACACACAACCCGGGAAGAGAGCTTGTAAGCTATGTAGAAGAGCTGATCAGCGCATGCGTTCCTCATGTCATTGTCGTAAATGACGGAAGCGATGCGGAATATAGTCAGATCTTCGAAGAACTTTCGATGCTGCCGGGCGTAACCCTTCTTGTGCAGGCAGAAAATGACCGCGAGAGCGCGATGGCGCTTGCCGTCGATTATTATGAATCACACCTGCTTCCGCTCGGCGTAACGGGTGTCCGCACGGTGATCTTTGAGAATGAAGAGCAGGCAGAGCGCGTGCTTATTGCTGCGGAGGAGAACAGTACGTTCACAAAGACCGCAGAGAATTCGAATATTGTAAAGAGAATGATTGACAGGATCCTGCTTGCGATCCGGCCGGTCCGGATCGCCTCCTCATAAGAGGAGAGCAGGGATCGGATGAGAGGCTGCCGCACGAGTTGCGGCGGCCTTTTTTTCTTTATCGCGCGATCCTGTGAATTGATTCATGAGATAAGCGCGCAGAGGGGTACTCTCCGCTCCTGTAAGCGGGGGAAGGACCAGTATCCTGCGCTGCAGGCCGAAATTGTACCGAATCGAGAGCATCTGAATCTGCACTGGTAATTTACCTCTGAACAGTCTAAGATAAAGATAGCGGCATATGCGCAGTCCGAGGATGCTTCGCACCCTGTGCGGCAGAGACACAGAGACGTTCATGAGACACCCGACAACGATCGTATAATTCCGTGAGACAAGAGAAGAACGCACATTGATGAGAGGGTTGTGAACATGCAGATAAACATGGGTGACCGCATTATAAGACGACGAAACCAGCTCAATATGACAAGGAAAATGCTCTCCGAGGTACTCAATGTTCCGGAGGATACCGTTCGGTCCTGGGAAACAGACGAGACGCTTCCGGCGACGGAAATGCTTTCGAGGATCTCCATCGCACTGAATACAAGCGTCAGCTATCTGATGGGAGAGAGCGCTCCGCGGGAGGTCCGCTGGAAGCTCAAGGAGCGCCTGTTCTCGGAGGACGCGATGTTTACGTACATTCTGAATGCCTGTACGGGGCTCGGGATGCAGCAGGCCGTCGACTCCCTTCACTTTATGCAGAAGAGCCACAGCGGACAGTACCGCAAAGGCACGCAGCATGTTCCGTATATCAATCATCCTCTCCTCATGGCCTGTCAGGCCTTCGCACTCCATATCGCGACAGATGATCTGATCTCCGCGATCCTCCTGCACGACGTCGTCGAGGACTGCGGCGTATCCCCGGAGGAGCTTCCCGTAAATGAGGAGACGCGCCATGTGGTGGAGCTCCTCACCTTTAAGATCCTTCCGGGCCTGACGCGCAGAGAATCCAAAAAGATTTATTTTGACAGGATCGCGGAGAACCGGACGGCGACGATGGTCAAGGTGCTTGACCGCTGCAATAATATTTCCGGGATGGCGACCTGCTTCACAAGCCAGCGGATGGCGGACTACATTGACGAGACGGAAAAGTATGTCATGCCGCTCCTCGATAAGCTGAAGTATACCTATACCGAGTACAATGACGTGTCTTTTCTGCTGAAATATCATATGAAGAGCGTTCTTGAGACGATCAAGTTCATGCTCTCGGAAAATAAATGAAAGAGCTGATCATCCGGCCTCGTTCTGTGCCATAAGCGGCGCGGAGTCGGTGGACGGTCTGTATCGGTCCGGAAAGGATATTGAACTTTTACGATGAATGATATTTCCAGAGACATCCGCTACCGTCAAACGGAGGAAGATCTGCGGGATGCCTTCGAGCTTCTCTGCCTGAAGAAAGACCCGGCAAAGATCACTGTCGCCGAGATGGCGGAGAGGACGGGTGTGACGCGGAGCACCTTCTATAACCATTATACCGACATGCCGACCCTCATCATGAGGATCGAGGATGATATTCTGGATGAGATCTTCAGCATGCTGGACAGATGCAGGGAAGAGGGGATGGATGACAAAAAGCTGGTCCGCAGCTTTTTGTCGGCACTCTGCCGTTATATCAGAAAGAGCGGGTATCTGGTCCGGACCCTCAGCCGGCTGTCCTCGGTCCGCTTTATAGAGAAAGCCCTTAAGCGGTTCCGGGAGTATGTCCTCCTCGATATGAGCCATATAGAGGGAACGCCTGCCAGACAGCAGCTCGGGGCATACATGATGGCCGGGTCGATCGGAGGCGTGGTGGGGATCCTTCACAAGTGGACGGTGGAGAACTGCGAAGATTCCCCCGAGTCTGTCGCCAGACTTCTCACGGACGTCCTTGGCAGCGGCTTTTCATCCCGATCCTGAGAAGAGGGTTTCCCTATACACTGAAAGGACGAGTTTACATGAATCAGATCAATGTGGCAGTCTCAGTCTTTGCCCTGCTCACCATGGTGATTATTCTCGCCAACATTACGCTTGAAGAGAGCAGACGGAAAAGTGTATCAGCCTATTTCAGGATGACGGTCAGCGCGGATATTCTGATGCTCGTCACGGTCATCATCATGTGGCTTGTGATCGATTCCGGAAAGGCTGCCGTGAGCGGGGGATACCTTCTCCTGCTCCGTATACTTGAGAGCCTTGTAAATGTATTCTATTACATGGTCCTCTGTTTCTATGCATTTTATGTCTTCGAGGTCTGCTCGGAATATCATCCGGTCCCGCCTGATCTCTACTATCTCATTGTCGCCGTATGTATCGTCGAGGCGGTGGCGTGGACCATTTCCAGCTTCAATGGTGCGATCTTTACAGTGAGCCTGGAGGGAATGGATCCCGGTCCGTATTATCTGATCGGCCAGCTGGGCGGCTACATCGTCGCGGCCGTGACCCTCGTCATGATCCTGTACAACAGCAGGGCGATGGGGGCATCGAGCGCGATCGCCATGCTCTCATTCATCTCTGCACCGCTTTTTGCCGCTCTGATCCGCGGCAGAAGCAGCATATCCCTTGAACTCATGCCTCCGGCGGTCAGTCTCGCGCTGCTCATCACGTCGAATTTCATTTACATGAGAGAAGTTCGGAAAGCCTACGAACTTGAGAAAAAAATGTCAGACGAGCGGATCATGCTCATGATGAGCCAGATGCGCCCGCATTTCCTCTATAATGTGCTCAATTCGATCTATTATCTGTGCGAGAAGGATTCGGAGGCGGCGCAGAAGGCCGTCGGAGACTTTGCCGAGTATCTGCGGACGAATCTCGACAGCCTGGAGAAGGAGCGGGAAGTCGAATTTTCGGAGGAGCTCAGCCACATCCGGCGCTATCTGAGCCTTGAAAAGATGCGCTTTGAGGATGAGCTGCAGGTCGAGTACGATATCCGCGCCACGGATTTCCGGATCCCTGCGCTCACGCTTCAGCCCCTCGTTGAAAATGCGGTAAAGCACGGTATCACCAAGAAGGAAGGCGGCGGGACCGTGCGGATCTCGTCCTTCGAAAAGAGGAATTCCTTCGTGGTCACGATTGAAGATGACGGCGCGGGATTCGACACGAACCGGCTCTCCGAAAGCGGAAGCAGGGAAAAGGAAGGGCGCGCTCATATCGGTATCCGGAGCGTCGAGGAACGCCTCAGGACGGTCAGCCATGCAAAGCTTCTGATCCAGAGCCGCAAGGGGATCGGGACGATCGCGACGATCACGATCCCGAAGAACAGGATGATTAAATTTGGGGAAATGAATGGAACTAAAGAGTCGAAGAGTCGCCGAAAGAAACGGTGAGTACGCGGAAATAACAGGCGGGACCGGAGTCGGAAAGATCCTTCAGATACCGGAAGAGATCGACGGGCTGCCGGTCCTGTCCGTCGCAGGGCACGCATTTGAGAAATGTAAGGAGATCGAGGAGGTCGTTCTTCCGGACAGCGTACGGCAGGTGGGCGGGTTCGCATTTTACGGATGCGGAAAGCTCAGAAAGATCAGCTTGAGCGACTATACGGAGGGGTGGGGAAACGGAGTCCTGCGCCTCTGCGATTCGCTCGCCCATGTGGAATTCCGGGTCCGGAGAGGGAGATATGCCATCCTCATGGATCTGCTCGCGGGCGTTGACTGCAGGCTGTATGTGACGATCGTGGAGGGCAGCAGGAAGACGGAGCTCTACTTTCCGGCCTATGTGCGCGGCTTTGACGAGGATACGTTCGCGCGGGCGATCCACTCGTGGATCGAGGGCGCCGGCTATGCGTACAGGGAGGCCGTGCAGCGGAAAGGGGTAAGCCTGAGGAATTACGACGCCCTCTTTTCACGGGCGCGGGGAGAGGGCACGGAGAGCGGGGCACGGGTCGCGCTCTCGAGGCTCATGTACCCGAAGGAGCTCCGCGAGGAGATGAAGACGGAATACGAGAGCTATCTCAGGGAGAATGCGGAGGACGTGATCCGCATGCTCCTCGCCGTGCGCTCGATCGATGAGCGGGACAGGGTATTTTTTCTTGCCGGGAACGGCCTTCTTACTCCGGAAGCCGCCGATACCGGCGCGCTGCTCTCCTCCGGGATGCGGGACGGCGAGATGACGGCCCTCCTTATGTCCTGCGGGAGACGCGGAGAGAAGGACAATACGGATCCCGGCGGGGATCTCTTTGACCTGGGAGACCTGTGAGGAGAGGGAAGAGGAATGATATCGCAGCATTATGCATTTTGCCCGGCTTCGAGCATGAGAAGAAAGGCATTGGAATTCTGCTGTAAAAACTGCGGATGAGGGATAGAAAGATGAAAGCCACCGACGCACTCAGGGAGGCAGGGGAAAAAATCATCAATGAGGTGAGGACAGAGCTCTATCTGTCCCTGCCCTTCATGGGACCCGCGATGGACGCGCTCCCCTGGATCCCGGACCGGACGACGCTCTCGCTCGGCACGGATGCGCAGTTCCTGCGCTGCAATCCACGTTTTCTGATCGACCGTTATCTGGAGGATCCGGACAGTTTGCCCCGGGTCTATATGCATGTGCTCCTGCATTGCCTGTTCCGCCATATGTACGGGATGCCGGAGGGCGGAGATGTCATCCTGTGGAATCTGTCCTGCGATATCGCAGTCGAGTCGGTCATGGATTCGATTGAAAACGCGCCGGCTGTCACCAGAGTCGTGCCGGATGCCCGCAGGGAGGTCTACGACAGGCTTGGCTCCGCCATGAAGACATTCACAGCCGAGAGGATCTACCGGTATCTTACGGAGAACCGGCCGCAGGGCGGGGAGGAGGAGAAGCTCTGCCGGCTCTTTCTTGCGGATGATCACAGCTTCTGGGAGGAGATGCGAAACAAAGAAAAGGACGGCGGCAGCGGAGAGGACAGAGAGGACCGTACGTCCCGGGAATTTCAGAATGCCCTGCGCGAGGCCTGGAAGGCGAGATCGGAACGCCTCCAGGACGAACTGCTTTCCCTCGGATCGGAGCGCGGCGCCGGCGTGGGAGATTTTGTCCGGGTGCTTGCGGTGCAGAACAGAAAGCGGGTGAGCTACCGCGACTTTCTCCGGCGCTATGCGGTGGTCCGGGAGGAGGCGAGGGTCGACCCGGACTCCTTCGACTACGGATTCTACAACTACGGGATGGAACTGTACGGGAATCTTCCGCTCATCGAGGAAAATGAATACCGTGAGTCCAGAAAAGTCGAGGAACTGGTGATCGCGATCGATACCTCCGCATCCTGCCAGGCGGAGCTGGTCGAAAAGTTCCTCAGTGAGACAGCGGCTGTTCTTGAGAGCCAGGAGACCTTCTTCCACAGAATGGACCTCCGCATCATCGAGTGCGACGATCAGGTGCGGAAAGATATAAAGATACGGTCTCCGGAGGATATAAAGGCTTTTATGGACGCATTTGAAGTCCGCGGAGGGTACGGTACGGATTTCCGGCCGGTCTTCGCCTACATAGACCGTCTTCAGAGCGAGGGAGAACTCAAAAATCTGCGGGGACTCCTCTATTATACGGACGGATTCGGCATTTATCCGACCCATCCGACACCCTACGAGACCGTATTCGTCTACCGGAAGGACGATGCGTTCGAAGACCGGCAGGCCCCGGCCTGGGCAGTCCGGCTGTATCTAACCGATTCGGACGGGATGGAAGCACAGTAAGGCGGCAGAACACTGCGTGGTGACCGGGACGCCGGCGACGGAAAAATGTATGCCGCAGCGAGGCAGCACTCTGCGGAATGACCGGAATTCAGGGAGCATTGCCGGCTGCTGTCATGAAAGGAACATCTATGAATATCAGAGAAGCAAAAGAAGAAATCATCCGCACAGTCCGTGCATACCTGCAGAAGGATGAGCTGGGCACCTATGTGATCCCGCCGGAACGGCAGCGGCCGGTCCTTCTCATCGGGCCGCCCGGGGTCGGCAAGACAGCCGTCATGCGGCAGATCGCGGAGGAAATGAACATAAACCTCGTCTCCTATACGATCACGCACCACACAAGGCAGAGCGCGATCGGTCTTCCCTTTATTGCGAGAAAGGAATACGGGGGCGAGGAGCATGCGGTCACCGAGTATACGATGAGCGAGATCGTCGCGTCTGTCTATGACCAGATCGAACGCTCCGGGATCCGGGAAGGGATCCTGTTCCTCGACGAGATCAACTGCGTGTCCGAGACGCTCGCACCGACCATGCTCCAGTTCCTGCAGTACAAGATGTTCGGAACCCACAGAGTGCCGGAAGGATTCGTGCTTGTCACGGCGGGGAACCCGCCGGAGTATAACCGGTCTGTACGGGATTTTGATATCGTCACGCTGGACCGCGTGAAGAGGATCGACGTCACGGCGGACTTCCCGGTCTGGAAGGAATATGCCTATCGGGCCGGGGTCCATGGCGCAGTCACTGCTTACCTGGAGATCAGGAAGGAGCATTTTTGCAGAGTCACGAACGATCCGGACGGCAGGCACTTTGTCACGCCCCGCGCCTGGGAGGACCTGTCGGATTCTCTTCGGGTCTATGAATCACTTTCGCTGCCTGTCGGACAGGACCTTATCGCCGGATTTATACAGGATCCGGAGGTCATGAAATCCTTTTCGGTCTATTATGAGCTCTGGAATCGCTATCGAAGCGTATACCGGATCCCGGATATCCTCGAGGGAACGGTCTCCGGGGGAGAGGAGAGCCTTAAGGGAGCGGCATTTGACGAGAAGCTCAGCCTGATCGGCCTTCTGATCTCCGCGCTTGGGGCGGAGTTCATGCAGGCGGATACCCGGAAGGAAGTACAGAGAGAACTCTTCGGCATCGTGAAGGGAATCCGCGACGATCTGCGGCGGGAGCGGGATGCGGCAGGCTCCGGAGCAGGGGAGGACGGTACACCCGGACAGACGATGGGAAGGACGGAGAAGGCTGATGCACCGGAAGGAAATATGAGCGGCAGGGCGTCTGCTGCAGAAGGCCCTGAAAGCACCCGGAGATCTGTCCCCGACCGGATCCGGAGTGCATCCAACGAACTTCGGAGAGAGGTCAGTGCGAAGAGGGCGGCACGCATGCTTCCCCGCGGGAGGGAGAGAATTCTTCTTATGACAGTCCGCGCGCTGGATGAGCTTGCGGAGAAGGTCGCGGGAGAAGGGAGCGGCGATGCCGCGCAGGATTACGGGCGCATGCGGGATCTCTTCGCGGAGCGGGAGGCGGAACGGAAGGCATTCGTCCAGAGGACGGGGGAGAAGCTTGAGAATGCATTTCATTTTCTCGCGGAGACCTTCGGGGAAGGTCAGGAGATGGTGGTCTTCCTCTCAGAACTCTCCGCCTCCCCGTACGCGATGAAGTTCATTCAGGAACACGGGAGCCCGGAATATGACCGCCAGAGCAGGCTGCTCCTGCTGAAGGACCGGAGACAGGTTCTCCGGGAGGAGCTCTTTTCCCTGTCCGGTGAGCTGGAGTGAGCTCCCGTGAGGTACAGCGTTCCGCGGACGCCCGGAAGAAAAAAGGCTCCTGCGGAACTTCGTGTGGAATGAAATTGCTCCTGTGGTTTTCGCGCAGCACACAGTTTCGCGATTGCTCCGGAAGAATAAAATTGTAAGGAATGTTTGTAAAATTTGCTCAGCCGTTGTATGATAATAGTGAGTATTTGTGGGCAGTATTCTGTATTTTTACAGTTTTTCCGGGTGGGAGATAATGAAAATCACTGAATATACATACGAAGAAATGCAGCGTTTCCTCGACGTGATGAGCGGCATCTATTCATCACTTCGTCTGGTCGATCCGAGAGAGTGCAGGGAGGTCCTGCTCACGGGAGATGGGAAGCTCTCTTATGGAGAGAGCTGCTTTTCCATATGGGGAAAGCAGAAGAGATGCAATAACTGCAGCAGCTATCGCTCCGGGCAGAGCGGCCAGCGCTTCATCAAGGAGGAGCCGTATGAGGATGAATTTATCACGGTCCAGTCTGTCCCTGTCCGGCTGCGTCTGGACAGCGGAGAGGTCCTCAGTCTCGTCCTTGAGCTTTTGATGGCTCATGGGGAGGATACCGGAGCCAGAGTCGTTTACACCGGAAAAGAGGAGCCTCAGGATGAGGAGATTTATGCGGATCATGCGGTCACACACGATCTCCTGACAAGACTCTACAACCGGGAAGGCTTTTACATGGCTGTCCGCCGTGCGCTTGCGGATCATCCCGCGGAGCCGTGGTATATTCTTGTCGTCAATATCCGCCATTTCAAGCTCCTGAACAGTCTTTTCGGGAAGGAGAAGGGCAACGAGGTTCTTCTCGACATTTCTTCCGCGCTCACCGGCGGCTGCGGAAGAGGAGCGGTCTGCGGACGACTGGAGAGCGATCATTTTGCTGTCTGCATGCACAGGTATGAGTTCAGTGAACGGCGCATGTCCCGGATGATCAGGGATATCGAGAACCGCTTTGACAGCAGTGTTTTCAGTCTGCATATTCACATGGGTGTGTACGAGGTCAAGGACCGCTCGATCGCGGTATCCGCCATGTGCGACCGCGCGAATCTGGCGATCCGGTCGATCGAGAACAGCAGCGAGCGGAGCATTGCATTTTTCACGGAGGAAATGCTCTCGGAAATGCTGAAAGAGCAGCAGGTCGTGAGCAGCTTTGAGAAGGCCATCGGCACAAAGCAGATCAAACTGTTCCTGCAGCCGGTCTTCGATCTGGAAGGGAATGCGGTCGGTGCCGAGGCGAGGGCCCGCTGGGTCAAATCGAACGGGGATACGCTGAAGCCCGATGACTTCAGGGAAATTCTTGAAAAGACGGAACTGATCGCGCGCCTCGACGAGAGCGTCTGGGAGCTGGCGATCAAAATGCTCCACATCTGGAAGGAGCGCGGACGGGATGATATCCAGATCTCGGTCAAGATCTCCGGGCAGGATTTCTTCTACATCGACGTCGCGAGATCCATCACCAATATGGCGCGGTGGTATGGCGTGAGCCCCGAGAATCTGCACCTTGATATCACCGGCATGGCGATGCTTGCCGGCTACCGGGAGATCCTCCGGTCGATCAGCCGTCTCCGCCGGGAAGGATTCAGTGTCGGCATCGACGAGTTCGGGGCCGGATTTACATCTCTCGGGATCCTCAGGGACGTGAAGGCGGATCGGCTGCGGCTGAATATGGACTTTATCGAGGGCAGCGAGATCGGCTATCGCGGCGAGATCATCCTCAATTCGATCGTCGGTCTGGGCCGCGAGCTCGGTATGAAGGTCCTTGCGAGCGGAGTGGAAAATGAAGAACAGAGGAAGCTCCTCACGGAAATGGGGTGCAACCTTTTTGAGGGATCTCTTTTTGCAAATCCGATGACAGCCAACGAGTTCGAGAGGAAGTACGTGAGGAAGGAAGAATCTTCTGCGGAAGAATCTTTTCATTGAAAGGTGTTTGCAAATTTCGTAAAACAAGGTATACTTGAATAGGATCATAGACTGATTATGGAGGTTCATCATGACAATAAATAAGACCGTTGAAGGCGGAAAGCTTATAATTGCTCCGGAAGGAAGACTTGATACCATGACATCACCGCAGCTCGACGCGGAACTTGACAACTCCCTTAAGGGAGTCAGCGAGCTTGTATTTGATTTTGCGGGTCTTGATTATATTTCATCCGCCGGGCTCCGTGTCCTTCTTAAGGCTCAGAAGGCTATGAACAGGCAGGGAAGCATGGTCATCCGCAATGTCAGTGATGAAATTCGTGATATTTTTGATGTGACAGGATTCCTGGATATCATGACGATCGAATAAGAAGACAGTTGCGCTCATGGAATTTAGACGGCTGCTGTATCGGCTTCAGGATGACCGATGCAGCAGCTTTTTTTGTGTAATAGGAAACTTCGTTTCCTATTACACAAAAACGCTCCGCGAG
>CAMOXU010000010.1 GCA_946629525.1 uncultured Clostridia bacterium
GCCCCTCAAGAGTGAGGGGCAGGGGAGTTGATGCAGGCTTGCCTGCTTTGTTCTCTCACAGGAAATGGAAGCAGGATCCTTCTCCGCTGAGAAAAAAAGAACCGAAACAGAGCCCTGAAGTCAGGGATGCTTCGGTAAGGAGGATCACTTGTAAGAGAAGCTTTCAGCCGAGGATCAGGAACAGGATCACGCTCACGATCGTGCTCGTAAGACCTACGCAGGCCTCGAACGGAATCAGCTTCATGCGGTCACCGATACTCATATTGACGGAGCCTCCGGTCGCATGGAAGAAGGAGCCGTGGGGCAGAGAATCGACGACGGTTGCGCCTGCATGGATCATTGCTGCCGCTGCCAGTGCGGGAACGCCCTGGGACATCAGTGTCGGGGCAAAGGTCTGTGCCGCGATTGTTGCACCTGCCGTCGTGGATGCTGTCGCACCTGCCATGAGGATACCTGCGAGAGGTGCGAGGACAAAGGACGGCATATTGAGGGTCTCAAGAATGTTGATGACATCATACTGGAGCATGGAGGCCTTGATGATTCCTGCGATCGTACCGGTCCCGATCAGAAGAATGGATACCCCGATGACTTTGGACAGGCCGAATTCCGTGAATTCCACGACCTTCTTCGCGTTTCCGGTAACAAGGGTGCTGACAAGGCCGCCGACAGGCAGTGCGATAAGCGGATCGATACTGATCCCGGCAATCGGACGAAGCGCAAGGAGGATAATAACGACCAGCGGTCCGAGTACTGCGGGCAGGAAGCCGGGAAGTGCATTCTCACCGGTATCACAGTCGCTGTCCTCGACTTTGAGACCATTGGCTTTACCGGAAAGCATCGAGGCAAGCAGGATCGTGACGATGAGAGCGCAGATCGCCGGGATGATGTTCTTCATCATCAGGGATGTCAGATCTACGCTGAAGGCCTCGGATGCAGCAATCGTGTTCGGGTTCGGCGAGATGATGTTGCCGGCTTTGCCGCCTCCGATCATAGCCAGAAGGAGGCTTTCCTTCGGGAGTTTTGCTCTTTTTCCAATCGCGAGGGCGATCGGTGCAACGGTGATGACGGAGATATCTACAAAGACTCCGACAGCACAGATGATCATCGTTGCGATCGCGATGGCGGCGATTGCCTTCTTTTCGCCCATTTTGTCGACGATGGTCTCCGCGATCTTCTGTGCAGATCCGGTCCTGATCAGCGCGCCGGCGAGGATTCCCGATGTCATGATGCGCAGGACAGAAGACATCATGCTCTGTGCGCCGCTCACCATGGTATTGACTGTAGTGACGAGGCCGCCTCCTCCGATGATACCGCCGAGGAGGGCTCCGAGGATCAGACTGTAGGCCGGGTGAACTTTTTTAATGATGAGAATAATTGCAATGACGAGCCCGAGGAGGGCACCAAGGGTTGAAAAATCAGCAACGGCTTCCATATATGTTGTCCCTTTCATGTGAGTATATTCATCACGTATCCGACTCGCCGGCCGGACACGTGACCTGATGAAGTTAAGATGAAACCAAGATGAAGCTGAGATGAAACTAAGATGGAACTGAGATGAGGCAGTGATGTTATAAATGATATCTGCTCCTGTCGTCTTATACGTCGATCAGCGCTTTGCCTGAATATCCATGCCTGCCTTGATGAAGCGGAACATTCTGACTGCACCGAGATAGTACAGCTCCTCCGCACGACCGAGAGCCTCCTCGAGAGGCATCGGGGCGTCGACCGTTGTCATGAGGGATTCGATTCCGTGTGCAAAGATCTGATCCGCATCCCTTCCGAGACTTCCCGAAAGACCTACAGCGGTAACGCCTTTGGCTTTTGCCCGCTGGCCGACGCCCTGCATGACTTTGCCGAAGCAGCTCTGCCAGTCTGTTCTGCCTTCGCCCGTGACGACCAGATCTACGCCGTCCAGTCTGTTGTCGAAATCGATCAGGTCGAGAACGGTATCGATACCGGACTTCATCTCGCCTCCGAGAAATACCTTGAGAGCTGTGCCGAGACCGCCCGCAGCGCCGCCGCCCTGAAGCTCGTCGGGATCGATGCCGAACTGCTTCCTGATGACATCGCGGTAGTTGCACATTCCCTTCTCCAGACGGTCAAGGATCTCCGGAGTGCCGCCTTTCTGGGCACCGAAGGTGTAGGTAGCCCCGTTCTCACCGCAGAGCGGATTTGTCACGTCGCACATGACTGTGATCTTTGCATCCTTGATTCTCGGATCCAGCTCGGAAACATCGATGGAGCAGATCTTCTCCAGATCCGCGCCGCGGCCTTCCAGCTCCTTCCCGTCCTTGTCAAGGAAACGGACACCGAGCGCTCTCACACAGCCAATTCCGCCGTCATTGGTGGCGCTTCCGCCGATCGCGATGGAAATGTCGGTGAATCCTTGATCGAGTGCGTGACGGATCATCTCGCCGGTGCCGTAGCTCGTAGTGTTCAGCGGATTTCTCTTGTCCATCGGGACCATCGGAAGTCCGGATGCTGCGGCCATTTCCAGAACGGCTTTGTTCCCGCCGAACTTGCCGTAGTAAGCCTTCGTGCGCTCCATGAGCGGCCCGAATACGTCGACGTAGATCTTCTCACCGTTCTCCGCAGCGATGACTGCGTCGGTGGTGCCCTCACCGCCGTCAGCTACCGGGACGCCGCTGTATTCGATTTCTCCGAAGACATTTTTTGCTGCCTTTGCAAGCAGCTCTACGGTCTGTTCACTGGAAAGCGTGCCTTTGAAGGAATCAGATGCAAATAAGAACTTCATGGGGTTACCTCCTTTACTGGCTTTGTTTTGTTCCATTTGATGGTTCCATTATAACAGTGAAAATGTCTGTTGAATATGTTTTTCAACACAAATATGCCCTGAATGATGTTGAAATATTTGTTATATATGATATATTTAGGGAGGGCGGACAGGAATTCGAGTCTCGCTCGCGAGACCTTGTGCGGGACTCAGATCAGCGTCAGCTGATATCTTCCGGGGCCTTCCCGTACTGAGATAAAACGTTAGTCCCGGAAAGCAGTACGGAAAAAGAACTGTAACAGAAGTCGACGAAGCCTCGGACAATATTGGCAGAGAGGGATGAGAAGTATGCCGAAGATGATAAATACGCAGCTCGCCATGCAGATCGTGGAGACACTGAAATCCATCTGCGATCACGATATCAACTATATTTCCCCGTCGGGAAAAATATACGCAAGCACGGATACAGCCCGGGTGGGGGAGTTTCATGAGGTCGGCTACCAGGCTGCAAAGAGCGGGGAGATCATCACCATAGAGCAGGAAGAGGAGTCCGGGAACGTGCGGAAGGGCATCAATATGCCGATCCGCTTTCACGGGGATACGGTCGCGGTCATCGGCATCACGGGGGAACCGGACGAGATCAGCCGCTATGCGTACCTTGCGCAGCGCATCACACTGCTCCTCCTTCGGGAGCATGAGATCGACATGAAGGACCGCAATGACCGGGCCAGGATCGACTATCTGGTCAGGACGCTTGTCCAGAATGAGGGGATAAACCCGGAATTTCAGCAGGAGGTCCTGGCAAGGAACGGTGTAGAGACGGAGAACGGTAAGTGGCGCTGTATCGTCTTCAAGCTGAATCGGAGATATAATCTCTACAACCTGTCCATGATCGAGACGAAGCTTCAGGAGGTGTTCGACCGGATGGGCACGCATCTCTACACATACAGATATCCCGACGAATATGTCCTTCTGGCAGAGGACGAATCCGTGGAAAAGTATATGTACATGATCCGGGAGCTGGCCGCACAGTACGGGGATATCATGCAGATCGGAGTCGGGCGGAGGGGAAGCTTCTCCCATCTGTATCAGTCCTGGCTTTCGGCAGGACTTGCGATCCAGAGCCTGGGACCGGGGGAAAATCTCTCGCTGTTCGATACACTGGATCTGGAGATCCTTCTTGCGAGCGCTTCTCCGAACGCGAAGGATGTGTTCCTTGAAAAATGCCTGAAGAACCTGACGGAGGAGGACATTAAGATCCTTGATACCTATTTTTCCTGCGGCCAGTCTCTGAAAATGACTTCAGAGAAAATATTCATGCACGTCAATACTCTTCAGTACAGGCTGAACAGGATCCATGAGCGGTGCGGATACCAGCCGAGAGTGTTCCAGGACGCGGTGGTGCTTTTCGCGGCGCTGAAGCTCCGGAAGATCATGAGAGGATGACGGGCATCTTTCGGAAATGCCGGTGAAATGATATACTTATTTTCATCAGTTCGATGTTTCGGGATCCGGAACGGAATTTCATGAATGCTCATATAAATTTTCATACGGCACACCGCTTTGCAATGAACTGAAGGTGAACCGGGATATTGAAAGGAGCCGCCTATGTTTGAACTGAAGTACTGCCCGCAGTGCGGGACGCTTCTTACGGAAAAGTATCTGGAAAATGAAGGGAATATCCCCTACTGCGAGACATGCGGGGATTTTCGTTTCCCGATCTTCTCCACTGCCGTCAGTATGATCTGCATGAATGAGGAGAGAAATAAGGTCCTCCTGATCCGACAGTACGGAAGACCGACCTATATTCTGGTCGCCGGATACGTGACGAAGGGGGAGGACGCGGAAGACACCTGCAGAAGAGAACTGATGGAGGAACTGTCGCTCGAGGCGGAGGAGATCCATTTTAACAGGAGCCATTATTTTGCACCGTCCAACACGCTCATGCTGAATTTTACAGTGATCGTGAAGGAGAAGGAACCGGAGCCGAACAGCGAGATCGACTCGTACAGCTGGTTCACGGTCGGGGAAGCCAGAAAGAATATCCGGCCGAATTCGCTGGCGCAGAAATTCCTGGAAGGATATTTTACGAAGAAATATGACTTCTGAGGACTTGGGTGCCGGGTTTCCACGGAGATATGATTTCTGAGGACTTAAGTGCCGGATTTGCGAGAGCGATGACCACTGAGGACTCTGCGGCGGATCGGCACAGATCTGTGACTTTTGAGGAGTCCGTGATGTTTTTGCGGAGAACTGCGACTGACCCGGACTCCGTGATTCTTTTGCGGAAAAATTGAGGATGGACGGAGGAGAAAAGCATGCTGTCAGACTGGTACAGGAATATAGAGGAGTCCCTGGATTCTTTTTACGCCGCTCATGAGGCTCTGAAGAGGGAAATCAAAGAGGGACCGGCATATGTCGGGGAGGTCTACGGGACTCTGCAGAGAATGGGCTATCTCCGGCTCGAGGCCCGTGCCCTGATGCTCGATGTGCGGAATGAGATACTGGATCGGAATAAAGGAACTCTGAATCAGGAACAATATGAGGGAGAGCTTCGTCTTCTTGCGAAAAAGCCGTATGATCTGTACGACGTGCCGATTGTCTGTGATGCGGAGGTGGAGCAGCTCGGGGAGAGGATCCGCAGCTTCAGCGAGAAGGCGGAGAGCGAGGAGGCGGGGGCGGATGATCTTGCCCTGTCGATCCTCCCTGAGCTTGAGACCTGTGTTCGCGACAGCTTTTACCGTATGGCAGGCAGCGGCGAAATCGAGAAGCCTGATTTTTCGAAGGTGACGGAAGCGTCGGATGGTGAGATCCATGCGGAGGAGTTCGTCCTCGAAGCCGGCTCTCTTCTCATGGAATGCATGAGGTTTTCGGAGTGCCTTGACTTCGACCGGCGTATTCTCGACCTCTTTGCCTGCGACAATGAAAATGCATACTTTATCATGGGGGACGTCGGAGAGTGCCTCGAAAATCTCGACCGGGCGGACGAATGTGACAGATGGTTCGCCATGCTTTCCGGAAAATATCCGGATGATCCGAACCTTGCAGCTGCCTACGGGATGATCCTCATGAGACGAGGCGATTTTGCGAAGGCGAAGGAAGTGATCGAAGATGCTCTGCCGGAAACGAATCCCATTCTCATGGAATATTACCTCCTCTATGACCGGGCAGCTTTCCTCTACGAAGAGATCGACGAACCGGAGAAGGCCCGGTTCTACGCGGAGCTTCTTGAAGAAATAGACGGGGCTTTCGAGGAAGAGGGGGATATGACGGAGGAAGATCTGCTCTCAGAAGAGGAGTTTCTTTCGGAAGAGGAAGAGTATGACCGACAGGAGGATCCTTCCGAAGAGTCCTCCGGAGAGACAGAATATGATGAGGAAGAGTTTTCGGAGATCCTTTCCGCCCTGTATGATGAGGATGACGACTGACGGGCGGATTTTATCCGGAAGTTGACGAATCCGTGCGGAATACGGTTTAAAAAACAGGAAAAATGGCAATAATGCAGGGGTGAACGGGTGCCGGCCGGCCGTAAATTTGTAGATAATCACGATAAAAACACTACCAATAGATATTTGTTTGTGATAAAATCTCTAATAGTGACAGGTGCTTTAAAAATATGCCCAAAGAGGATGAGGGGTTCATCTTCAGGGGTATCCATCTGATCCGGCCGGAGGAGCGGCGGTACGGATCACAGTAAAGGACTCTGCATCCTATTAAGAACGCTCCAGAAGGAGAAAAAGTTGAAAACATTATCTTATGAAGTGACGAATGCTCTTGGTATCCATGCACGCCCGGCAGCGCTTCTTGCACAGTGCTGTGTGGGACTTACCTCCCAGATCACCATCAAGTGCGGAGACAAGGCAGCGAACGGCAACAATGTCCTTCAGATTCTCGGTCTCCACGCAGTAAAAGGCTCCGTCCTTGAAATCACCGCTGAGGGCGGCGACGAAGATGCAGCTATCAGCGCTATTTCCAAGGTCCTTGAGGAGGAATTCAAGGAGAAGAAGAAAGTGGAAGTCTTAAAGATTGCTTTCTTCGGGACAAAGGATTATGACCGTATCTTCTTCAGCGAGCTCGCCAAGGATAAGGGCGAAGGAACCTACAACTGCGATATCAAGTATTTCGAGACCCGTCTTACACCTGAGACCGCTTATCTGGCAAAGGGATTTGACGCTGTCTGCATCTTTGTCAACGATGAAGCTCCGAGAGCTGCTGTCGAGACCCTCAAGGAGTGCGGTGTCAGGCTGATCCTTCTGCGCTGCGCGGGCTTCAACAATGTTGATCTTCAGGCGGCGAAAGAGTGCGGCATCACTGTCATTCGTGTTCCGGCTTATTCTCCGTATGCGGTCGCCGAGCATGCCATGGCGATCATCACGACAGCCAACAGAAGGCTGCACAAGGCATATAACAAGGTCAAGGACAACAACTTCGCACTCAGCGGACTTCTCGGCGTTGACCTCCACAATAAGGTCGCCGGCATCATCGGCACCGGCAAGATCGGCCAGTGCATGGCAAGGATCTGCAAGGGCTACGGCATGACCGTCATCGCATGGGATGCATTCCCGAATCAGGGACTCGTAGACGAAGGCCTCCTCACGTATGTTGAGAAGGATGAGCTCTTTGAGAAGGCTGACCTGATCTCCCTCCATGCTCCGCTGATCATGGGCGATGGCGGAACATATCATCTGATCGACGCGAAGGCAATCGCGAAGATGAAGGACACTGCGATGCTCGTCAATACAGCCCGCGGCGGACTGATCGATACGGAAGCCCTGATCGATGCGCTGAAGGCCGGAAAGTTCCATGCAGTCGCGCTCGATGTTTACGAGGGCGAGGATGAGAACGTTTACACAGACCATTCGGATGACTACCTGCAGCACTCGATCACAGCGAGACTGCTGATGTTCCCGAACCTTGTCCTGACATCTCATCAGGCATTCTTCACACGGGAAGCTCTTCAGGCAATCGCGGCAGTTACGCTTGAGAATGCCCGCAACTTCAACGAAGGCAACCCGCTGGGCATCGGCGAGTGCAAAGCCTGAGTACAGAATAAGGAATGCTGCTCAGGGGGCAGCACATAGATGAGCGCTGAGACGCTCCTCCATACTTAAAAGACCGCCGGTCCCTTAAGTCCGGCGGTCTTTCTGCGTCCTGAGGATTGCGGCGGCGCGATCCGGACGGTCCTTCGCGATCTGCACGGGGGGCGGTCCTTCGCGATCTGTACGGGGGGACGGTTCTTCGCAATCTGCGTGGCGGGACAGATGTTCGCGATCTGCACGGCGGAAGCAGCCCGACAATCTCAATGAGGCGCATGTGGTGCATTGCGGGGCAAACAGTTTTGTGTTACCCTTTTACGTAGCGGCCGGGTGTCTTACAGGGGATGACTGATTTAAGGAAAGCGGGCTCATGCGTTCCGGCATGGCAGGAACGCTGAGGCGTTCCGGACACGGATTCTTACCAGGTGAGGAGAACACTATGATCATTGAAAGAATTGAGATCTACGAGGAACATGAATACAGTTATCCGTCAGCCTTCGGTTTCAGGCCTTTTTTTATAGCCTACCGTCATGAGGACGAAAAGATCCGTCCGGCGATCCTGATCATTCCCGGGGGCGGGTACGAATTCGTCTCCTCGAGGGAAGGCGAGATCGTCGCCAAACGGTTCTTCTCCAAAGGGTACAACGCGTTTGTCCTGGTCTACACGGTCAATCCCATGGACTTTGCTCCGCTTAAGATGCAGGCGCTCAGTGACGCGGCGCGCGCCATGCGTATGCTCCGTGCAGGTTCGGACCGCTATGGAATCGATCCCCGAAAGATAGCCGTCCTCGGCTTCTCGGCCGGCGGTCATCTCGCAGCCTCCCTCGCTGTCCACCATATGGATGCGCAGGAATCGGATCCGGATCTGGCTGCGTTCTCCGCAAGGCCGGACGTCTCTGTTCTCTGCTATCCCGTCATTTCGACGACGGATACGCATAACGGGACGATCAAAGCGCTTCTCGGCATCAACAGAGAGGAAGCCGAAAGTGAAGGAAAGATGGAGGAGACAGCCTTCGGCCCCTGTGCCATGCCGGGGTGCGTGACGATAGCAGATGAGCTGCACTATGCCTCCCTCGAGACGCAGGTGACGGAGGATGTGCCGCCGACCTTTCTGTGGCATACATCGACGGATGCGAGCGTTCCCGTGAGCAACAGTCTGCGTTACGCCGAGGCACTGAAGAATCACGGGATCAGGCACAGCCTTCACATTTTCTCGAGGGGGAAGCACGGGCTCTCTCTGGCAAATGAAGAATGGGCGGATCACAGGAACAGTCCGGATTATACTTATGAGCAGTGCCGGAACTTTACAAAAGCCGCGGATCGGGGAGAGCTGGGACTGGATGACGAGACGATCCGCCTTCTCCATGAGAACGACCATTTCGGGACCGGGATCACGGAGCGGAATGATGTACCGGTCTTTGAAGTAACGGTATGGCCGGAGATGGCGCACGCTTTTATTGCGGATGTACTGGGACTTGCTCAGTAAGAAGGATGATATGCCGGAAGGCTCCTTCAGGAACACATGGGCATGCAGTACGGGATCCGTTTACCGCCTTCGCACAGGCCCGTTCTGCATTCGGATCTGCAATGAACTATAAGGACATAAGCAGGTGACTGCGAAACTATGTGCGGAATGGAATTGTGTGAGCAATTCAAACATTCTGCACAAGCCTTGGAACTTCTTCATGAGTGCAGGATGCGAAATGAGCAAAAAGCACGCGTCTGAGCGCAGCGAGTTCGTACTTTTTGCGAATGCTTTTTCGCAGCCTGCACGAATGATCAGAAGTTCCTGGCGCGGAAGCCGTTTGAATGTTCACACAATTTCCATGGAGCACAACGTTTCGCAATCGCCTTATAAGGACAAAAATACGGAAAGGAAAACAATATGCACATTTCAGATGACAGGATAGCCGGACTTCGTAAGTTCATGGAGGATGAAGGGATAGACTATTTTCTTATCCCGTCCACTGATTTTCATTTCTCTGAGTATGTCGGAGATTATTTCAAGGTGACGGAGTATTTCTCGGGCTGCACGAGTGATAATGTCGATCTTGTGATCGGGATGGAGACCGCTGAGCTCTGGACAGACGGGAGATACTTTATCTCCGCGGAAGCGGAGCTTTCGGGAAGCTGCATTCATCTCATGCGGTCGGGGGAGCCAGGCGTTCCGGGAGTCGATAAATATCTTTCGGAAGCGCTTCGTCCCGGGATGACCTTTGCATTTGACGGGAGATGCATTGCTCTCAAGAGGGGCAGGCGGCTCGTGGAGCTCGCGAATAAAGCCGGCGCATCGGTGCGCATGGATCTCGATCCGGCGGAGGCGGTATGGACGGACAGACCGGAGCTCCCGTCGCATCCTGTCTATACGATCTCAGACGAGCTGGCGGGAAAGACAGCGGAGGAGAAGATCAGTGAGATTCGCGGAGCGCTTGCGAAGAAAGAGTGCGACTGGCTCTTTCTGTCTAAGCTCGATGATATCTGCTGGGCGCTGAATATCCGCGGGGACGACGTTCAGTGCAACCCTGTTGCGCTCTGCCACGCGCTGATCGGGAAGGAAAGCGTCTTTCTATTTATTCAGAGCACCGAGACGGATGACGCTTTCCGCGCGTATGCGGAGAAGATCGGAGTCACTCTGTGTGAATACAGCGGGTTATACGACTTTTTCGGGAAATTCTCTCTCAGTGGGAAGGTCCTGATCGATCCGCAGCACGTCAGCGTTCGCATTGCTGACATTCTGGGAGAGAAGGCGGAGATCGTCTGCGCCGCAAATCCGACGGAGCGCATGAAGGCGGTGAAGAATCCGGTCGAGATCAGAAACATTTATCAGGCCTACCTCATGGATTCGGTGGAGCTCTGCAGATTCCTCTGCCGGCTCTCCGGGAAAATCGGCAGAGAGAAAATGACGGAGATAACGGCAGCCCGTGAGCTTGACGCGCTCCGGGCGCAGATCCCCGGTTTTATGGGGCTCTCTTTTCCGACGATCTCAGCTTACGGGGCAAATGCCGCGATGGCGCACTACATGCCGACGGAGGAGAACTGTGCGGAGATCAGACCGGAGGGCTTCTATCTCGTGGACTCCGGCGGACAGTATCTCGGCGGGACGACGGATGTGACCCGAACGATCGTATGCGGACCGCTGACAGACAGGCAGAAGAGAGACTTCACGCTCGTTGCGGTCGCGAATCTGAATCTCCTGAATGCGAGATTCCTGCACGGGACGACCGGGATCCTTCTGGACGCCTGCGCAAGAATGCCTCTCTGGGAGCATGCTATCAATTATAATCACGGAACGGGACACGGGATCGGCTACATCCTGAATGTTCACGAGGGACCGCAGAGCATCCGGTGGAAATCGGTTCCGGGACAGCCGGATGCTGCCTTTGAGGCGGGCATGGTCGTTTCTGATGAGCCGGGGATCTATATCGAGAATGAATACGGAATCCGGACGGAGACGATCCTCATGACTGTTCCGGATGTTGAGAATGAGTACGGGCGTTTTCTCCGGTTCGAGCCGCTCACCTGGGCGCCGATCGACCTCAGGGGAATCGATCCTTCCTATATGCAGCCGAGAGATATCGAGCGGCTTGATGCCTATCATGCAGGCGTTTATGAGAAGATCTCTCCCTTCCTCTCCGGGGAGGAGCTTGCGTGGCTTTATAAGGCGACCCGGCCTTATAAGGAGTATGCCGGGTGATCCGGGAAATAGTCGGCATATGCGGAGTCCGGACCTTTGAAAGACGCATCGCGCCATGAAAATCATTTACCGGATACGATCCGTACAGAGGTCCACAGAGGGACAGCGCAGAGGGACAGGACAGAGTACTTCCGGGAAGGATCTGCCTTCTTGACAATCCAGGGGAAAAGCCATATACTTCAATAGGCGAAAGCGTTAATTCGCGAAAATAACATATAAGGGAGTAAAGAGAATGCCCATAACACAATTGCTTGAACAGAACTGCAAGCTGTATCCGGAAGACATCGCTCTCGTGGAACTGAATCCTGCAAAAAGTGAAGACAGGAGGATCACCTGGAGAGAATATGAACTGGTACATTCGACGCAGGATACCCCTTACAGGAGAGAGATCACATGGCGCGTCTTCAATGAGAAGGCCAACCGCTTCGCAAATCTTCTGATCGAGCGGGGGATCAAAAAGGATGACAAGGTCGGGATCCTGCTCATGAACTGCCTTGAGTGGCTTCCGATTTATTTCGGCGTCCTGAAGACGGGCGCTCTTGCCGTGCCGCTGAATTTCCGCTATACTTCTGACGAAATCGAGTACTGCGTAAAGCTTGCCGAGTGCGATGTTCTGCTCTTCGGTCAGGAATTCATCGGCCGTGTGGAGGAGATCGCAGACCGCATCTCGAAGAACAGGCTCCTGTTCTTCTACGGAGATTCCTGTCCCTCTTTCGCGGAGGATTATACGAAGCTTACATCGAACTGCTCCAGCCGCGATCCGCGGATCCTGATCACGGATGAAGATTACGCCGCGATCTATTTCTCTTCGGGTACGACCGGGTTCCCGAAGGCGATCCTTCACAAGCACGAATCGCTCATGCACAGCGCGAAGGTGGAGCAGAAGCATCATGGGCAGACGAAGGACGATGTGTTCCTGTGCATCCCGCCCCTGTACCACACGGGCGCCAAGATGCACTGGTTCGGAAGTCTGATCTCGGGCGGGAAGGCTGTCCTTCTCAAGGGAACGAAGCCGAAGGATATCCTTGAGGCCGTATCGAGGGAGAGATGCAGCATCGTCTGGCTCCTTGTCCCGTGGGCACAGGATATACTGGATGCGCTGGACTCCGGTGCGCTGAAGCTTGAGAATTATAATCTGAAAAAATGGCGTCTCATGCACATCGGGGCACAGCCCGTGCCGCCGAGCATGATCAGGCACTGGAAGGAATACTTCCCGAAGCATCAGTACGACACGAACTACGGTCTGTCAGAGTCGATCGGTCCGGGCTGTGTGCACCTCGGCGTGGAGAATATCCACAAGGTCGGCGCGATCGGCGTTCCGGGATTCGGATGGCAGGTAAAGATCGTGGATGAGAACCGCAATGAGATCACGGAGCCTGAGACGGTCGGCGAACTCGCCGTGTTCGGACCGGGCGTCATGACCTGCTACTACAATGATCCGAAGGCGACCGCCGAGGTCATGGACGAAGAGGGATGGCTTTACACCGGCGACATGGCGATGCGGGATAAGGACGGTTTTTATTTTCTGGTCGACCGCAAGAAGGATGTCATTATCTCCGGCGGAGAGAATATCTATCCGGTACAGATCGAAGATTTCCTGCACGGCTATGAGCCTGTAAAGGATGTCGCGGTCATCGGACTTGCGGACAAGAGACTCGGCGAGAAGACAGCCGCGATCATTGAGATCAAAGAGGGATATACCTGTACGAAGGACGACATTGAGGAATACTGTATGAAGCTTCCGAAGTATAAGAGACCGAGGGAGATCATCTTCGCGCACGTTCCGAGGAATGCCACCGGGAAGATCGAGAAGCCGCGCCTCCGCAGGGAGTACGGGGCGGAGGATCTGGTGGCGGCTGAGAATCAGATCAGAATTTGATATGGACAGAAAAAATATTTTTACAAAAGGTTTAAGAGACGGAATGCCTATAGGGATCGGTTACTTCGCCGTATCCTTTGCATTCGGAATTCAGGCGGCAGACATCGATCTGTCGCCTTTTCAGGCTGGTCTGATATCGCTCATGAATGTCACGAGCGCAGGCCAGTTCGCGGGCCTTACGGTGATCGCCCAGGCCGGAACATACTTTGAGATGGCGATCCTGCAGTTCATTGTCAACCTGCGATATCTGCTCATGTCGGCGGCTCTCTCGCAGAAGCTTCCGCCGGATACGAAGACGGTACACAGGCTCGGGATCGCCTACGGCGTGACGGATGAGATCTTCGGCATCAGCATAGCAAGAAAAGGCCCCCTCGATCCGCGCTACAGCTACGGGGCTATCCTTTCCGCCGTCACCGGCTGGGTAGGCGGAACGGTCCTCGGGGCTTCTGCCGGAGCGATCCTTCCGGAGAAGGTGGTCAGCTCGCTTGGCATCGCGCTCTACGGCATGTTCCTCGCGATCATCATCCCGCCTGCAAGGGATGAGAAGCCGGTATTCATAGCGGTGATCTCCGGGATGGTCCTTGCGACGATCTGCCGGTACGCGCCGTTCCTCCGTTCCCTGTCAGAGGGAATGAGGATCATCCTGGTCACCGTACTCGTTGCAGGATGCTGTGCGGCGCTCTGGCCGGTCAGAGAGGAGGAGTCAGGTGTTTCTGAAGATGAATGAGCAGTCTGAGAGGGAGATGACATCATGAGAGGCTCTGTATATATCTATATTCTGGTAATGGCGCTGGTCACCTACCTGATCCGTGCCCTGCCGCTCACGCTGATCCGGAAGAAAATAAAGAACCGTTTCATCCGATCCTTTTTATACTATGTGCCTTACGCGACGCTCGCGGCCATGACGTTTCCCGCAATTCTCTTTTCGACGGATGCTCCGGCTGCATCCCTTGCAGGATTTGCCGCAGCGGTCGTTCTTGCATTTCAGAGAAAGAGCCTGATCGTGGTGGCAGCCTTTGCCTCTCTTGCGGCGCTTCTTGTCGATCTCCTGATAATGTATCTGTAAGATGAGGATAAAATGACCGGAAATCCGGATGTTTTCCGAATAAATACGGAAAAAATCCTAATCCATATCCAAAGTACAGATCAAAAAGTATAATTAAAACGGGGATTTTTATCACTAAACCGGTGAATTATTCCTTAATTCTTGGAAAGACTTTTCACTTTTGATATATTAACGCTGTCAAATTATCGGGGGTGAAAAGTGAGTAAGTATAATATTCTTGTGATCACGGATGATGACGATTTCTGCAGGGAGATCCGCGCTGGTCTTGAGGGAAGATCGGAAGACGCAAAAATCATAAAAGTGGATTCATTTTCTGAAGCGTTGTCCAACTGCGGTAACAGCGGACGGAATATACTGGTCGCAGATACCGGAACGCTGCTTCCGAACAGAGCTGGAGGCGGACCGGTATCCGGACACCGCACGGGCAGCGCGAAGTATGAGATCCTGAGACTCAAGCAGTATATCCGGAGCCATTATGCTGAAAACCTTTCCATGGAAACTCTCTCGGGAGTTGCCCATCTGTCAGCAAATTATCTTGGAAGCCTGTTCAAGCAGGAGGAGGGGATCTCTGTCAGCAGATTCATTGAGAAAGTCCGCATCGATGCAGCTGCGGCGCTTCTCCTTTCATCGAACAGGAAAGCAGGCGAGATCGCGAGAGCCTGCGGATTCAGAAATACCTCATATTTCGGAAAGTGCTTTCGAGGCATTTACGGCATGTCCCCCACGGTGTTCAGAGACAACTATAAACTGACGGACTTAAAAAGAATACTGGGGGGAAAGCGAGATGTCAGTGAGGGAACTTGAGATGGTGTACAGGCTCATCAGAAAGCACTGCTGCGAGGAACTGAGCTGGGAGAGAATATCAGAGGTCGTGAATCTGTCTCCCGATTATCTCAGAAAGGAATTCAGCGAGCATTACAGAACGACCCTGTCGCGCTGCGTGCGGGATTTTCGCATGGAGGAGGCGTCGAAGATGCTCAGGATGACCAATGAGAGGATCGGCATGATCGCCTACAAGGTGGGGATAAGAAATCAGTCGTATTTTTCAAAGTGCTTCCGGGAGTGGAGCGGGATGTCGCCCCGCTCGTTCCGGGAGAAGTATTACTGCATCGATGATGAAAAAGACATCATCTGAGGGGACGGAACCGGCAGACAGTGACATATTTTGATTTCTATGGTATCATTATTGTCAGAAAGAAAGGGAGCCGCAGGATATGAGTACATATGTAATGTCAGACTTCCACGGCAGGCATGATCTGTTTCTCAGGATGCTCGGGAAGATTTCTTTTTGTGAAGAAGATACCCTCTATATACTGGGAGATGTCGCTGACCGCGGACCGGACGGAATCAAGACATTTTTATATATTATGGACAGGCCGAACATTATCTACCTGATCGGGAATCATGATATGTTCCTGCTTGACTGTGCCCGCAAGGCGACCGTATGGGGAAGCGGGGACCGGCTGTACAATTCTCAGGAGTTCCTGCTCTGGATGTACAACGGCGGCGGGCCGACCTGGGAGCAGTACTGTGAGCTCGACAGGCGGGACCAGAGAAGGATCCTCGCTTATCTGGCCGGCAGCTATGTCATTATTCCGAATCTGAAGGTAGGAGACCGGAACTTCTATCTGTGTCACGCCACCCACGCGGATACGCCGTACCAGGAGCCCGTGAAGTACAAAGACGCTGATTCGGAGATGAGAAATCATGTGGTGTGGGACCGCGTCTATCCGCGTTACACACGCATGTCGATGGAGTTCGACCATATCTCTTATGATGAGCTCTACAATAAGTACCCGAAGAACACCAAGATGATCTTCGGACATACGCCGACGCTCCTCTTTAAAGGGCCGGAGCGGGACGGAAGAGGACGGATCTGGCACGGAGGACACGGCCATCTGATCGATATCGACTGCGGCTGCGCGGCGCGGAACATGGAGAACGTCATGCTGGGCTGTCTGCGGCTGGATGACCTTGCTGAGTTCTATGTACATTATTAACGAAAATTTACCATATGAATTCGTACGGGTGCCGGGAACAGATCGCTTCCGAAGGAGAGCGTTCTTTTCCCGGACGGGACCCGGAACGACAGCAGACAAAAGGACCGCCGGATCACAATTGAGTGATCCGGCGGTCCTTTTGCTCACCTGGGGGCTGAGAAGGCAATATAGAGAAAGCCTTCCGGCTCATACTTTTCAAGCATTTCGGCAAGGTAATCCGCGATGGCTCTGTAGAAATTGATCACAATGTACATGTGTTCAAAAAGCCCCTGACGGATCACTTCCAGTGATTGCCCTTCATACTTTTCACTGTAGACCTTTGCGGGAATGAGGAGCTTCAGATCAAATTCATCCCTGACAATGTCCAGTCTCGGGTCATCGAGCTTCCCTTCCTTCAGAAGCCTGATGCAGGCACGGAGCTCTTTCTCCAGCATACGGACGTTCTTCATGGGGATCAGATTAAGCTCGTTCTTCCAGCGGATCTTCCCCGGATAATATTGCCTGAGAAACGGCCCGACAAGTCTGTGCATGCACTTATTGTCGCAGGAAAGCTCATCCTCCTCGATAAGATCGGCATCCCCGTCAAGGATCTCCTGGCTCAGCGGATCGAGCCAGAAACAGAGTTTGTCGCTGTGGCCGCGTCTGATTTTAATTTTGTACTTTTTTTCTTCCATTGCTATGCTCCTGAATACACGTTGAACTCCTATCATCTTATCAACTGTCAACAGTTTTATCAAGTGCAGGGATGTCAACAGTTTTATCAAGTGCAGGGATTGACTTTTCCGGGGAGATATGGTTTAGTAACCAAATGCGAAAAATGCAGCTGTGAAGGAAGAAAAGGGAAGAACATAAGGAGGGAACTGCTTGGAATCGATTGATATGAAGGATGAGAGAACAGCGGTAACGGAAGATGAGAGACAGGCGGACGGGCCTCTGACCGGGGCGGATGAGATATCCGGGAACGGATCGGAGATTTCCAATGAGGAGGAGACCCCCGCTTTCATGCGGCTCGGCCTCGGAAAAAAGCTTCTGCGGGCCATCTCCGATATGGGATTTGACGCACCCTCGCCGATCCAGGAGAAGGCGATCCCGATTCAGCTTGCCGGAAAGGATCTCATAGGACAGGCCCAGACCGGGACCGGAAAGACCGCTGCGTTCGGACTTCCGCTCCTTATGAAAGTCGACCCGAAGCTGAAAAAACTGCAGGCAGTTATCCTCTGCCCGACGAGGGAGCTCGCGATCCAGGTCTCGGATGAGCTTCACCGATATGCAAAGTACATGCATAATGTGAAGATCATGCCGGTCTACGGAGGCCAGGATATCGTGAAGCAGATCAGGGGACTGAAGGACGGGACGCAGATCGTGGTCGGCACACCCGGACGGGTGATGGACCATATGAGGCGGGGGACCGTGAAGATGGATCATGTGCACACAGTCGTTCTGGATGAGGCGGACGAGATGATGGATATGGGCTTCATCGACGATATGCGGACGATCCTCTCTGCGCTTCCGGAGGAGCGCCAGACGGTCATGTTCTCCGCAACGATGCCGCGGGAGATCGCCGAGCTCGCCCGGGAGTTCCTCACGGATCCTGAGAGGGTGACGATCGCAAAGAAGGAATTAACCGTCCCGGAGATCACTCAGTATTATTACGATGTACGTCCGAATAAAAAGACGGAAGTGCTCACGAGGCTGATAGACCTCTATGAGCCGAAGCTTTCCGTTGTCTTCTGCAATACGAAGAAGAAAGTCGACGAACTGGTCGACGAGCTGAAGGGCAGAGGGTACTATGCGGAAGGTCTGCACGGAGATATGTCTCAGGCCCAGAGGGACCGTGTTATGAAAGGATTCCGCAAGGGACTTACGGATATTCTGGTGGCGACGGATGTCATGGCACGCGGGATCGATGTGGAGGACATAGAGGCCGTCTTTAATTATGACATTCCGCAGGACGACGAGTACTATGTACACCGGATCGGACGGACCGGGCGCGCAGGCCGGAAGGGCACTGCCTATTCCCTGGTCGTCGGGCGGGAAGCTTACAAGATGAGAGATATCCAGCGGTATTGCCGGACGAAGATCATTCCTCAGGCGATCCCCTCTCTGGGAGATATCAATGATATCCGTGCGGAAAAGATCCTTGACTCCGCAGTGGAATATCTCGACAAAAATGAAGAGCGGATGAACAGGATCTACGATATCCTTGACAAGCGGATCTTTGAGGATGAGGTCTCCTCGATGGATCTTGCTGCGGCGCTCCTTTCGCTCCTTATGGGAGACGGGGCGGTAAGAGAGGACGATCTCTCTGACCGGAAGGTCCCCCGCGCTCTGGACGATCTGGAAGGGAAGCGCGGAGACAGGCGGGACCGGGGAGAGAAGTTTACCGGCAAAGGCCGTCTGGACGGCAAAAAGCTGAAGGTCAAAAAGAGGGGAGCAAAAGACCATGCGGACGATGATATGGTCCGTCTGTTCATCAATATCGGCAAAAAGCAGCATGTAAAGCCGGGGGATATTCTCGGGGCGATCGCGGGCGAGGCCGGTATATCCGGAAGGCTTGTCGGGGCGATCGATCTCGGGGAGAGCTTTTCTTTCGTGGATGTGGACAGAAAGAACGCGGACAAGGTCATGCGGGCGATGAAGAACGCGAAGATCCGCGGCCTGAATGTGCATATGGAGAAGGCGAACGGGGAGAAATGACGGTACTTAAAACCCCGGAAGTTTCCGTGTACATTGTGATAAATTGTGCTATACTTTATGGCAGCGTTCTTGATGAGCGTAACTGACGATTAAGGAGATAAGAGCATGAGAGAATTCAGGAAATCTTCCAAGCTGGACAACGTTCTCTATGATGTCCGCGGACCGGTCGTAGAGGAAGCTGACCGGATGATCTCGAAGGGACTTGAAGTCCTGAAGCTGAATATCGGAAATCCGGCTCCGTTCGGGTTCAGGGCACCTGAGGAAGTGATCAGTGATATGTCCTCCAATCTGCGCGAGAGCGAGGGCTATTCCAACTCAAAGGGGATCTGGGCCGCCAGAAAGGCGATCATGCAGTACGCGCAGAATCTCAACATTCCGAATGTTGCCATGGAAGATATCTATACAGGGAACGGGGCGTCGGAGCTGATCAACCTCTGCATGTCCGCACTGCTCGACGACGGGGACGAGATTCTCATCCCGGCACCGGATTATCCGCTCTGGACCGCATGTGCGACCCTGGCCGGAGGAAAAGTAGTCCACTATATCTGTGACGAGCAGAGCGAGTGGTATCCGGATCTTGCCGATATTGAGAGCAAGATCACGGACAAGACGAAGGCGATCGTCATCATCAATCCGAATAATCCGACCGGCGCTGTGTATCCGCCCGATGTCCTTCAGGGAATCGTTAAGATTGCCAGGGAACATCAGCTCATTCTCTTCTCGGACGAGATCTATGACAGACTTCTGATGGACGGGTATACGCACACGTCCATCGCATCCCTTGCACCGGATCTGTTCTGCGTGACCTTCTCGGGACTCTCAAAATCCCACATGATCGCCGGCTTTCGGATCGGGTGGATGATCCTCTCCGGAAATAAGGAGATCGCAAAGGATTATATTGAAGGGATCAAGATGCTGTCCTCCATGCGGCTCTGCTCCAATGTCCCTGCGCAGTCGATCGTACAGACGGCGCTCGGGGGTACACAGTCTGTCAAGGGCTATGTCAATGAGACGGGACGCATCACGAAGCAGAGAGATTTTATCTACGAGAGGGTCAATTCCATTCCGGGCCTCTCGGTCGTAAAGCCGAAGGCTGCGTTCTACTGCTTCCCGAAGCTGGACTGCGAGAGATTCAACATCCATGACGATATGCAGTTCGCATATGATCTGCTGAAGAGAGAGCGGGTCCTTCTTGTCCAGGGAACAGGCTTCAACTGGATCGCGCCGGATCATTTCAGAATTGTCTATCTGCCCAGGATCCCGGTCCTTGTGGAGGCGATGGATAAGATCGAGCACTTCCTTTCGACCTACAGACAGGCGTGAAGCGCCCGCAGATGACCGCAGGGGTGCGCTTTGAGGCGCCGCAGCCTGCAGTCTCAGTTCAACGGAGATAAAGTCCATGCGTAAGATCAGATTCCTGATTTCTTTTATGACGTTCCTCGCCGTTTCAGGCCTGCTCCTCGGCGGCTGCGGCAGGGTAGTTTCATCAGTTGAGTACAGAACGATCGTCGGATTTGCTCTTCCGGGATCGGATGATGACTCGGCCGTCACCCGTATGGCGAAGATCCTCGAGACAAAGATCCCCACGGATAATGTCTGGGTGGATTTTGAACTGGCAGGGCAGGTCAGCGAAGCGCAGGTGTTTCAGCTTCGGAATATGATCGCCAACCATACGGATATTATCGTCGCGTCCTTCGTCGACGGCGTGGAGGAGGATGATGTGATCATCTCGCTCCGTGCAGCCGATATCCCCGTCGTGCTGATCGATCCGGCTGCTGCGGAGGCCGATCCCGAGAAGGAAGCGGAGAGGCTGGCGCAGGAGATCGACCGGCTTCTCAATGAATCAATGAATTGAAAAGTACCTGCCGCGTCCCGGCAAAGGAAGGCTTCGGGATGCGGCAGGTCTCTTTATCTCCGGGAGTTCCAAAAAAGTAAGACAGGTGATCGGAACTATGTGCGGAACGGGAATGATCCCCCCGATTCTCATGAAGCGAATCGTCCGGCGTCCGGCAATCGTCTGAAAAAATGTAAAAAAATAAAAGGAAATCCGGGATGTATGCGGAAAGTTACTTATGTACGGTTATTTTTTCCCTGTATTTGGTTCATTTTCGGAGGTCCGTATGCTCATACGTGAGGAACTTGAGGAGAGAGAGGACAGGATGCTCAGCCCGTTCGCTTCCCGGTCGGCGAAAAGCCGGGGACGGGAACGAGAAGAGGAGGAGTGTGATATCCGCACGGCCTACATGAGAGACCGGGACCGCATTGTTCACTGCAAATCCTTCAGGAGGCTCAAGGACAAGACCCAGGTCTTTCTGTCCCCGCAGGGAGATCACTACAGGACCAGGATGATGCATACCCTTGAGGTCTCCCAGACTGCGCGGACCGTGGCGAGATGTCTCCGTCTCAATGAGGATCTCGTGGAGGCAATCGCGCTCGGGCATGATCTCGGACACACACCGTTCGGCCATGCCGGTGAGCGGGCTCTCAATGAGGTGTGCCCGTATGGGTTCAGGCATAACAGACAGAGCCTCCGGATCGTGTCCCGCCTTGAGAAGAACGGGCAGGGGCTGAATCTTACATGGGAAGTCCGGGACGGGATCGAAAATCACGGCACGAAGGACATGCCCTCCACTCTCGAGGGCCAGGTCGTCAGGCTGTGTGACAAGATCTCCTACATTCATCATGACATGGATGACGGAGAGAGAGCGGGACTCCTCAGGGAGGAGGACATTCCCCGGCATCTGAGGGCTCTTCTGGGAAATTCGACGAGGGAGCGCCTCAATACATTTATCCATGATATCGTACAGAATTCCGAGGGAAGAGATTCCATCTGCATGTCTGACGAGATCGGCGGGGCCATGTTCGAGCTTCGTGACTTCATGTTCAAAAATCTCTATACGAACGAGATCGCGAAGAGCGAAGAATCGAAGGCGAGACTCATGATCCTGCAGCTGTACCGGTATTATGCAGAGAACATAGGGCTGCTCCCGGAGGATTATTACCGGATGATCTCCGTGGAGGGGGAAGCCCCCGAGATCGTTGTCTGCGATTATATTGCAGGGATGACGGATCAGTATTCCCGTCATATATTCAGTGACCTGTATATTCCGGCATCCTGGAGTAAACTTTAAGGAAATGAAATGCGCTATTCAGATGAACTGATTGAAGAGGTGCGATCGCGCAATGATATTGTCGATGTGATCGGGGGATATGTGCGGCTCAAACGCGCCGGGAGCAATTATACCGGCCTGTGTCCGTTCCATAATGAGAAGACTCCGTCCTTTTCCGTGAGCAGGACAAAGCAGATGTTCTACTGCTTCGGCTGCCATGAGGGCGGGAATGTCCTCACATTTATGATGAAATACAACAATATGTCTTTCGTCGAAGCCATGCAGGCTCTTGCGGACCGTGCCGGCATTACCCTTCCGCAGGCGGAGATGAGCGGCGCGGCGAAGGAGCAGGCGGACCGCAGGGAACTGCTTCTCAGGATCAACAGGGAGGCTGCGTCCTACTATTATTATATTCTGCGTTCTGCCGCAGGAAAGCCCGGGGCTGATTATCTGATGGCGAGAGGCCTTGAGGAGGAGACGATCAAAAAATTCGGTCTCGGCTATACCGGAAGGAGCGGCGGACTTTACGGATACCTCAAGGGAAAAGGATATTCCGATGAGGTGCTTAAGGAGACGGGTCTGTTCACGTTCGACGAGAAGCGGGGTGCAGCCGATAAGTTCTGGAACCGCGTCATGTTTCCGATCATGGACGCGCGAGGACGCGTCATAGGGTTCGGCGGCCGGGTGATGGGGGACGCGAAGCCGAAATACCTGAATTCCCCCGAGACGCTGCTCTTTAATAAGCGCAGAAATCTCTTCGGATTGCAGATCGCACGCGCCACGAGGCGCAGGTACTTTATCCTCTGCGAGGGGTACATGGATGTCATATCGATGCATCAGGCGGGATTTGACTCTGCGGTCGCTTCACTGGGGACAGCGCTCACGCCCGAGCAGGCCTCGCTCCTGCATCGCTACACGGAGCAGGTGCTCCTGCTCTATGACTCGGACGGAGCCGGACGAATGGCTGCCGTCAGGGCGATCCCGATCCTCAGGGATGCGGGGATCGAATCGAGGGTCGTTGATCTGACTCCCTATAAAGACCCCGATGAGTTCATCCGGGCCCTGGGAGCGGAGGAGATGGAAGGCAGGCTCTCCGGTGCAAAGGACGCCTTTATGTTCCGGGCGAAGGATCTCGCAAAGAATTACCGGATGGATGATCCGCAGCAGCGGACAGCCTTCCTGCACGCGCTCGGAAAGATGTTCCTGGAGTTCCCGGAGGAGCTTGAGCGCAATACGTATATTGACGCGCTGGCGAGAGAGTATCAGTTCAATGCGGACTCCATGCGGAAGCTCGTCGGCCAGTACGCGCTCCGCGGGGTCGTGCCCGAAAGGGAGAGGACGACGCCCGACCCGGAGAGAAAGTACGCGGCGAAGAAAGAAGACGGGCAGGTCCGGTCGGAGAAGCTCATGCTGACCTATCTGGCGAATTACCCGGAAGCCTATGAGCAGACGAGGAAGTTCATCGGCCCGGACGATTATAAGGATCCGCTGTGCCATGAGATCGCCGAAAGACTTTACCGCCAGCTCGCGGAGGGCAGTGTCAATGAGGCGGTGCTTGTCAACACATTCACGGACCCGGATGCCCAGAGCGAGGTCGCAAAGCTCTTCAACACCGTGATCGAGGTGGAGGACGGGCAGGGACTGGACCGGGCATTTACGGATACAGCCATGAGACTTCTTTCCGGAAGCCTCGATGCCGTGAAGGACGACTATTCGAAGGATCCGAATGCCGTCATGGAGTATATCCGCAGAAAGAAGCAGCTGGAGGAATTCCGGAACGGTACAAGAAAGCTGCATCTGACGTACAGGGAGCAGACGGACTGAAGCCGTCTCATTGCGCGGCCTGCCATGTCCGGCGGCACCGTGAGGGCGGGACCGTTTCCCGAAGCTTCCTGCATGCGAAGGATAGGCGGCGCGGGAGGAACGCCGGGCGTTCCCAAAAGTAAGATATAAATTGGGGCTTTCCCATTTTATATAGAGCAAAGGTTTAAGAAGAGGAGATTAAGATGACAGAGAATGAAGTGCGTTTTGCCGAAAAACTTACAGAACTTCTGCTGAAAGCAAAAGAGAAAAAGAATGTTCTGAACTATAAGGAGATCGGGGATGCTTTTCAGGGGATGCCTTACTCGGCGGAAGATGCGGAAAAGACGCTCGACTTCCTTGAGGCCAACGGGGTGGATGTCCTCCGAATGGAGGAGAATCCGCACGAGGATGAGGTCCTCATGATGAATGACGACGATGAAGTGGGCGTTGAGGAAGAGGACGATGCCGACATCGATGTGGAGAATATAGACCTCTCGATTCCGGAGGGAGTATCCATCGAGGATCCGGTCCGCATGTATCTGAAAGAGATCGGCAAGGTCCCGCTCCTCACCGCGGATGACGAGATCGAGCTCTCCAAGCAGATGGAGATGGGCGGTGAGATCGGAAAGAAAGCGCAGCAGCGGCTCGCTGAGGCAAATCTCAGACTCGTCGTCTCGATCGCCAAGAGATATGTCGGACGGGGAATGCTGTTCCTCGACCTGATCCAGGAAGGCAACCTCGGTCTGATCAAGGCAGTCGAGAAGTATGACTACCGCAAAGGCTTCAAATTCTCGACTTACGCTACCTGGTGGATCCGTCAGGCCATCACGAGAGCAATCGCGGATCAGGCGAGAACGATCCGCATCCCGGTCCATATGGTCGAAACGATCAACAAGCTGATCAGGGTATCGAGACAGCTCCTGCAGGAGCTCGGCCGCGAGCCAACCCCTGAGGAGATCGCGAAAGAGATGAACATGTCCGTGGAGCGTGTCCGTGAGATCCTGAAGATCTCGCAGGAGCCGGTCTCCCTCGAGACGCCGATCGGCGAGGAGGAGGACAGCCATCTCGGAGACTTTATTCAGGATGACAACGTCCCGGTCCCGGCGGATGCCGCAGCCTTCACGCTCCTCAAGGAGCAGCTCGTGGAGGTCCTCGGTACGCTGACCGAGAGGGAGCAGAAGGTCCTTCGTCTGCGTTTCGGTCTGGATGACGGCCGTGCCCGCACCCTTGAGGAGGTCGGCAAGGAATTCAATGTCACCCGTGAGCGTATCCGTCAGATCGAGGCGAAGGCGCTCAGAAAACTGCGCCATCCTTCAAGGAGCAGAAAACTCAAGGATTATCTTGACTAAGGTATCGGAGACGGTATGATCAGACTTTCCAGAAGACTTGCGTGTGCACTTGACCTGGTCCCGGCAGGGCGGCCTGTTCTCGATGTGGGGTGTGACCACGCATTTACATCGATCGCGCTTGTTGAAAGCGGAAAATGCCCGTTCTGTGTGGCCTCGGATGTTCGTCCGGGGCCTCTTTTGGCTGCGGAGAAGAACATCCGCGAGGCATCACTTGAAGGGAAAATAAAGACCGTGCTTGCGGATGGCATTCCTGAAAATATCGGAGAGATCATGAGCGGGCTCTTCGCAGGGAACGGCGGGAGAAAGGACGGGGCTTCCGATTCCATCCCCGGTGCGGCCTGCGTCATAACGGGCATGGGAGGCATGCTGATCAGAAGGATCCTTGAGGATGCCGGAGAACGCCTCGATCTCTTTGACGCGCTGGTCCTGTCGCCCCAGTCGGAGCCGGATAAGGTGAGGAGGTGCCTGTCGGGACTGCATTTTAAGATCGCATCTGAGCGGATGGTGAAGGAGGACGGGAAGTACTACCCGATGATCCTCTGCGCAAGGGGGGAGGGAGAGCCGATTTCCGCGAAAGAAGCCCTGTACGGGCCGGTGCTCTTAAGAGAGCGGGACCCGGTCCTTCACGAGTACCTCCTGAAACAGAGAGGCGCTCTTTCCGTGATCAGGGAGGAGCTTTTGCGGCACGGCAAAGACGGCAGTACACGATACGCCGAGGTGAGCGGACTTTTGGAGGTGACAGATGAAGCTTTATCGGATTATTGAGAAACTGGATGCGGATTTTCCGCGGGAACTTGCCTGTGAATGGGACAACTGCGGACTGCTGGTAGGAGATGCGGAGGCGGAAATTGACACGGTCCTCATCAATCTCGACGTGACGGACGCCTGTGTTGAGCGGGCGGTTAAGGAGCGGGCGCAGCTCATACTGACCCATCATCCCCTCATCTTCCGTCCGCTGGGACGGATATGCGAGCAGGATTTTATTGCCCGCAGGGTGAGAAAAATGATAAAAAATGATATCAACTATTTTGCGATGCACACGAATTTCGATATCGCGAAGATGGCGGATCTGAACGCGGACGATCTTGATCTGAAATCGCCGGAGCTCCTCTGGCCGGAAGGGACGGACGGGAGCGGTGAGCCGTACGGGTTCGGCCGGATCGGAATGGTGGAGGGGGAGCCGACGCTCACTGCGTTCGCCGGGAGAGTGAAAGAGGCGATGAGGCTCCCGTACGTGCGGATCTACGGAGACCCGGAGAGAGTGATCCGGGTCGGAGCTGTCTCCTCAGGGGCAGGAAAGGGTGCGGTCGCCGACGCGCTTAAAAAGGGCGCAGATGTTCTCGTCACCGGAGACCTTGACTATCACACGGCCATCGACGCCGCGGGGCAGGGGCTTGCGCTCATCGATGCCGGACATTACGGGACGGAATTTACCTATATCCGATATATGGAGCAGTATGTGAAGGAGAATTTCCCGGAGCTTCATTGCCTCGCTATGGAGATCGCGCAGCCGTATCAGGTGGTATAACTGCAGGAAGTTCGTATGCGGCGGAGTCCGGTCCGCGTACATGCCGGGATCGGGCTCATGGTACAAGGAGGGATGCTATGAAGGTCACTGTCAATGAATGTGCATACACAGTTCCGGAAGGGACCACGCTTCTTGAACTGGCGGAAAGAGTCCGCGGGAACTATGTCCATCCGATTGTTCTGGCCGAGGTGGACGGACGGCTTCGGGAGCTCCCGAACGAAGTGCCCGGAGGGAGCAGTATCCGGTTCATCACTACGGGAGATAAACTCGGCATGCAGATCCTGAGAAGGAGCTGCTCCATGCTCTTCTTCAGGGCGGTCTACGGGATTCTGGGAGAAAGGCTCCGCCGGGCGATTCTTCATTTTTCTGTGGGCAAGGGATATTACTACACGCTGGATACAGACGTTCCGGTCGATAAGGAGCTGATCGCCTCAATAGAAAATGAAATGCGCCGTCTCACAAATCTTGCCATACCGTTCAAAAAGAGGACCGTCCGGACGGCGGAGGCATGCGAGATCTTCAAAAAAGCCGGCATGCCGGACAAGGAAAAGCTCTTCCGGACGAGGCTCGTATCGAGGACCAATATATACGAGCTGGACGGCTACACAGACTATAATTACGGATTTATGGTCCCTGACACGGGTTATATTAAGCATTACAGGCTGCTGCCGTATCACGACGGCATCGTAGTCATGATGCCGGATGTGTCTGACCCCGAGAAGGTCCCGGAGCTGGTGGGCTCCGCCAAATTGTTCATGACCAGACGGATCGGAGAGATCTGGGCGGAAAAGGTCGGGATCGACTGCGTCGGCGACCTCAATGATCTTGTGATCAACGGCGACGTGCGCCAGATGATCCTTCTCTCGGAAGCCCTTCAGGAGGCCGGGATCGCACAGATCGCACAGCGGATTTCCGGCAATCCTGGGGTCAAGTTCGTCATGATCGCAGGTCCCTCGTCATCGGGGAAGACGACCTTCTCGCAGAGACTATGCACCCAGCTGGGCGCGCTTGGGCTGGTGCCCCATTACATCGGGATGGATAACTATTTTATCCCGCGTGCGGAGTGCCCGCTCGATGAATTCGGGAATAAGGACTTTGAATCGCTCCGCGCTATTGACCTTCCGCTCTTCAACAGGGATATGCATGCGCTGCTCCGGGGGGAGGAGATCGATCTTCCTACCTACGACTTTATCACCGGCTGCCGTGTCTATAACGGGGAGAAGCTCCGGCTTTCCGAGGGAGAGCTCCTCGTGATCGAGGGGATCCACTGCCTGAACGAAGAACTCTCGGCGAGCCTTCCGGCGGACAGCAAGTTCAGGATCTATATCAGTGCGCTCACCCAGCTAAATGTCGATGAACACAACAGGATCTCGTCGGCGGACGGGAGGCTGATCCGCAGGATCGTGCGGGATCACAGGACCCGGGGATATTCCGCCGAGAGCACCCTGGCCATGTGGGATTCGGTACGGCGCGGGGAGGAGTCCTATATCTTCCCGCATCAGGAGTCGGCTGATGAATTCTTTAATTCCGCGCTCCCCTATGAGACCGCGGTCATGAAGCAGTATGTGATGCCTCTTCTTTTCAAGGTCCCGGAGGGAAGTCCGCAATATCATGAAGCCAGGAGGCTCCTGAAATTCCTCGACTATTTTATCGGTATTCCTCTCGATGACGTGCCGCAGAATTCCATTCTGAGAGAGTTCCTGGGCGGAGGGTGCTACAGACTGTGACGGGATGTTCGCTATGCGCGGAGAGGGTGCCGTTCGGTCGCGATCCGCGAAAAGAGGACCGCAAGGGACCGCCTGACCGTGTGCGTGAGAGAGGGAGCTGAACGGAAGCGCCTCTCATGTGCGTGAGAGCGGGACCTGAGCGGACCCGTCTGATCATGTATGTAAGAAAGACGTTGCCGAATCGGGAAAAAGCTGATATGATGAAAGCTCGGCAGGACATGTGATCGCGGCTGGCGTTTACGCCAGGTGAGGAAAGTCCGGGCTCCGCAGGGCAGGATGCCGGATAACGTCCGGCAGGGGTAACCCTCGGGAAAGCGCAACAGAAAAGAACCGCCGCTATGCGGTAAGGGTGAAAAGGCAGTGTAAGAGACTACCGCCTGGCTGGTAACAGGCAGGGCATATGCAAGCCCCATCCGGAGCAAGACCAAACAGAAGCAATACGGCTGCCCGTCGTGCTTCAGGCCGGTCGCTTGAGCCGTTCGGTAACGGACGGCCTGGATAGATGATCACACACGACAGAACCCGGCTTATCGTTCTGCCGAACTATAAAGAACACCTCTTTATTCTGCCGCGCCGCGCAGAGTGCGAAGTATTTCGTGAACTGCATGGCTGCCGCGGGAGGAGCGGATACACAAGAACGGGACCGGCATTTTTGCCGGTCCCGTTCTTGCGCGTTCAGGATCTGATGCGGATGTCTGGCTGCAGTCCTTCAGCGGTCGCGCCTTCCGGAGAACTTCGTCTCACAGTACATGCAGCGGTAAAGCTCCGTCTTTTCATCCGCGAGGACGAAGACATGGTCGAGCTCCTGCTCGATCGACGTGATGCAGCGCGGATTCTTGCATTTGATAATATTGACGACCTTAGTCGGAAGGCGGAGAGTTCTCTTCTCGTGGATCATGCCGTCCTTGATCACGTTCACGGTGATATTGTGATCGATGAATCCGAGGACATCGAGATCCAGGTAATCGATGGGGCAGGCGACCTTGATGATATCCTTCTTCCCCATCTTGCTGGAGGCCGCGTTCTTGATGATCGCGACCGTGCAGTCAAGGTTCCCGAGCTTCAGATCGTGATAGATCGTCATGGCTTTTCCGGCTTTGATGTGATCGAGGACGAATCCTTCCTTCAGAGCGCCGATGCTGAGCGTATCTTCATTTGTATTCTTCATTGCGCCACCTCCAGACCGAGCAGAGTGAGAATGAGGGCTTCCCGGATGTAGACGCCGTACTGCGCCTGCTCAAAATATTTTGCCCTCTTATCATTGTCGACTTCCACCGAGATCTCGTTCACGCGCGGGAGCGGATGGAGCACATACATATCCTGCGGCGCGAGCTTCATTTTCTCCTTGTCGAGGATATAGAAATCCTTCATGCGCAGGTAATCTTCCTCGTTGAAGAAGCGTTCGCGCTGTACGCGGGTCATATAGAGGATGTCGAGATCCTTCATGGAATCGGAGTCGAGTCCGATGACTTCACGGTAGGGAATGTTCTTTGCGATCAGTGCGTCCCGCACATAACTCGGTACGCGCAGTTCTTCGGGAGAAATGAGAACAAAACGGATACCCTCGTATCTGGAGAGGGCATTGATCAGGGAATGGACGGTGCGTCCGAACTTGAGATCTCCGCAGAGTCCGATGGTCAGGTGGTCGAAATGACCCTTCAGAGAACGGATCGTCAGCAGGTCTGTAAGGGTCTGCGTCGGATGCTGATGTCCGCCGTCCCCTGCGTTGATGACGGGGATCAGGGATTTCATGGAGGCGACGAGCGGCGCGCCTTCCTTCGGGTGCCGCATGGCGGCGATGTCCGCGTAGCAGGAAACGATGCGCATGGTGTCGGATACGCTCTCGCCTTTCGAGGCGGAGGAAGAATCCTGGCTCGCAAAGCCGAGGACCTTGCCGCCCAGATTCATCATGGCAGCCTCAAAGGAGAGGCGGGTGCGGGTGCTTGGCTCGTAGAATAACGTGGCGATCCGTTTGCCTTCACAGACATGTGCGTACTTTTCGGGGTTTCTTTCAATGTCATTTGCAAGATCAAGAAGCTTGTCAAGCTCCTCTGTTGAAAAATCCAGAGGACTCATCAGATGCCTTGGTGCCATTGTACCTCCTCTTATACTTGTGTGCGGGAAGAGGCGAAGGTCCTTTATTCGCCTGCTTTGATTATCGCATAACATGATAATGCAATGCCTGATGGAAATCAAGGAAAAATCTCCGCCGCGCTCAGTGAAAAATCCGGAAAAATCCTGGAAAAACTGCACTGTCTTTTGGGAATATAGTATAAAAAAATGATGAAAGCATGGTATAATATTGTGATGATTATTACCTTATCCGCCGAAGGCTCTGTTATGAGACCGCTTCGCGGACCTCATAATCATAATAAGGCCGATAAACCGGCTTTCTGTCGAAAGTTCATTGCGGAAGGAACTTCCGATAATTCAGCAGTACAGGCCGTTTTGTACGGCATCGGAAAAAATATTTTAAGGAGAGGATTATGGCAGTCACAGTATTTGCGGCAATCGACATCGGATCCTACAACGTGACGATGGAGATTTTTGAGATCACGAAGAAGAACGGGCTGAAGTCGCTGACGACCGTCAGGCAGCGCCTGGAGCTTGGCCGCGACACGTATAATGACGGGATGGTCTCCCCGGAGATCCTGAGGGAGCTGACGCGTATTCTGAAGGATTACAGCAGGATCATGAAAGAGTACGGGGCCAGATCATACCGCGCATGCGCAAAGACAGCGCTCCGCGAGGCGAGAAATTTCCATCTCGTCCGGGAGCATGTGCGGAATAAGACCGGGATCGAGATTGAGATCCTTTCCAATTCCGAGCAGCGGTTCATGGCCTATAAATCGATCGCGTCGCGCGGAGTCGAATTCCACAACGTCATAGGGAAGGGGACTGCGATCATTGACGTGAGCGGAGGCAGTATCCAGATCTCCCTCTTCGACAAGGAAACACTCGTGACGGCACAGAATCTTAAGCTCGGGCTTCTCCGCATCAGCAGCAGGCTGTCAAAGATCCTGAATGAGACGACGCATCCGGATGCCCTGATCGACGAATTTATCCGCAAGGATATCCTGAATTTCAAGCGGATGCATTTAAAGGACCGCAGCATTGATACGATCATTCTGGTCGGAGACTATTATACGAATATCATTTTCCAGAATAAGACGGATATGAACAAGATCGAGACCCGGGAGGAATTCATGCTCTGGTACGATCATATCATCCGTCAGACCCCGAATGAGGTCGCTGCGGAGCTCGGTGTCGGTATGGAGGTCGCGGACGCTGTCATTCCGATGGCGGTCCTGTACCGCCGGCTGATCGAGGTGTTCGGCGCCAACACGATCTGGCTCCCGGGGATCCAGCTGACAGACGGAATGGCCTACGATTTCGCCACGAAGGAAAAACTGATCCGGACACAGCACGATTTTGACAAGGATATCGTCATGGCGGCGAAGCATATGGCGAAGCGCTACGGGGGCAACAAGGCGCATACGGAGAAACTGGTCGAGATCGCGGACGCGATCTTCAAGGCCGTCAGAAAGGAATCGGTCCTCGGTCCGCGAGACAGACTTCTTCTGAAGGTCGCGTGCTACCTCAATGACTGCGGGAAGTATATCAGTCTGGTAAATGTCGCGGAATGCTCCTACAGCATCATCAGATCAACTGAGATCATCGGGCTCTCCGACACAGAGCGTGTCATCATCGCCAATGTGGTCAAGTACCACACACTTCCCTTTGAATTCTACGGGGAGAACAACGAGGGCCTGAGCGAATTCGACTTCCTTCGCGTCGCACAGCTGACGGCGATCTTAAGGACGGCGAACAGTCTTGATCAGAGCTATCTTCAGAAGGTCCAGGATGTGAGAGTGACAGCGAAAGAGGGTGCTCTCAAGATCGATGTGACCGTGAAGCAGGATTTCACACTGGAGAAAGGCCTGTTCGCGAGCACCGTGGGCTTCTTTGAAGACATGTTCGATATGAAGCCTGTCCTGAAGATCCGCAGAAGTACGATCTGACCGACAGACAAGATGTATATTCTGCGGGAATACCGCGGAGAGTCTTTCCGTGAAGACAAATCACGAGGTGCCTGTAAAGCACAGGCTCTCGCAGCTGCTTTAAGAATACATGAACGAGGATGGTATGGATATGGAAACCAGAACGGATGAGAACAGAATAGAGATCCCGGACGCTGAGAAGATACAGGACGCAGGGGAAGCGGGAGCTTCCACGGAAGCCGCGGAGGAGAAGAAGGCCTCTTTTGAGACTGTCTCTCCGGAAAATGAGAACGATGCGGCTGAAATAAAGGCTGCGGACGTCAGTGAAGGCACTGACGCCTCTGCGGAGGAGGAAGGATCCGGTAAGACGGAGACCGGAGCGGCCGACAAAAAAGTCCAGAAGGCTCCGAAGAAGAAAGACGCGGCAAAGAATGCTGCCGGATCCGGTACAAAATCCGCCAAATCCGGCGCAAAGAGCGCAAAATCCCAGAAGTCCGGGAGTGCGGGCAAGACAGGTGCAAAGGCCGGAACCAAGAGCGCCGCAAAGGGTGGGGCGAAGAGTGCCGCAAAGGCCGCCAGGGCAGCAGAGGGCACGGAAAAGACAGGAAAAGCCGAAGCAAAGACGACCGGCAGCGAGAGCGCTTCGAAAAAGGCCGGGAAGACGCAGGCCGCGTCTGAAGCCCGGAATACGATCGACTTCAGAAATCCCGAATATTACAGGAACAGGGAGCTTTCCTGGCTGCAGTTCGACGGGCGCTGCCTGTCCGAGGCGCGGGACCGCAATATCGTTCCTCTTTTTGAGCGGATCAAGTTCCTGAGCATCACGGCTTCGAACCTCGACGAGTTCAATATGGTCCGTGTGGCATCGCTGAAGGATCAGGTGCATGCAGGCTACAGGAAGAAGGATATTGCCGGACTTACGGCCGCTGATCAGCTTGCGCTCATTTCCGAGAAGATGCAGGAGTTCGTAAAGGATCAGTATTCGATTTATAACCGGTCCCTTGTACCTTCTCTGCTGAAAGCCGGCCTGGAGATCGTCGAGGATTACGGGAGTCTTACGGAGTCGCAGTGCGCATTCCTTGACACGTACTTTGAGACGGAGATCTATCCGATCCTCACTCCGATGGCAATGGATTCCTCGAGACCGTTCCCGCTGGTCCGCAACAAGACCCTGAACATCGGCGCGCTGATCGCTCCGAAGGAATCGAAGAAGAAGAAAGAGACCTGCGAGTTCGCTACGGTCCAGGTCCCGGCCGTACTTCCGCGGATCATCCGCCTGCCGGATGCGGAGGACGGGCATATGGTCGTCATTCTGCTCGAGGAAGTGATCCGCAAATATATCGGAGTACTTTTCCAGCACTACAATGTCCTCTGTGCTTATCCGTACCGGATCATGCGGAACGCGGAGCTGGACGTCGATGAGGAGGAGGCGGAGGATCTGCTGAAAGAGATCCAGAAGCAGCTGAAGAAGCGGCAGTGGGGAGAGGTCATCCGCCTTGAGATCGAGGAAGGCGTCGACAAGCGTCTCCTCAAGGTGCTGTCAAAGGAATTTAATGTTTCCGGAAATGACATTTTCTTCATACCGGGACCGATCGACCTGACCTTCCTCATGAAGATGTACGGCCTTCCGGGATTTGAAGCCTACAAAACGAAAAAGTATACTCCGGCACCTGTCCCGGCCTTTATGGGCGAGGAGGATATCTTCAGCGTCATCAGGAACGGGGACGTCCTTGTGCATCACCCCTACATGTCCTTCGATCCGGTCGTCAAATTCGTGCAGAAGGCGTCCGTGGACCCGGATGTCCTGGCGATCAAGCAGACGCTGTACCGCGTGAGCGGGGATTCCCCGATCGTAGCTGCTCTGGCCAGGGCAGCCGACAACGGAAAGCAGGTGACCGTACTCGTCGAGCTGAAGGCGAGGTTTGACGAGGAGCACAATATCGCCTGGGCAAAGATGCTTGAGAAGGCGGGCTGCCATGTCATTTACGGCCTTCTCGGACTCAAGGTCCACAGCAAGATCACGATGGTGATCCGCAGAGAGGAGGACGGGATCCGCCGGTATGTCCATCTCGGGACCGGAAACTACAACGATTCGACCGCAAAGCTCTATACGGATATGGGTATCTTCACCTGCGACGCGCAGATCGGAGCGGATGCGACCGCTGTGTTCAATATGCTTTCGGGCTACTCGGAGCCGGAGAAGTGGTATAAGCTTCTCGTGGCGCCGATCTGGATGAAGAAGTCGTTCCTTCGCCTGATCGACAGGGAGAAGAGAAATGCACTTGCCGGCAGGGAGGCCTTTATCCGGGCGAAGATGAACTCCCTGTGCGACCCCGATATCATCGAGGCACTCTATGCGGCGTCCGCCGCAGGCGTTCAGATCTCCCTTCTTGTGCGCGGGATCTGCTGTCTGAGGACCGGTATCCCCGGCGTGTCGGAGAATATCCACGTGCGGTCGATCGTCGGTAATTTCCTTGAGCATGCGAGAATTTTCCACTTCTGCAACGACGGAAGCGACGAGGTCTTCATGGGATCCGCCGACTGGATGCCGAGGAACCTTGATAAGCGCGTTGAGATCGTTTTCCCGGTCGAAGACGAAAAGCTCATGAGGGAAGTCATTCATATTCTGGATACGGAGTTCGAAGATAACGTCAAGGCGCATATTCTCATGCCTGACGGCGAATATGTAAAGATCGACAAGCGGGGAAAGAAGCTTGTGAATTCCCAGGATCAGTTCTGCAAGGAGGCATGGGATCAGGTCCCGAAGTCTCCGGATCCGATCGAATCGAGGCGCTTTATCCCGGCGGAACCTCCGATCGTATTCGACGAAGAGACGGATGGTGTCTGAGGGATCGTTCGAAGAGAATATAAGGAGATTACACATGCAGTATGATTATCTTGTCGTCGGCGCAGGCCTTTACGGCGCGGTCTTTGCGCATGAAGCGGTAAAACGCGGAAAAAAATGCCTGGTCATCGACAAACGGAACCACATTGCCGGAAATATTTACTGCGCGGAGGAGGAGGGGATCCTCATTCACCGCTATGGCGCGCATATATTCCATACTTCCGACGAGGAGGTATGGGAATATGCCAAACAGTTCGTGACATTCAATCATTTTATCAACAGCCCTGTCGCGAGATACAGGGACGAGCTCTACAATCTTCCCTTCAATATGAACACGTTCTCGAAAATGTGGGGGATCAGGACGCCGGATGAGGCGAAGGCCATCATAGCCGGGCAGATCGCCGGTCTCGGGATCACGGAACCGAAGAATCTGGAAGAGCAGGCGCTCCGACTCGTCGGGACCGATGTATACGAGAAGCTCGTGAAAGGGTATACGGAGAAGCAGTGGGGGAGACCCTGTACAGCCCTGCCGGCATTCATTATCCGGAGGCTTCCGCTCCGCTTCACTTACGACAACAACTATTTCAGTGACCCGCACCAGGGAGTGCCGAAGGAAGGCTACACCGTCCTCGTCGAAAAGCTGCTGGCCGGCTCCGATGTACTGCTCCGAACAGAGTACAGGGAATTTATCCGGGTGAACCCGAATGCGGCATATAAGACGGTCTTTACGGGACCGATCGACGAATTCTTTGATTTCTGTTACGGCAGTCTTGAGTACCGGAGCGTCCGGTTCGAGGACGAGCATCCGGACACGGACAACTATCAGGGATGTGCGGTCGTCAATTACACGGAGGCGGAGGTCCCCTATACACGGATCATAGAGCACAAGCACTTTGCGTTCGGCACGCAGCCGACGACGATCATTTCCAAAGAGTATCCGAGCGAGTGGAGACCGGGAGTCGAGCCCTATTATCCGATCAATGACGAGAAGAACACAAAGCTCTATGAGAAGTACAAGGCTAAAGCCGATCAGACGGAAAATGTTCTCTTCGGCGGCCGCCTGGGCACCTACCGCTACTATGATATGGACAAGGTCATTGCACGGGCGCTCGAGGATGTGCGGGCGGAATTCGGAGAATAAGGAGCAGCAGGGTTCGCTGCAAGTGAGGGGAAATTTATGGCGGATGCTGTAAAAAAGAAAAAGAAAAAAAAGAAGATAAGGATCGCTCCCTGGCGGCAGACGCAGAGGGCGCTTCTCGTTCTGTTCTGCCTGACGGTCTTCGCGGCGGCCATACCGGTCTGGCGGGTGGTACAGGTGCGGGGGGAAACTGCAGAGAGCGCGAAGGAAGTCAGAGATGATTCAGTCGTTCCCGCGGAGAGCACGGGCAGCGTCACGCCCCTTCCGGACACGGCTGAAGTTAAAGCCGCGGAGCCCACGCCGGCTCCTGCCGATACTGCGGCGGAACCGGCAGAGATCACTCAGCCTGCATCCCAGCCGGTCCAGTATACCGAACCGGTCCCGCTGGCCGCGCTTCCCACTGCAGAGGAAGATCCGGCAGCCTGGTATGAGTACGGGGCAGGTCCGCAGGATGCGGACAGCATTACGATCCTCGGATGCGGCGACAACCTTATGCACAGCCAGCTCTATGAGAACGCGTGGACCGGGGAGACCTATGATTTTTCTCCCTACTACGAAAATGTAAGAGCGTTCGTCAGCTCTGCGGATCTCGCAACGATCAATCAGGAGACGCCGATGGCTACGGACCTTTACGAGCCGTCGACCTACCCGTCCTTCAACACTCCGAAGCAGATCGGCGATGCGATCCTCGGAACGGGCTTTGACGTCATAAACCTCGGCAACAACCATATCTACGATAAGGGTACGGCCGGCGCGCTGGCTACGCTCGAATATTTCGCGGAGAGAAATGTTCCGACCGTGGGAATATACACCTCGATGGAGGATGCGGGAGATATCCGTGTCGTCGAGAAGAACGGCATCAGGGTGGCGTTCTTAAGCTTCGTCGAGTTCACGAATGTGGACGCGGACGAGGAGGGAACGGATATCATCTGGCTGGCGGATACCGAAGGAATGAAGGATCAGATCCATGCGGCCAGACAGGCTGCGGACATCGTCGTTGCCCATGTGCACTGGGGAATAGAGGGCACGACGGATCTCACGGAGCTGCAGACGACCATGGCGCAGTTCATGGTGGATGAAGGCGTCGATATCATCTTCGGAAATCATCCGCACTGGCTGCAGAAGCTCACCGTTCTGACCAGAGGGAGCGACGGGACAAGGTGCCCGGTCATTTACTCCATGGGAAATTTCCTGAGCGGAATGGACCGAAGGGAAGAGCTGATCACGGGCTTTCTGACCGTGGAAGTCTCCAGAGACGCGAACGGAAGAGCTATTCCTGTCAAGATGGGATTTCTGCCTCTGGTCATCCATTTTTCCAATCTGGAAAAGACGGATCTCCGGATCTATCCTCTGTGTTACTACACAGAGGAGATGGCTCAGGCAAATGCCGTCAATCAGATCCGGGACGACGCTGCGTTCGATCTTGAACTGATCCGGAATGTCGTGGATACGAGCATTCCTAAAGAATATCAGAATCAGATGGTTAGTATCTATTGACAAAGTCACACAGGAAGGAGGGATCGGCGAGCGCCGATCGAGGATGTATGGAGACGATTAAAATCTGGCCGGGATGGGAGATTAAGGAACAGATCGGAGAAGGTGATCTCGGAAGAGTTTTTCGTATTGAACGTACGGATGCCGGGGTCACAAGAGAGGCAGCCCTCAAAGTGATCGGGATCTCCGGGGATGCAGGTGAGATCAAGAGGCTTCGGAAGATGGGGATGGACGAAGAGTCGATCCTCGAGATCTACGAAGACAGAAAAGATCAGCTCCTTGCAGCGGCAGCCCGCCTTTCCTGTCTGAGAACCGCATGCGGGATCGCGTCCGTGGAGGATATTGATTCCTCCTGGGATGAGGAGACATCTTCGTGGTCGATCCAGATCCGCAGTGAATTCCTGGAGAGTCTGGATGCATACGGGAAGAGGGCCGGAGAAATGCTTCCGGAGGAGATCGCCCGTATGGGACGGGATATCTCGGGCGCGCTCATGACGCTTGAGAAGGAGGGGATCATTTCCCTCTCCGTAAAGCCGTCGAATATTCTGAGGAACAGTGAAGGCGCGTACAAACTGTCTGACGCCGGCATCAATGAGGGGACAGGAAGACTGGCCGCATCGAAGGTCGGATCGATCTTTTCATGGGATGCGCCGGAGCTGGTGCGGGCCGGGAATTATGACGGGACTTCCGACATCTATTCCCTCGGCATGATCATGTACGTGCTGCTGAACAGGGGACAGCGGCCGTTCCTTCCGGAAGACGGCAGTATGAAGCGCTGGATGAGAATCAGGATCGCCAATGAGAAGCGGGTATCCGGCGAAGCTCTGCCGAAGCCTGCCTGCGGCGATGAAAAGCTTCAGGAAATCGTTATGAAAGCCTGCGCTCCGAATGCACAGGACCGTTATCAGAACGCCGGGGAGCTCAGGGAAGCTCTTGAGTACTGGCTGTTCGGACAGAAATACGGGATGGCGCCTGCGAAAGCTTCGGCAATACAGGAGTCTCCGATAAAGAGCGAAGCCGTGGAACTTCCCTCGGAGGAGCCTCAGGCGGCGGAAGCTGTACAGCCGGGCGATCCGGAAGTCGTGAATTTTGCAGCGCCTCCGGAAGCGGAAATACCTGCCGGGCCGCATGAAGCGGATATTTTCACCGAGCCGGCGGAGGAACCTGTTGAAGCAGAGAACGTACAGCTCTGCGGCATGGGCGCTGAGATTTTTGCTGCGACCTCAGAGGAGCCGGAGGCGGAAATCCCTGCTGAGACCCATGCAGCGGAAGATATCTTCACCGAGCCGGCGGAGGAGCCGGAGGCGGAAATCCCTGTTGAGACCCATGCAGCGGAAGATATCTTCACCGAGCCGGCGGAGGAGCCCCGGGCAGAAATTCCTGCCCTGCCCGAAGAGGAAGGAATTCTTCGCGTAAAGGCGGATGAAGAACCCGAAAGTGATGCGGATGACGCACCGTGGAAAGTATCACTGTTCAAGAAGACAGTGGAAGAGCCGGAGATCGGAACTGCACCGGTCCTTTCAGAGGAATCCGATGCCGGCCGGCAGGATCCGCCTGAGACGAATTTCTTCGGCATGCCGGAGCAGTCTGTTGTGCCGGAGACTCCTGATCTGCCGGAGCAGCCTGCTGTGCCGGAAACGCCTGATCTGCCGGAGCAGCCTGCAGCGGAGCCGGAGTTTGGTTCCGGAGCGCTTTTCCATATGCCTGATGATATGGATGTGCGGGAAGAGAAGGCAGAAGAGCCTGATATGATCCCCCGGGAATCTCTTTTTGGCGGATTCGGGGAAGAAGATGAGGCTACGGCTCTCGTGGATGATTCGGACCGCGAAGCTTTAAGCAGACCGGAGTCCCTTTTCCATATGGATAATGCGGAGAAATCCCTCGATGACAGCGTTTCGGATTTCTTCAGATCGGCAGGTGACCTTGACGAGGAGAAGCCGGATAATGAAGCGGCCCCTGTGACGGAGAGCAGACCGGAAGTGCCCGGGACTCAGGAGTCTCAGGCAGGCGGATTCTTCGGATGGGCCGGACAGGGCCCGTCTCAGGAGGAAGATCAGTACGGGGCGACGATCGTCGAGGCACCGGATATCCTGCCGGCCAGGGAGGCGGAGAAAGAGGCGCTTCCTCCGACAGCGGATCTCTTCATTTACATTTTCCAGCGGGATGACAGACTGTACGGAATTCACAGCGTGGTCTCGGAAAATGGCGGCGGAGCACGGTTCAAGATGAAATCAGATGTTCTCGAGACAGGGCTTTTCGAGACGATCCTCGGCAATCTCAAAAACCGCTCATCGCTTCCTATAGAGAACGCTTACGTGACGATTGAAAGCGGTGCTTCAAAAGAGGACTATGAGGCGCGCAGGCAGATGGTCCTTGCGGCCGGTCTCAAGTCGGTCACGGTCCTCGATGACGCGGCTGTCAATGCGCTTGGAATTTTTGCGGAGGAGCTTACCGGACAGGAAGGGGACCATTATGTGCTGTCAGTGATTCATGACTACAGCGGTTTCCGAAGCAGTCTGCTCCGCTTTGATACCGGCGACGGCACAAGGATCAGTGTTCTGAAATCGGCTCCCACAGGAAGAGTTGTGGATCCGATGGAAAATCCGGCATTTGTGATGGATCGGATGCTTCAGGATAACTGCCGGGTAGACGGGGTCGATTATTCTGACCGTGTGGAGCGTGTGCTGGTCGACAACAGGAACCGTCCTCTTATGGGATCTGTGGGACAGGGCTCCTATGACCCGTATTATAATGAGGCTTATGGCAGTATTTTCCGCAGGGCGAATCTCTATGAAGGAATCGAAGCGCTGAAGGGGCTGGCCTATGTGAGCGGCTGCGAAAAGGGAGAGAAGAAGGGCGTACATCTGAATCTCTCCGTATATGAGGAGCCTGTCAGAACACAGTCGGAAGAGAATTATGCGGGCGCGACCGAACAGAAAGGCAGCTTTGTCTTCCCCGGAGCGGAGAGCTCCGGAAGAGAGGCGGAATTCGGACGCGACCTGAGCGGCGGGACGGCCGATCCGGGCTTTTCGACCACGGAATCGACGATGGTCGGACCGGATCCCTTTGGCGGGTCACCTGCTGATGGCAGTTCGGATCCGTTCGGTGCAGGCGCGGGAAGCTTCGGCGAAAGCGCGGATCCGTTCGGTGCAGGCGCGGGAAGCTTCGGCGAAAGCGCGGATCCGTTCGG
>CAMOXU010000011.1 GCA_946629525.1 uncultured Clostridia bacterium
AGAGCATCTGCCTTACAAGCAGGGGGTCACAGGTTCGAGCCCTGTACGCCCCACTATATGCCGATGTGGCTCAATTGGCAGAGCAGCTGATTTGTAATCAGCAGGTTAACGGTTCGAGTCCGTTCATCGGCTTTTAATATAATATGGATGGGTTCCCGAGTGGCCAAAGGGGACAGACTGTAAATCTGCTGGCGATGCCTTCGAAGGTTCGAATCCTTCCCCATCCACTTTTAACTTAATATCGCGGGGTGGAGCAGTCTGGAAGCTCGTCGGGCTCATAACCCGAAGGTCATAGGTTCAAATCCTATCCCCGCTACTCGCATTTGATGCGCATGCCCAGTTAGCTCAGTTGGTAGAGCAGTGGACTGAAAATCCACGTGTCTCTGGTTCGATTCCGGAACTGGGCACGATCGGAAACTCCCAGGAGTTTCCGATTTTTTTTGTAATAGGAAACTTCGTTTCCTATTACAAAAAAACGCTCCGCGAGGATGCGACTGGTGCGCATCTGAAAGTGCAAGCTGACGCTTGCGCGCACCAGCGCGCAAAGAGCCGCAATGCGGCTCTTTGTTCTATCCTGCATGCTCGGTTCTCTCATCGGAGGGTATTGTTTGATCCGCCGGAACCCTTGAAATATAGGGCAAAATACGGTAATCTATTCCTACCATGTACATTTCTTTTTATTATAGTTACATGTTCTGATAACTCGGATTGCTCCGCAATCCTTTTACAGAGAGCTGCTTACGGCAGCTTCCAATTAGATCTATCTGTTTGGCACAATTTTTACAAGGAGAAAAGCTATGAAAAAGAAACTGCTAGCAGTTATGCTGTCCGTCCTTATGGCGACAACAACTCTGCCGGAAGCTACTGTCATGGCCGCAGGAATCCAGGAATCTTCAGAATCGAACGCATCAACGGATTATGAAGACAGCACTGTGACGGAATCTCAGGAATCTTCTTCCGAGTCCGGAACAGATTCTGTCAGTACGGGTTCTGATGAAGATTCTGAAAGCAAAGAGGAGAATGATGCCGATCGTTCCGGGCAGCCTTCTGCTGCGGAATCTGCAGAAGCTCCCGCGGATTCAAAGACGAGCAATTCCGAATCGAAGGCGGAAGATGCCTCTTCAGATACCTCCGGGACAACAGCCGAGGCAGCTGATCAGGTGAAAGACGGTGTCCTTGAGTACCGGAAGATCTCGCCTTCCGAAGTGGAGGTCGTGGCGGTGGAGAAGCCGGAGGAGACGGATATCGTTATTCCTTCCGAGGTCACGGACGGTGAGAATAAGTACAGCGTCGTCTCCGTAAAGAAGGATGCGCTGAGCAATTCCGCAGTTGAATCGCTTCATATTTCTTCGACGGTCAAAACGTTTGAAAGTCAGGAGCTGAAGAACTTAAAGACCATCACGGTCGCTGAGGAAAACGAGACCTTCTTCACGAAGGAAGGTGTCCTCTTCTCGCGGGAAAAGATGCCGGAGGGAACTGCGGAGGAAGATCTCCTGTTTGATCTCGTCCTCTATCCGGCTGCGTCTGAAGCGAAAAAATATGTTGTTCCGAAGCAGACGGCTGTCATCTATACCGGAGCATTCTTTGAAGCTGCGAATCTGAAGACTCTTGCTTTCCAGGAAGGGATTAAGGAGATCAGGGAGAAAGCAGTCGTATCTCCTGCAAATACTCTTGAGATCGCATTTGATTTTGATCTTGAGAAGATCCCCGAAAAGCTCGCCAGACAGGCGTTCTATCTGGATAAGGCAAGCGGGAACAAGATTTATTTCAGAAGTCAGGAAGTCCTTGACGCCGTAAAAGCCCTTGAGCAGCTTTTTGCGGACAGCCCGCTCATCTATGACGCAGAGGGAGTCCTCCTCTCCGAGTATGCCGATGTGATCGCATATTCCGGCGAGGGCATCCCGAAAGAGATCAAAAAGATCATCAATAAAGCCAACGGCGTGGAAGAGGAAGAAGAGGAAGTCGTCGGTGCCGGCCAGGACGCGCAGATCGCGGAAGGATACTACAAGATCAGTTCGCTGCTTGACGAGAATCGTCTTCTGAAGATAGATAACGCTACGATCGATGCGGGCGGAAATGTCCAGATCGGCGCGGAGACGGCGGATACAGCGGATATCTTCAAGGTCACGCCCCTGGGAGACGGTACCTATACGATCACTGCGTTCTGCTCCAATAAGGCTCTGTCTGTGGACGGCAATACAGTCAGCAATACGGTGAATATCCTGCAGAGGGAGTACACAGGCGACGACACACAGAAGTGGTTTATCAGAAAAGCGACTACGGCAGGAACCGTCACGATTGTATCTTTCAAGAATGATAAGTTCGTATTCGACGTGAGCGGAGGTCTGGCCAATGAAGGACAGAATGTCTGGGCGTACAACAGCAATAACTCCAAGGCACAGGCATGGAAGTTTACGACTGTTTCGGATCCGACGGAGGGGGCTCCGGCGAACGGCATTTACTTTATTCACAATGTAAGGAACAGCGACAGGGTCGTGGATGTCTATATGGGATCCGCAGAGAACTGCGCAAATGTCTGGCTTTATGATTATAACGGAACGCGTGCCCAGCAGTTCTATCTGCGGTCACTCGGATTCGGTAATCTGTACTCGATCGTGAACGTATACTCCAATAAGTCGCTCGACGCGTATAATAATCAGACGACGAGCGGAACGAATATCTGGCAGTATACGCAGAATAATACGAGCGCACAGATGTGGCGTCTCGTAAAGAATTCCGACGGTTCGTACACGATCCTTGGCGCAAGAAGCAACCTGGCCTTCGACCTTTACATGGGCTGGACGCAGAACGGGACAAATATCTGGCTGTACAGCCAGAACGGCACGGACGCTCAGAAGTGGATGCTCAAGGATGCCGGAGACGTTGCGGGAATGGACGTCGACGGTGAGGACAAGAACGTTGCAGCCGGCTACTATACGATCGTGCCGGAGAGTGCGGCGTCAAAAAATCTCAATGTCAGCAAGGCATCCCTGAAGGAGAATGCCAATATTGAGCTGAACAATACCTTCTACCACGAAGGGGAGACCTTCTATGTGGAGCCGACTGGCGACGGGAAGTATAAGATCACTGCCTACTGCTCGGGCGGAAAGGCTGTGACAGCAGGATGGGGCGAAGACGCCAATGCCTATGCGAATGTCAAGCAGGCCGAGTATACGGGGGATCCCGCACAGCAGTGGTATATCCGCGTATCCAAGAAGAACAAGGACTATGTGACGATCAGCTCTTCGAGCGAACAGAGCTATGTCCTGAACGCGTCCGGAACTTCGAACGGATCCAATGTAAATCTGGTCCTTTCGACCGGTGATAAGTCACAGAGATGGAAGCTCGTCCCTGCAGCGGATCCGAACGCGAACGCCCTTGCGGCAGGCACCTATAAGATCCGGAACGTAGCCGGGCAGTCCAGAGTTATTTCGGTAGAGGGACGCGTATCCGGGGCAAATGTATATTACTCGGATGAGAACAATGCACGTTCCGAGTTCTTCTCGGTCGAGCCGGTCGGCTACGGCAGTCTGTATTTTATTAAGAGTGCATCGTCCGGCCTGTCTCTCGACGTCTACGGCGGAAATACCGCATCCGGAACGAATGTCTGGGCATATACCCCGAACAATACGGTCGCTCAGATGTGGAGAATCTTGCCTACGGATAAGGGATATGCCGTCATGAGCGCCAATGCGGATCTCGCACTGGACCTCTTCAACGGATCCACGGCCAACGGAACGAACATCTGGGTCTATGACCAGAACGGTACGAACGCGCAGAAGTGGATGTTCACGGAGGCGAAGATGGATGACGCGCTTCCGGTCAATACGAAGGTCATTATCCGCTCGAAGGCGGATACGTCCAAGATGATCGAGGTCAAGGACGGATCAAGCAGCGCGGGTGCTGCGATTCAGCTGTATGCCGAGCGGCAGAACACATCGCAGGTATTTACGATCGAGAAGTACGGACAGTATTACCGTATCGTGAATATGGCCTCCGGAAATGTCATCGATATCTATAGCGGTCTGAAGGATGCCAACACCAAGGCATGGTCTTATACGTGGAACGCTTCCTCCGCGCAGCAGTATACGATCGAGTCGACCGGTGACGGGGACGGAAGCTTCTATATCAGAAATATCAACAGCTGGCTGTATCTGACCGCGAAGAGCACGAGCAACGGCGCGCAGATCGTTCAGATGGAAAAATCCGGAAATAACAGACAGAAGTGGTATTTCGATACACCGATCCTCAGAAAGGGCTGGCATAAGGAATCTACCGGTTATAGATATTATGACAGTGCAGGAAATCTTTTGAGGAATACATTCATCGAGGACGGCAAGTATTATGTGGACGGCGACGGTTTCGCATATACCGGCTGGAAGAAGTACGGATCTTACTATTATTACTATAAGGGAAGAGACGGACAGGAGAGGACAGACGCGAGACCGTATCTCACAAGCCTCTTCGGAGCGACGTCGAGGGGAGGTCAGACCTGCCCGAACACGAGCTACAGGCTGATCGTCGATAACGCGGCACCCTGTATTGTTACCGTCTACACAAGATATCCGGGAACGGGTGACTGGAACCTTCCGGTATTCTCATTCCTGTGCTCACCGGGTTCCGGCGGCAGATATGTCACAGACTACGGCGAGAGACTGACACGGAATAAATACAGGTGGAAGGATCTCATGGGTCCGTCCTACGGTCAGTATGCAACGGAGCTCCTCGCTTACACTTATCCGGCAGGCTCCAATGGATCCTTCATGGCATGGACGAATAACGGCGAGTATTTCCACTCGGTAGCCTGCGGATCTGCAAATGACCATAATCTGGATCCGAATGTCTACAACCTTCTCGGAACAAGACAGTCCCACGGATGTGTGCGTCTGTGCGTGCGCTATGCGTACTGGCTGTACACGTTCTGCGACAGCAATACGACCTGCTATGTCGGACAGTATCTGGCAAGGCCGATGAATGTCATTCCGCAGCCGATGGCATGGGATGCAGTGGATCCGACAGATCCTGCCTATACCAATAACTACGGATATACCGATAACGGCGCGACATATCACGCGAACGGGTATTTCCCGTACTGATGCATTAAGAAAAATGAAAAACACGGGCATCCGGCTTTTACCGGGTGTCCGTGTTTTTCATTTGCACTCTGAGCGGAAGAAGCGCTGAGACGTACTTGTAATAAATACTAACGTGACTCCTGAAATCGTGGCTGAATATATTGACGTGACTCCTGTAATCGTGGCTGAATATATTGACGTGAATCCTGAAGTCATATCTGATTATATTACAGGGCCGGGATAAATCCCTCCGGGTCCTGATCTTACGCGAACGGACCTGCCTTTATGGATCCATTCCGTTTCTCTCCGTCACAGGAGATGTCAAACAGGATGTCTGTGCCGTCCGGTGCCTCGAAGCGCTGCTCCGGTTCGAAAGCCATGCCGAGCGTCTCTGTGGAGACGAACTCCTCCGAGACGACAGGAAGAAATTCGCGGAGGTTTGTAGAAAGCTGCCAGTCATTGCTCCCAGGCTCTGTTTCCCTGACATCGAGACGGATCGTATGCTCGTTGTCCACATACGCGTCCTCTTCCTTTTCCCAGACCCGGGCCCCGTTGAAGTAGGCATTGCCGTGCATCCACACGGGCAGATGCTTATAGTAGCGGTCTGTGGTCTTTGAACCGTGCCCGCAGTAGCCATCAAAGGAATGATTCCACTCTTCAAAGGTCTCATATCCGTCGTAGACATGGGTTCCGACCGTTGCGCACCGGTCATCCCACATATTTTTTATGCCGGCGTGCGACGCTTCCTCCTCCCTGAGCAGCGGATGGACAGGCTGGCTCACGAACGCATTGTTGTAGAAGCGCACATCACCGTGGAGGAATGTCATAAAACCGGCGACAAGGGTTTCATGCGGTACGTGGTAAGGCGTGTAGCGCGGAGACGGAATGTCCGGCACGCCGTTGTCCGTACCGATCCCCACACTGACGATACTGCCGCCGATGAGATTGTGCACAAATGCTCCTCCCTGGGCGGCGAATTTGATTGCCCGGGTCGAGAGCAGGAGATTGTTGTCGATCAGGGTAGGTCCGTGGGATACCTCGACGAAGATATCTTCCCCAAGCCCTGATAATAAAGAATTCTTTTCCTCTGCGGTATATTGCATTCTTTCCTTTATAAGAGACTTTTTGCTGTTCGCGTCGGAACACATTTCCTCCTTTACCAAAGGATGTTTGGTGTTCGCGTCGGAACACATTTCCTCCTTTACCAAAGGATGTTTGGTGTTCACGTCGGAACACATTTCCTCCTTTACCAAAGGATGTTTGCTGTTCGCGTCGGAATACATGCCGCCATTTATCAGGGGCTGCTTGTCTTCGCTCATACGGGCAGCCTTCTCCTGCAGATTCGGCAGGGTATTGTGGTGCATGAAATTCTGCGTGACCCGCGTTCCCTGCGCCTGCCAGTCAAGCCAGATTCCTCTGGTGCAGTGATGGATATGATTCTTACGGAAAGTGCAGTCGATCGCCGCATGCATCTTGATGCCGCCAATCTCGGCTCCCGCAAGATTCTGCTTATTGTTGATGTGATGGATGTGATTCTCCTCGATCACGGAGAAAGCTCCGCCCAGGTGTCCGACGATCCCCGTCTGTCCGCAGTCGTGTATATTGCATCTGCGAACGATGTGCGAGCCGACGGCCTCCTTGCTCCAGCCTTCATTTACCGCCTGCATGATGCAGTCACGCTCGGTCTGGGTCCCGTCCTTGTATTTCCATTTGAGCCATTTGTTGTCATTTTCCGGCTGCAGATACTTGCCCAGAGAGATGCCCGAGCACTTTGCCTCGTAGATCTCGCAGTCCTCGATGATCCAGCCCTTCGACCAGTGCGGACCGATCATGCCCTCCTGGTAAGCGGTGGGCGGAGCCCATTGCGGGCAGGCCTTGCAGACCGTGAAGCCGGAAAATGTGATATAGCCGATCTGCTCCTCCTTCGGATAGAAGCAGTGAGGCCGGACGGTGATCTCAACATTTTCCTCGTTCGGATCCTTCTCATGGAAATTGGCAAGGAACACGGTCTCGTTCGTCTGTGCATCCTGCCGGCAGGCCCAGGTATAGACGGAAAAATCCGGATTCCAGGAGGCCAGGGAGACTTCGGGATGGCGGACCTTTTCGGGGTCCTGTACTTCGTACATGGATCTGTCATTCAGGAAGACATCCCCGAGATGCTGGGTAAGCAATCCGTTGAACCAGTCACCGCTGACCAGGGATGTATAGGGATTGAAGTCCCCGAAAACCGTGTTGGAGACGCGCACCGTCCAGACACCGCCTCCCTCGGATGTCCAGTTCCCGACCGGCATGGCGCCGGTGATGACAGCGGCGAGCGGACTGGAGGATCGATAGGTGATGCGGGCATCCGGACGACCGGCATGCTTTGGACTCACGTCCTCGCGGTAGATGCCGGGCAGGACGATGACCTCATCGCCGGGCAGGGCGAGGTCGGCTGCCGACTGGATAGTGGAAAACGGGTTTTCCTTCGTGCCGTCACCCGGGGCGGCGGCAGAAGCGTTTACATAGTAGATCATCTGTATCTCCTTCTTTGCGAGATCTGGGTGCTTTGCTTTTAATTATAGCATAAAGAAAAAGGACCGCAGAAAGTGGAATCCTTTCTGCGGCCCTTTTCAAACGCTTGGACATTGGTGGGCAGCTTGTGCCCGGAAAATACAGATTGTCAGCAGATAAACTGCACTGCTGTCTTTTGACAGCAGTCCGTGATCTGCGTCAGAGATTAAAGCTCGATGCGGAAATCTGCAGAGCCTTCGCCGTTTACGACATAGTAAGCAGCGTTCTCTTCCGGCTTTACGTAGATGTCAAGAGTCTTGATCTCAGCATCTGCGTTGATTGCCTTGTAAGCAGCCTCAGCCTTTGCAGCGATGTCTGTGATGACAGCCTGCTTGCCTGCGAATTCAACTGTGAGTGTGACGTCAGCAGCTTTCTTTGTGACTTTCTGTGCAGTCTTCTTTACAGCGGCCTTTGTCTCAGCTGTCTTCTTAGCAGCTGCAGTCTTTACTTCCTCGACTGTCTCCATGACAGCTTCCTTTACCTCAGCGGCCTTCTCAGCAGCTTTTGCAGTTGTCTTTGCAGCGGTCGTCTTTGCAGCAGTCGTCTTCTTTGCTGTGGTTGTCTTTCTGGTTGCCATGATACTTTTCCTCCTCAAAAAATGAATGATATCTGTTTTCTCTTCCGCACAAAATGTATCCATCGGCAGGTGCCGTGCAGTGAGCTGCGGGATGGAACGGATCCATCGTCACAGAGTCGCTGTTCTTCGCTGTGTTTTTCATATTCTGCGAAGGCATTGTGCGGAGTAAATGGTATTTGCATCGTTGTCGCAGGCTTTCAAAAACAGGTTTTAATGTGTTTTTTTGAGCCATTTGTTGTCATATTTTCTGACGGTGTGGATTATAAGACCATTTCATTGATTTGTCAAATTTCGAATGCATTTTTTGGTGAATTTTACAAACATATTGCAATCCATGTTTTTCAGTAAAATCTCCAATGGAAAGCCGGATTCTTTCATTTTCATGGGCAGGGAATAAAAAAACGGAAAAGCCCGCGGAATCCGTTATAGTAATAAAGACCTGTTTGATTTATAATAAAGTGTAAGTTTTGTGCAGAATTGTTAAAGATGCATTCTTTTTTCTTTACCGGGAGGTTTTTATGACACTGCATGTGAGAAGAGCGGATAAAAAGGATATACCGAGAATACAGGAGCTTCTCGTGCAGGTCAATCAGGTGCATGCGGACGGGCGGCCGGACATTTTCAAATCCGGCGGCGTCAAATACACGGATGCCCAGCTTGGAATCCTTCTTGAGGACGACACGCGTCCGGTATTCGTGGCCGTGAACGATGAGGAGCTTGTGTGCGGGTACGGATTCTGTATTATTACAGATGTACAGGAGACTTCGAACAGGATGCCGATGAAGACCCTCTATATCGACGATCTGTGCGTGGATGAGAAGATCCGCCGCATGGGCACGGGGAAAGTCCTTTATGATTACATCGTAAAGTATGCGAGGGAGATCGGCTGCTACAATCTTACGCTCAATGTGTGGGCATGCAATCCTTCCGCGATGGCATTTTATGAAAAGCAGGGGCTTACCATGCTCAAGAAGGAGATGGAGACGATTCTCTGAGGTGCATTTACACGGCGCTTCCGGGAGCAGAAAATGTCCGGATGCGGAGGATCGATCCTACAGCAGACGATATGAAAAAGGCTTACGCTGATACACAGAACGCTCCGGTGGAGAGCAGCCCGAGGCAGAAGAAGACTCTCGAAGCGGAAAGCTCCGACGCAGACGGGAAAACATTCAGCCCAATAAGAATCTACAGGGGGGAATCACTTTCTGAGATCCCGGCGGAGGCCAACTGCGTCTACATCGTGGAGTGCCGGGACGGGAGCTATTATACCGGCTGGACGAATCATCCTCTCCTGAGGCTTCAGGCGCACAATGAGGGGAGAGGCGCGAAGTACACAAAAAGCAGAAGGCCTGTGCATTTTATTTACATAGAGACCTATGAGACGAAGGAAGAGGCCATGTCCCGGGAATTCTTCATCAAGAAAATGAAGAGAGCGGGGAAGGAGCGCCTGATTTCCGAAAAGTAACTGATAGGAGAAGTCCTTTAGTAATAGAACACGAGCGGGCGAAGCCCGTAAAACAACAGGAGGAATTATGGGCAACGAAGACAATGTATTTGTAGTTGGACACAAAAATCCGGATACAGACTCGATCTGCGCAGCTATCTCACTGGCGTATCTGAAAAATCAGATCGAGAAGACCGATCGTTATCTGCCGAGACGCGCAGGCCAGATCAATGAGGAGACAGAATTCGTCCTGAAGTATTTCGGTGTAGATTCTCCTCTCTATATGCCGAATGTCGGAACACAGGTCAAGGATATGAACATCGATGAGACGGAGGGCGCTCCGGATGATGTCACGATCCGTATTGCCTGGGAATATATGAAGGAGAGCGGCATCTCGGCTCTTCCGATCATGGACGGCACGAATCAGCTGGAAGGCATGATCACAGTCTCGGACATCACGAATTACTACATGGATTCCTATACCAAGACGATCATGTCCGAGGCGAAGACAAAATACTATGATATCGCGGAGACGATCAACGGTCACGTCATGGTCGGAAATGAGGAGGACATCTTCACGGAAGGCCGTGTTATTGTCGGAGCTGCCACGCCGGAGAGCTTCGCCAGATATATGAAGCCGAAGGATCTGGTCATCCTGGGCGACCGCATGGACACGCAGCTCACAGCGATCGAGATGGGAGCCAGCGCGATCGTGTGCTGTCTGACCGAAAAGATCTCCGAGATCGTCCGCATGTCTGCAGAGCACAAAAAGTGCATCGTTATCTGCACGAAATTCGACACATACACGGTAGCCCGTCTGATCAATCAGGCGATCCCGGCCAAGTTCCTCATGAAGAAGGACGGACTGATCTCCTTCCATCTGGATGACTTTATTGACGATATCCGCGAGACGATGGGCAAGCTCCGCCATCGCTCTTATCCGGTCCTGAATCACAAGGACGAGTATGTCGGCATGATCGGATCCCAGAATCTTCTGAACGCAAAGAAGAAGCAGGTCATCCTGGTCGACCACACGGAAGTTTCTCAGGCGGTGGATAATCTGGAGCAGGCCGAGATCCTTGAGATCGTCGATCACCATAGAGTCGGTACGGTCGAGACGATCAATCCGATCTATTTCCGCGGGGAGCCGGTCGGCTGCACCTGCACGATCCTCTATTCCATGTTCCATGAGAACGGGATCGAGATCCCGAAGGAGATCGCAGGCCTTATGATGTCGGCCATCATCTCCGACACGCTGCTGTTCCGCTCTCCGACCTGCACGCCGCGCGACCAGGTCGCTGGTCTTGCGCTCGCAAAGATCGCGGGCGTGAACCCCGGAGATTACGCAAAGCAGATGTTCCGTGCGGGATCCGCGCTTGGAAATAAGACGCCGGACGAGATCCTGCATCAGGATTTCAAGAAGTTCATTTTCGGCGATACCGTATTCGGCGTCGGTCAGATCAGCTCCATGGATACAGAGGAGCTTCTGGAAATCGCGGAGAAGCTCCGCCCGCAGCTTGCGGTGGAGTCGATGAAGAGCGGCATGAGCATGGTATTCTTCATGCTGACGAATATCGTCGAGGAGGATACGAGGCTTCTGTGCTACGGCAAGGATGCTCCGGCGCTCCTTCAGGACAGCTATAAGACGGAGATCGATGAGCATGATATCGCATATCTGCCGAAGGTCGTTTCGAGAAAGAAGCAGTTGATCCCGGCATTTATGAATGCATTACAGAACTAACGGAAACTACGAGCGGTGGAGTGACACTGCACAATAAAAAGAACTTAAGGGGCCGGGATCCACACGGGTGCCGGCCTCTTTTGACCGGATGCAAAGAGCGCATGAACGCGCAGAGTGAAACAGCATGAGGAATTATGAACGGTAAAGTCGAATGGAAACCCGGAAATATGCTCTACCCGCTCCCTGCGGTCCTCGTCAGCTCGAAGAGCGGGGACGGCAGGTGCGACGTCTGCACCGTGGCCTGGGCGGGGACTGTGTGTACGAATCCGCCGATGATCGGCATTTCCCTGCGGCCGTCCAGGCAGACCTATGATTTTATCTCGGAGACGGGTGTGTTCGTCGTAAATGTGACGACGGAGGAGATGACGCACGCGGTGGATTACTGCGGCGTGAGAAGCGGGAAAAATGAGAACAAGTTCGAGACTGCACACCTTACGGCGGTCCCCGCAGCACATGTCGACTGTCCGATGATCGGCGAATCGCCGGTATCGATCGAGTGCGTGGTGAAGGAGAAGCTTGCGCTCGGTTCGCACACGCTGTTCATCGGGGAGGTCGTGGGCGTCCACGTGGATGAGACGTACGTGGATGATACGGGGGCTTTTCATTTTTCGGATGTGAAGCCGATCGTCTACTGTCACGGCGAATACAGGGGAATCGGAAAGGCGCTCGGGACCTTCGGGTACAGCGTGCGTAAAAAGAAAAACAAAAGAGAAAATTCGGATAAAAGAAGAGACAAAAAAGAAGATTTCAGCAAAAGAAAAGATAACTCGAAAAGCTCTGATAATAAGACTGGATTTCATGGCAAAGAGCGGAAAAGAGTGGTTGACAAGTCATCCGTAAACGGAGACAATATTATAAGAAGAATTGGTCGTACCGGCAGAAAAGGTACGGAATCCGGGTCTTTACGGAATCGCCGAAGCGGGAGGGGAGAAGCCCGCAGAGGCTGAAGAAGCGCAGGATCAAAAGAAGGGAAGGAGACTGCGCAGAGGACCGGAAGGATTCCGTGTTGTATGTCGGAAGGCGGAAAGGGACGCCTTTGATCTTTCTTCGTGGGGAATATAAAGGGCAGGATTTTGGTGCATACCCGCACCGGGATTTCTGCGCAAACGGTGGTGTATTAAGTTCGGTCTTCGCCTTCGGCCTGACTGCACTGAGTGCACTGCGTATACATGAGAGCAGCGTTCAGCTTCGCCCTGCAGGCCGGCTTCACTGGCTTTCATAGGAATAATAAGGGGGACCGGGTATGAATTACGTTCTGATTGGAATGCCGGGATCTGGCAAGAGCACGCTTGGCGTGCTGCTGGCCAAGTATCTCGGATTTTCTTTTTTGGACACCGATCTGGTGATTCAAAATAAGGAAAGTAAGCTTCTCCGGGAAATCATTGAAGAAAAAGGTGTAGATGGTTTTCTGCGAATTGAAGACGATACTGGCAGCGGCATACATGTTGACCGCACCGTGATCGCGACCGGAGGATCGGCGGTCATGGGGGAAGCGGCGATGAGGAATTACCGGGAGAACGGTAAGATCATTTATCTCAGGATCTCCTTCGAGGAGATGGAGAGGCGTCTCGCGAACGATTATCGCAGGAGGGGCGTCGTTCTCCTTGAAGGACAGACGCTTAGGGACATGTATGAAGCTCGGTGCAGACTCTATGAAAAGTACGCAGATGTCACAATTGCGGAACAGAATCTGTCTCTCGAGGAAACTTTACAGAAAGTCCTTGAAGAAAGTATCTAATTGACTGATAGACAAAACCCCGAAATGATGGACTATTGCTGAATCGGTTAAGAAACATTTACAAAGTGTTAAATTTACGCTAAGATTACGGCAGTGAGTCCCCGAAACGGGATCATTCACGCAAGAAGAGGCAGGTTTAATATGGAACAATATGTGATTAAGGGCGGAAATCCACTGGTGGGAGAAGTTGAGATCGCAGGGGCTAAGAATGCAGCGCTCCCAATCATCTCCGCCGCGATCATGACCGATGAAACCGTAACACTTGAGAATCTTCCGGATGTCAATGACGTCAATGTCCTTCTGGAATCCATTGCCGGAATCGGTGCACATGTTGAGCGTCTGGACAGGCATACGGTAAAAATAAACGGGTCGACCATACGCGACTGTTCTGTCGAGTATGAATATATCAGAAAGATCCGCGCGTCCTACTATCTTTTAGGTGCGCTTCTGGGCAAGTACAACAGAGCGGAGGTTCCGCTCCCCGGCGGATGTAATATCGGAAGCAGACCGATCGACCAGCATCTGAAGGGTTTTCGCGCGATTGGCGCGAAAGTAGCGATCAAGGGCGGGACGATTCTCGCCAGCTGCCATCATATGACAGGTGCGCACATTTTCATGGATGTCGTATCGGTCGGCGCAACCATCAATATCATGATGGCCGCGTCCCGTGCGGTCGGCCGCACTACGATTGAAAATGCAGCGAAGGAGCCGCATGTAGTCGATGTAGCCAATTTCCTGAACAGCATGGGTGCCAATATCAAAGGGGCAGGCACGGATGTGATCCGCATCGTGGGTGTTCCCAGGTTCCACGGATGTACGTATGCCATCGTTCCGGATATGATCGAGGCGGGAACCTACATGATGGCGGCAGCAGCTACAAAGGGAGATATCGTTGTAAAGAACGTCATCCCGAAGCATATGGAAGCCGTCTCCGCGAAGCTTCTCGAGATCGGCTGCGAGGTGGAGGAGTTCGATGACTCGATCCGCGTCGTCGCTGCCAAGAGGCTTGTCCGCACGCATATCAAGACGCAGCCCTATCCGGGATATCCGACGGATATGCAGCCGCAGATCGCGGTCGTTCTCGCGCTTGCACGCGGAACGTCCATCGTCACGGAGAGTATTTTCGAGAACCGCTTTAAGTATGTGGATGAGCTGACCCGTATGGGCGCGAACGTCAAGGTCGAGGGCAATACCGCGATCATCGACGGCGTGCCGGGCTTTACGGGTGCCAGAGTTTCCTCCCCGGATCTCCGCGCCGGCGCAGCGCTCGTGATCGCGGCACTGCAGGCGGAAGGAATCTCAGTCGTCGACGATATCGGCTATATCCTTCGCGGATATGAAGATTTTGACGGAAAGCTCCGTTCTCTCGGCGCTGAGATCGAGATGGTCTCATCGGAGAAGGAGATCGAGAAGTTTAAACTGAGAATCGGTTGATGGACAGTATAGAGAATATTTTGGAAAATTGCCGGCTCTGCGCGCGATCGTGCGGAGCCGACCGTATACATGGAGAGGCAGGCCGATGCGGCGGGACGGATAAGGTCTTCGCTGCACGGTCTGCTCTTCATATGTGGGAAGAACCATGTATTTCGGGAAAGGAAGGGTCCGGCGCCGTCTTTTTTTCAGGATGTCCGCTGGGCTGTGTGTTCTGCCAGAACAGGTCGATCGCCCTCGGGAAGACCGGGAAGGAGATCAGCCTCGCGCGTCTTACGCAGCTGTTCCTCGAACTGCAGGAACAGAAGGCTAATAATATCAATCTGGTGACGCCGACCCACTATGTCCCGCAGATCATTGCCGCCGTGGAAAATGCAAGGCGCATGGGACTCGTGATCCCGATCGTCTACAATACAGCTTCCTACGAGCGGCCGGAGACGGTGCGGAGCCTCTCTGATACGGTGGACATATTTCTTCCGGATCTCAAATATTATGACCCGGAGCTCTCCGCGAAGTATTCCTTCGCGCCGGATTATTTCGATGTCGCATCGAAGGCGATCCGGGAGATGGTCAGGATTTCCGGAAAATGCGAGTTCGACGACCGCGGAATGCTCCGGAGAGGGACCGTGGTCCGGCATATGATCCTGCCGGGACACACGAGGGACTCGATGCAGATCCTTCGGTATCTGTATGAGACCTACGGGGACGACATATATATCAGTATCATGAATCAGTATACGCCGATGCCCGGCATCGGTGAGCAGTATCCCGAGCTCGGACGCCGAATCACGCGGAGAGAGTACGATAAGGTCATCGACTTCGCGCTGCAGATCGGAATCACGAACGCGTTCGTGCAGGAAGGAGAGACGGCGAAGGAGAGCTTTATTCCGGAGTTTGACGGGACGGGGCTTTAATGAATGATTTCCGGAGGATATTCACGAACACACTGACGTTCCTTCCGTACCGTGAAGGGTACGAAGCGCCTTCCCATATGCGCGGCTAAGATCCTCCGGACTCTTTTATGTATATTATATGAGAACTGCTTCGCAGTTCTCATAATCATAATTCGGTCGATAAATCGGCCTTTTTATCGAAAGTTCCTTGCGGAACTTCCGATAAAGATTTATCTCAGTGGGGAAGACCCCTGCTTCTGTAAGCGGGGGATAGACTAATATCCTGCTCGTCTCAGTGGTGGGTTACAATCCCCCACTGAGATAAACGCTCCGCGAGGATGCGCAGGGATTCGGTTTGGAAGATGTCAGCTTGCGCTGACCCGAATCCCGCGCCAATTCTCGCGAGCGAGAATTGAATACAGCAGTTTTTAGCAGGAAGTATGGAGGATCATATGGATTATATTGTGAGGGCATCTGCGGCGAATCAGTTCGTCCGGGCATTTGCCTGTACAACACGGGGCGTGACGGAACACGCAAGGAAAATTCATGATCTGAGCCCGGTCTGCTCCGCAGCGCTCGGGCGCACGATGGCAGCGGGGCTCATGATGGGCGTCATGCTGAAGGGGGAGAAGGATCTCCTGACCATCCAGTTCAAGGGAGACGGGCCGATTGGAGGCATCACGGTGACGGCCGGACCGGAGGGTAAGGTCAAAGGCTATGTGGCGAATCCGTCGGTGGTGCTGCCTCCGAATGAGTTTGGACATTTTGACGTCGGAGGAGCCGTCGGAAAAGGTTATCTGCTCATCATGAAGGATCTGGGCCTCAAGGAGCCCTACTCCGGTCAGGTCGATATTCAGACGGGAGAGATCGCGCAGGATATCGCGTACTATTATGCCCTGAGCGAGCAGGTACCGTCGGTCGTCGCGCTCGGCGTTCTTATGAATAAGGACAATACGGTCCGGGAGAGCGGCGGATATATCATCCAGCTCATGCCGGACTGCCCGGACGATGTGATCGCCGCGCTGGAGAAGAAGGTCACGGGAATTCCCTCGGTCACTGATCTTCTGCGAAACGGCGAGACACCGGAAACGATCCTTCAGAGGATCCTCGGCGATATGGATCTTCATTTCCTTGATACGATCCCCGCAAAGTTCGAATGCAACTGCAGCAGGGAGCGGGTCACGAAAGCGCTGATCGCACTCGGCCGGAAGGAGCTTGCCTCGATCATAGAGGACGGGAAGGAAGAGAAGCTCAACTGCGCCTTCTGCAACACGGATTATGTGTTCACGGTGGATGAGATGCGCGAGATCCTCAAACAGTGTGGAAGATAAAACTTGCATATTTTAGAAAATGTCCCTTGCACATTCATCCGGCAGATGATAGTATAGGGCAACAACTTAATCAATATTTGCTTACCTTTATTAAGAACGGTGGAGATTCAGAGGATCTGTGAAGCCGTGACAACCTCCTTTTGAAGGAAGGTGCCATCCTCGAGCGAGCAATCGAACAATAAGGGAATGTGTGACATTTTACGGGTCCGTTCCTTCGGACCCGTTCTTTTTTTTCAGGAGCCGTATACCGCCCGCGAATGCGAAGCACGAGCGGCTGCGGAACCGGCATCCGAAAGGATTTTGTCAGATAATAACTGATGTTATTAGAGGAAGAACCGGGTAAGCAGCACTGCACTGCCGTATCGACGGCTGAAAGGAAGACAAATGGCAGAAAGAAGGTACTTTACATCAGAATCAGTGACAGAAGGGCATCCGGATAAAGTGTGCGACGCGATCTCCGATTCCGTCCTCGATGCCTGCCTCGCGCAGGATCCGATGAGCCGCGTGGCCTGCGAGACGGCTGCGACGACCGGTCTCGTCCTCATCATGGGTGAGATCACCACGAAAGCGAATATCGATTTCCAGAAGATCGCCAGGGATGCGATCCGTGAGATCGGCTATACAGACGCGGCAATGGGATTTGACGCGGACACCTGCGCGGTCGTCGTCGCGATGGACAAGCAGTCTCCGGATATCGCGATGGGCGTCGACAAGGCACTTGAAGCGAAGGAAAATGAAATGACCGACGAGCAGATCGAAGCCATCGGTGCAGGCGATCAGGGTATGATGTTCGGCTACGCGTCGAACCAGACTCCGGAGCTCATGCCGTATCCGATCTCTCTTGCGCAGAAGCTTGCCCTCCAGCTTACAAAGGTCCGCAAGGACGGAACCCTTTCCTACCTCCGCCCGGACGGAAAGACACAGGTCTCCGTAGAATACGATGAGGAAGGGAAGCCGGCGAGACTGGAAGCGATCGTCGTTTCCACGCAGCATGATCCGGACGTTACTCAGGAGCAGATCCACGAGGATATCCGGAAGTACGTTATCGATCCGATCGTTCCGGAAGGCATGATCGACGGCAATACAAAGATCTTCATCAACCCGACTGGCCGCTTTGTCATCGGCGGACCGCAGGGAGATTCGGGGCTCACGGGCCGCAAGATCATCGTAGATACATACGGCGGCTATGCAAGCCACGGCGGCGGAGCTTTCTCCGGAAAGGACCCGACCAAGGTAGACCGCTCGGCAGCTTACGCAGCCCGCTACATTGCGAAGAACATCGTTGCGGCGGGACTTGCGGACGAAGTGCAGATCGAGGTCTCCTACGCGATCGGCGTAGCCCAGCCGATGTCGATCACAGTCGATACGAGGGGAACAGGAAAGCTCTCCAACTCGAAGATTTCCGAGATCATCCGGGAGAATTTCGACCTTCGTCCGGCGGGAATCATCAAGATGCTCGATCTTCGCCGTCCGATCTACAGACAGACGGCTGCGTACGGACATTTCGGCAGAACGGACGTCGATCTGCCGTGGGAGAGAACAGATAAGGCGGAGGCGCTGCGGGCGTATCTCGGCTGAATGATTTTCAACGAATAGCTGGATTCATCCCCTGGCTTTATAGGCGGGGGATGAGTCGTAAAAGGAGCCGCGCGGATAATATTACCCGTTGAGGTGTCCTGCTTATAAATTATGAAAGTTTTAATAATTGTACCGGCTTGCTTTGCAGGCCGGTATAATTATAATTATAGTTAGCGGAAGCCGCAGAGTGCTACCGCTGAAAGGCCGATTGAACGGCCGAATCTGACGCACGGGTTCACGGGAGGCATTATGAAGCTGAAAAGCAGAATATTTCTTTCATTTTTCATCATCGTACTTGTTCCGTTCGTGCTCCTTCTGATCATCGGAGCAGGCGTCCTGTTCTTCCAGGGCAGACGACTGCAGGCGGAATTCGGAATCGATATCAGGGACCTGAGCCCGCAGATAAAGGGGCTGATGCTCGATACGATCATCAGCATGCTGATCGTGCTCTCGATCACCGCGATCATTCTGAGCCTCTGGCTGTATAACGGGATCAGCGGGCCGATCTATCATCTGAAGGATGCGACGCGAAACATCCGGGACGGAAATCTTGAGTTCGAGCTGAAAGCCGAGGGCGCGAAGGAAGTGCGGGAGCTCTGCGAGGACTTCGAGGACATGCGCAAGCAGCTGCTGCAGGCCAACGAGGAGAAGCTGGAGGCGGACAGGCAGAACAGGGAGCTGATATCGAACATTTCCCATGACCTGAAGACGCCGATCACGGCCGTCAAAGGCTACGTCGAGGGAATCATGGACGGGGTCGCGGATACGCCGGAGAAGATGGACCGGTACATCAAGACGATCTATAATAAATCCATCGAGATGGACGGGCTGATCAACGAGCTGACATTTTACTCGAAGATCAACACGAACCGGATCCCGTATACCTTCAACAAGGTCAACGTACAGGAATTTTTCGGCGATGCGGCGGAGGATCTTTCGGACGAGCTCGCTGCGAAGAATGTTGTGTTCGCATATGAAAATGACGTGGCTCCCGATGTCCTTGTGATCGCCGACGTCGAGCAGATCCGCAGGGTCCTCAACAATATTATCGGGAATTCCGTGAAGTATATGGATAAGGATCAGAAGACGATCCTCATGAAGGTGCGCGATGCCGGGGATGAGGTCGAGACATCGATCCATGACAACGGGAAGGGAATCGCGGCAAAGGATATCGGCAATATATTTGACCGTTTCTACCGGGCGGATTCCTCAAGAAATTCCGGAAAGGGCGGTTCGGGGATCGGACTTTCCATCGTCAAAAAGATCATGGAAGACCATGGCGGCCGCGTATGGGCGGAGAGCCGCGAGGGAGAAGGCACGACGATGTATTTTTCCCTCAGAAAGTATCAGGAGGGCAGTAAATGAGCAGGATTTTAATCATAGAGGATGAAGAGGCCATCGCGAGCCTGGAGAAGGACTATCTGGAGCTTTCCGGCTTTGAGGTGGATATCGAGACGGACGGGAGCAAGGGCCTCACACAGGCGCTCACCAGGGATTACGACCTTTACATACTGGATCTGATGCTGCCCGGTATGGACGGCTTCGAGATCTGCCGGGAGATCCGGGAGGCAAGAGATACACCGATCCTCATGGTCAGCGCGAAGAAGGATGATATCGACAAGATCCGCGGGCTCGGTCTTGGTGCGGACGATTATATCACGAAGCCTTTCTCGCCGAGCGAGCTGGTCGCGCGCGTGAAGGCACATCTGTCCAGATATGACAGGCTGATCGGGACGAACCTGCACAAAAATGACGTCATTAAGATCCGCGGGCTCAAGATCGACAAGACGGCAAGGCGTGTCTGGGTGAACGGCGAGGAGACGCAGTTCACGACGAAGGAATTCGATCTTCTGACCTTCCTCGCAGAGAATCCGAATCACGTCTACTCCAAGGACGAGCTTTTCCGCGAGATCTGGAATATGGAGTCGATCGGTGACATCGCGACGGTCACTGTACATATCAAGAAAATACGTGAGAAGATAGAGTTCGATACGTCAAAACCGCAGTATATCGAGACGATCTGGGGCGTGGGATACCGCTTTAAGGTCTGACCTCTGACGCTTCAGGAACGCTGAAGCGATCCTGATTGCTGCGATACTCCTCGATGTATGGAGATTTATATGAAAGTAAAGGAACAAAAAATACATCTGCCGGGCGCAGGTGTCATTGGTATCTGCTTCCTGCTGACTTCGACGGCGTATCTTGCATGGACATATCATATTATGGAGATGGTGAAAGCTCCGATTTCCGAAGTCGTTACACTGATCATAGGGTACCTCTTTCAGGCTGCCGGCGTCGGTCTGTTTTCCCTTATGATCCGGCGGCGTGAGGATCTTCCCGGGGTGTCTGTATATGCGGCACTGATCCTTCATATGATCTTCCTCGTACCTGCTGTTCTTGGCAGCTCCTTTATACAGGCAGCTGCTTTCGGCTGCGCAATGAACCTTCTCTGCGGCTGGATCGCGGGGTATTACCTGTATCGTCTTACGACCGGGGTCAGCGCATCCTGTTCAGCTATGACGCTGGGAGCCGGATACAGTGCTGCGATCGTTGTGTCCTGGGTCCTCTCCGTTCTTTTCGGGGGAGCATTATACCATTCCATATGGATCCTGATTGTCTGTTTTGCATTGACGGCAGCGGCCTTCTTTATTCTCCGGACAGAGAAGGGAAAGCCGGATGCAGAAACAGAAGAAATGACGGAGGAGAGTATTTCAGAGGGCATTCGAATTCCAAAGGAAACGGAACTCCGGAAGTTCCTGATCCTGGCCGGAGCGCTCGTCCTGGTGTTCAGCATCGTGAACAGCTGCGGTTTCGGCTTTCCGTCCGAAGATGTGGAAAAAGGAATCAGCGTGGAATTTTCCCGCCTCTTCTATGCGGCGGGGCTTCTGATCGCCGGATTTGTGAATGACAGGAACAGACGGTACGGAGCCATCTGCGCGGTGGCCGTGCTCGTGATCCCGTTCCTCATGATGGCGATCAGAGGGGAGCCGGTCTCTCTGCTGATCTTCTGGGTGCTCAGCTATTTCACATTCGGTTTCTATACGATTTACCGGATAATACTCTTTTCCGACATTGCCCGGGGGAAAGGGCTGATTCCGCTCTGCGGCTTCGGACTGCTCATCGGACGGATCGGCGACGCGGCAGGAGAGGCGCTTTGCCTTGCGATGTCCGGACATTTTGTGATCTTTGTAGGTCTTACTGCGATACTGTACATGGCGGCGGTCCTTCTATTCTTCCGTGTTTATCTGTATATATACCAGCCGGAGGTAAAACAGCCAAGAAGCGAACAGGAGATATTCAATCGCTTTTCGGCGCGGCATGATCTTTCTGCCAGAGAGCGGGAAGTGCTTCGATTCCTTTTGGAGGAAAAGACAAATAAGGAGATCGCGGAAGAATTATCGATTTCCGAGGGCACTGTGAAATACCATATTCACAATCTTCTCCAGAAGACCAGCTGCCGCAACCGGCTGGGGCTGCTTTCCGCCTTTACGGCCGAGCAGGACATCTGAACAGGTCGAAACGGGACAAAATCGGCCGGGACCAGCCGAAAATCCGCAGTTTACCGGCAGTTTACCCCCACCTTACCTAAACCTTACCCTGAAAACAGCCCTGACTGGCCGGAAACTTACTTGAGAGCCGGCCGGTCGGGAAGATAGTGTATAGCTGTATGAGTATACTCATACAGCTATACACTATTTTTTTGAAGGGCAGGTGGCAAAATGAAACGAAAGATATGTGCTGTGCTCGTGGCTCTGGGCATGATCCTGTGCCAGATCCCGCAGACTGCCGCTGCATCAGAAAACGTTGCTGCGGCAGAAGAAGCTGCACCCGTGGTGGAGACGGTGGAAGATGTTCCGGCAGCAGAGGAAGCTGTTCCGGTGACAGAGGAAGCTGAAATTGCGTCCGAGCCCGGGGAACAGTATGCGGAAGCCGGGACGGCGTCTGCAGAAGTCGCAGCGCAGACAGACGGGGAATCCGGAACAACAGAGTCGAATGAGGCGCACGAGCCTTCCGGGAACGTCGAAGAAGCCGGTGCGAAAGCGCCGGAGGAAAGGGCGGTTACTCCTGACGGGGGAAGCAGCAAAAATCCTGTCTCCGAATCCGGGACGGAAAAGACCCCGATGCCGAAAACGTCGGCAGGAGCAGATGCCGGGCTGGTGGGCGCTCCCAAGTCGGTGTCAGACCTTACGCCGGTCGACTCCGTAGTTGTCGGAGTCGTCGTTCCCCATGCAGGTGATACCACAGAATCGGCCCCGCGCGTCTTTGCGCTTGACAGCGGCTATCACATCACAACGGCGAACTGGTGCGACGAGGAAGGTAACGAACTTGGATCCACCGTGACCTTCGCTGCAGGCGAGACATACTACATCAAGGCATCCGCTTCCTCTGAGGAGGGGTATTTCTTCCGGCAGGGAAGCGACGGGACCTCATTCGAAGCAGAGGGCGGCGAACTGAAGAGCTCCTGGATCATGAACTGGACGGACGTTGACGGCGGTGCACACTCCTATGCGGAGATCATCATTGCTGTCAGGGTGGCTGCCCAGACATCTTTCTTTGGAGTGCTCATCTCCGACGCTGAGGGTACCGCGAACAAAGGCGGCAGCTATTGGATGGATTATGCCGGCATGGAAGGATCTCCTTCAAGAACGTCTTCCTCCAATAATTTCGTGGAGGACGGCAGCGGCGTTTATCTGGAGGCATATCCGGCTGACGGATACAAATTCCTCGGATGGTACCAGGGAGATCCTGACCGGGCGGAGGGCAAGCTCTATACGGGCGAGCCGCTCACGACAGACCGGGTCTACCAGTTCGATGCTCCCATCAGCCTGACAAGGCCTTATATCTGCGCTGTGTTCGATGTGGATGAATCACCGCAGGGTGATCAGGTGCAGATGTGGGTCGGCAACACAGAGGTCATCGGTCCGGACAGCTCCGCGCAGGGAGGTAAGGTAGCGGTCAAATATGAGCCGAGCTACGATATATATCCCAATATTACAGCGAAGGACGGCACGAATTTTGTCGCCGGCGAGATCCTTCCGTTCTACAAGGGTGACGAGTGTACGGTATACCAGCAGGCAGACGAGGGTTTTCATTTCGTAGGCTGGTATCATGTGAATATTGAATGGGGGCCGGGGGAAACTCTGGCATGGGAAGGCAGTCCGATTTCGACTGCGAACAGCTTCACTTACAAGCCCGGGCAGACTGTAGTGGCAGGCGACTCCGAACCTCTGCGCTACGTGTGTGCCGTGTTCGAGAAGGATCAGGCCGTGACCCACACAGTTTCCTTCGATCCCGGTACAGGCTACGGAGAAATGGAGTCGTATACTGTGAACGATGGAGCGAGTTTCGAGCCTCCATTGTGCACTTTTAAGCACAGTAACCCGGATCGGGTCTTCTATAAGTGGGTTGTGGACGGCAAGTTCCTGAATTTGGGTGAGTCGTTCACGGTAACGAAAGACACCGTGGTCAAGGCCGTGTGGCATTATCGGGAGATCCAGAGGCTCGATAATTCTGTCGACCGAAGTGTTACGGATGTAGTCGGTCATCTCATTCTCAGGGATACCCGTACGGGAGAGGAGCGCACGGAGGTCGTATTTGACGAAGTGACCGCTTCCGCCTTCACAGAGCCGTCCAACGTGACCGTCAATGCCATGATCACGGAGGCAAAGGAAGCTGTGGCAAAGAAAGCCAAGGAGTACGCCGGAGAGAGTGCCGTGACGATGGTTAGCGAAACGGTCTCAGACCCTGCAATCAAGGATTTCAAGGATGACCGGACTTATACATACTTCACCGATGGTTGTGACAATGCAGGAGACTTCTACACGTTGATGATCATTGACGGCGGGTACCTTCATAGCTGGCAGTACGATGTGACGCTCGTGGCAGAGTATACGAGTGTGGATCCGAGCGCAGCGACGATTACACTGCACTGGTCATCTGCAGACGGTGTGGACCTCATGCAGCCGATTTCCGTTGAGACAAAACCGGGCACCCGTCTCGACGATGCTTTGACGGCTGCCGGACAGCCCTATGATGACATTTTCAGTAAGGATGGCTACGCGGACTTCGGTTATCGCTCGCTTCATCCGTTCGACAGCTTTTCTGATGAGAATGATTTCTACGATGACTGCATCGGCTACGATTACGTTATTGAGAACAGCACAGACATTTATGTTGTAATGTTCAAGGAACTCGGTGCTGCTTCGATTTCTGTCGCGGCGCCCGTCTGCGGCAGTACCGATGCCCCGGCGGTTTCCGTCCTGACAGGCGAGTGCACCCTTGATGGTACTCCGGTATGGTGCGAGGACGCCGATCCGCTTGTACCGTATGAAGGTGCGCTCAAAGGCGGTATCCAATATCTGGCCGCGATCCAGCTGGCCGCAGATTTCCATTACTATCTTGCTGACGACGCGCAGATCACCGTGAGCGGAGGCGAGCTCGTGAGTGCAGGTCCGCACTTTGCGGGTATCGGCGTTCTTGTCAGGGTGGCAGTCGATCATGACCCGGCAGATCCGGTCAGGGAGAACGTGGTCGAGCCCACCTGCACGGAAGCGGGCAGCCATGACGAAGTTATCTACTGCACAGGATGCGGTGCGGAAATTTCCCGTACAGAGGTAACTGATCCGGCCCTCGGTCACGACTGGGGCACCTGGGAAATCACCAAAGAGCCGACCGAGACGGAAGACGGCGAGGAGACCAGGACCTGTACACGCTGCCCGGAGACCGAGACGAGGGCTATCCCGCATCTTTCTGTAGAGTATCGCAATACTGAGGGAGATGGAAGCTCGTGGGAGAAGGGCAGCACCGAGTCTCTGAAGTTCGTGTTCAAGCGCAATATAAATGACGAGACGGCCTTCTCCCATTTCACGGGCATCCTGGTGGATGGTAAGGCAGCTGACACAGCCGACTATACCGCAGAGTCCGGAAGCGTTGTTGTCAACCTGAAGCCGGCGTATCTGGAGACATTGTCCAAGGGAGAGCATTCGCTTACGGCAATGTTCGATGATGCCGATGATGTCACCGTGCGCTTTACTGTGACGGAAAAAGAGACGGCTCCGGCAGACGATCAGACGGATAAGAAGGGTACTGAAAAGAAGGATACGCCAAAGACCGACACATCAAAGAGCAGCACACAGAAAGCCGGCAGCACGAAGAGTTCCAAAACATCAGCTTCGACAGCTGCGAAAAAATCGCCTAAGACCGGTGACAGCACAAACGCTGTCGTCTGGGTCGTACTGCTTTCGGCAGCTGCTGTGACCATCGGTGCCATCCTGATGCGCAGGAGAAGGAACGGGAGATCCTGATCCTGAGACTGAAAGAGGGATCGGCGGCTGATCTTAAGCCGAACGGGAACCGGTCGGGAAAAGTCATGTAAAAAACAATAACAGTATATGGAGCAGGAAGGGAGGCAAAAACCTCTCCTCCTGCTTTTTTATCTCATAGGAAATTCCTCCGGATTTCCTATGAGACAAAAAGCACTCCGTGCAGGATGCGCACTCGCACGCACGGAAGATACCGCTGCGCGGTCGTGCTCGGCGCACAAAGCAGTCAAGCCCCTCAAGAGTGAGGGGCAGGGGAGTTGATGCAGGCTTGCCTGCTTTGTTCTTCCCCCGAAATGATTGTTTTCCTATGGTTTTCCTATCCGCAAAGATGTGCTATCATATATACTCTAAGTTCAGTGTGGAGCAAAATATTTTCGAAGAAAAGGCGACAGCGGCCGGTTCCGCAGTGCTGCCGGCGGTACTGTCATAACGAAAAGGGCGGATTTTCCGGGGGACAGAATACCAGTCACGGTGGAATGGGGTGCGCTTCACACGAAAATACGGCATTATATGCTGAAATTTTATACAAAGAAGTCGAAGGCCGTGACGGAAGCAGTCTTTCGGTCTATGGTCGTACAGCCAGGAGAAGAATGGATATTTTATATATTGTCATACCGGCCTACAACGAGGAGGCCAATATCGGGGATGTCATAGAAAGCTGGTACCCGATTATTGAAAAACATAACGGCGGAGGGCAGTCGAGACTCGTGATCATTGATGACGGGAGCAGGGACCGCACGCTTGAAATCATGCAGGCCGCCGCGAAGACGAGGCCGCTTTTCGTGCCGCTTACAAAGGAAAATAAGGGACACGGCGCGACCATTTTATACGGCTATAAATATGCGCTCCGTGAGGGGGCGGATTTCATTTTCCAGACGGACTCGGACGGGCAGACGCTGCCGGAGGAGTTCGAACCCTTCTGGGAGAAGCGGAATGATTATGATATGATCGCCGGCTGGCGGCTCGGACGGCAGGACGGATTTTCAAGGAAGGTCATCACCACGGTCCTCCGCGGGACGGTGAAGCTTGCCTTCGGGCTCGATTTGCGCGATGTAAATGTCCCGTACAGGCTCATGAAAGCGGAGACGCTCCGGAAGTGGATCGGCCTCGTTCCGCCGGATTTCAATCTGACAAATATCGCAATCATGGCGATTTTCGGAAAAGTCGGCGCACGGATCCTCTCGATTCCGATCACGTTCCGACCGAGGCAGGGAGGAAAGAGCACTGTGAATGTGCGAAAGATCGGCGGCATCGGGGTCCAGGCCCTCCGCGACTTCCGGAAGCTTGACCGGAAGATCGACCGGGCGATCGAATATCAGGACGTAGAGTGAAGGAATTTACATGAACGAAAGACTCGAGAATTTATTAAGGGCGTACGCGGAATCCGATGCGTACGCCTTTCATATGCCCGGTCATAAGCGCCGTCTTATGCCGGGATGGCCGGCGGAGGCCGGGGCGATCGATATCACGGAGATCGACGGATTTGACAATCTGCACGATGCGCAGGAGATCCTCGCGGAGGAAATGAAGAGCGCAGCCGCCTTCTACGGCGCACAGGAGACGATCTTCTCCGTGAACGGGTCGACCTGCGGGATGCTGGCGGCAATCTCGGCAGCGGTGCCGGAGGGCGGAAGGATCCTGATCGAGCGGACGAGTCATATGTCCGTCTATCATGCAGCGTATCTTCGCAAGCTGCATGTGTCCTATATAAAGGAGGGCGTCTGCGCTCCTCCGAAGGAAGAGGACCGGAACACGGAGGACGAAGCGCGGGGTGCTGAAATACCGGCAGAAGGGGCGTCGAACGGCTCGAATCCTGATCCGGAGAACCGGAGAATAAGAACGGAGAGTGCTGCGGACAAAGAGCTGGACGCATCGGATGAGAAGATCGACGCGGTCGTTATCACGAGTCCCGGCTATGAAGGCTGTGTACGCGATATCACCGCCTGGGCCGCGTTCGCCCACAGAAGAGGAGCATGTCTGATCGTGGACGGAGCCCACGGAGCCCATCTCGGCATCCATACGTACTTTCCGGAATCGGCGGTCCGGCAGGGCGCGGATATCGTCGTCATGAGCACCCACAAGACGCTGCCTGCGATGACGCAGACAGCCCTGATTCACAATGTGACCGGGAGGGTGTCGTCGAAACGGCTGCATTTTTTCATGGATATCTATGAGACGTCGAGCCCGTCTTACGTGCTCATGGCGTCGATCACGGGGGCACTTCATTTTCTGTATGATCAGGGGGAGGAGGCTTTTTCGATTTACGCAGACCGGCTTCGGAAGATTCGAAGAGAGCTTTCGAAGCTCAAGAACTTTGCATTGGCAGGGGGAGAGAATGCGGTTTTATTGACGGATGACGAGCTTCCGCCATTTTCTGCGGGGACAAGAATGGATCCCGGAAAGCTCGTGATCTTCACATCGGACGGGAATGCCCTCTATGACGTGCTTAGGGAGCGCTATCATCTGCAGATGGAAATGCGTGCGCCGGGCTATGTCCTTGCGATGACGTCCCCTGCTGATACGGAGGAAGGGTTTGAGAGGCTTGCGGTTGCACTTCGAGAGCTTGATTCGGAGGATCATTGGGCTGCTCCGAAGTCAGGTTCCGTGGGTACGAAGTCAGGTTCTGCTTCAAAGGCTGTCTCTATATCGGAGAGCAGGGTTTCTGAGAAATGTGAATCGGCCGAAGATATGGGTCCTGCCGTGGCAGCCGGCCGGCAGGGGATGCCTGTTCAGAAGCTGCGCATCTGTGAAGCTGTCGACGCGCCTTGCGAGGTGCTTCCTCTTCGGGAGGCGGAAGACCGGATCTCCGGGGATTTTGTGATCCTCTATCCGCCGGACGCGCCGCTCATTGTGCCGGGCGAGTTGATCACAAAAGAAGTGATCGAAGGAATCGAAATGTGGATTGACAGGGGATATTCCGTGATGGGAGTGGATAACGGGAATATCTCATGTGTCATATCAGAAAAATTAAATCCCATAAAAGATTCCGGAAGAAGGAAGAGTAAAAGAAAAACACCATAGGAAAAGCGTGATAAAAGGAAATTAACTAAACGGTGGTGCACTAACCGCATGCTGCGCCTGTGGCTTGCAAACGCTTAGTACACTGCGTATACGTGAAAGGTACCAGCCTCCGCCTCCTTTCAGTCGGCGTTTTCTGGACTTTCACAGTAAAAGAAAGAAAAAGAGCGATGGGATTCGATCTGAGTCCCATCGCTCTTTTTTGGAAGTTACAGCTCCTCGCCCGTCAGCAGATGATACGCTTCCTTATACTTTTCGATCGTCTTGTCGATGACGTCCTGCGGAAGATTATAATCACTGTCCGGATTTGCCTTCAGCCAGTCACGTACGAACTGCTTGTCGAAGGACGGCTGACCGTGGCCCGGCTCATAACCCTCAAGCGGCCAGAAGCGGCTGGAGTCCGGTGTGAGCATCTCGTCGCCGAGGACGACATTTCCGTCTTCGTCCAGACCGAACTCGAACTTTGTATCCGCGATGATGATCCCGCGGGAGAGCGCGTAATCCGCGCATTTCTTATAGAGAGCGATCGTGCAGTCGCGGAGCTTTTCGGCATATTCGAGGCCATGTCCCGGGAACTGCTTCTCCAGAACGTCGATGCTCTGCTCGAAGCTGATATTCTCGTCGTGATCGCCGATCTCAGCCTTGGTGCTCGGTGTGTAGATCGGCTCCGGCAGCTTGTCGCACTCGGAAAGGCCTTCCGGCAGCCTGATGCCGCAGACAGTTCCGTTCTTCTTGTAGCTTGCCCAGCCGCTGCCCGTGATGTATCCGCGCACGATGCACTCGATCGGAAGCATGTTGAGCTTCCTTACGAGCATGCTGTTCCCGTTATAATCTTCCCCGCGGAAGAACTCCGGCATATCCTCCGGATCGACGCTGATCATGTGGTTCGGAAGAATATCTTTCGTGTAGTCGAACCAGAATTTGGACATCTGCGTGAGGACAGTACCCTTCTTAGTGACTTTGTTCTTCAGGATGACGTCGAAGGCGGAGATGCGGTCTGTGGCGACCATTACGAGCGAATCTCCCAGATCATAGATCTCGCGGACCTTGCCCTCTTTTACCGGAGTGTATTCTTTCATTACGATTCCTTTCTGTTTTGATAACAAAAGGCGTTTGCGAAACGGTGTGCTCCATAAAAATTGTGTGAGCACTCACATAACTTCCGTTGGGAACAGCGTTTCACAATCGACTATTGAAAATGAAAAACCAAGACTTCCCGCAGCGCCTGTGCAGGAAGTCTTTTGTTTCTTTAAGACAGTATCAGTATAAAGCATTTTTTTCGTAAAGCAAGTAAAAACATGCAATCCCGGCAGATTTAAACTGCAGTACGCGGGTGCGGAGACGACCTGCCGATCAATTTACAGGCGGCAGCGGGCATCCGGCATGAATCGATGCGGGTGCGGAAACGGCGCGTCCAATCAATCTGCAGGCGGGAGCGGGCATCCGGCACGAATCGATGCGAGTGTGGAGACGACCTGCCCGATCAGTCTGCAGGCGGCAGCAGGGCATCCGGCACGAATCGATGCGGGTGTGGAGACGACCTGCCCGATCAGTCTGCAGGCGGGAGCGGGCATCCGGCACGAATCGATGCGGGTGCGGAAACGGCGCGTCCAATCAATCTGCAGGCGGCAGCAGAGCATCCATCTTCATGAGAAAAACATTCGAAGTCCGATCGAGAAATTGAAAAATGCTGTGCTTTTTGTGACCAGAAGTATGCGAAGAGCGACTGACGGGAGCAAAAAGCGCAGATGCATTTTTCGATTTCGCAGAGGAGGACGAGAGTTTTTCGAAGAAGATGATGCCTGCGCCGCCCACTCCTGCGCCGCCCTCCCGCGCCGCCCACTCCTGCGCTGCGCCCTCCCGCGCCGCCCACTTTGTTGACGCTGCAACTGCACGACTGTATCTCTGCAGTCACTGTGAGACGACTTGCAGATCAGTACGCTTCACACGTAGATTCTCCCGGTACAGGCTCGGCGTGGTCCCGTAAGCGTTCTTGAAATTCTTATAGAAATGCGTCTTATTGGAGAATCCGCAGGAGACCGCCACCTCCGATACGGGAAGATCTGTCGACGTGAGGAGCTCCGCGGCTTTTTTTATGCGGACGGCCATGCTGCACTCGACAAGGGTCTTCCCCGAATACTTCTTGACGATGCGGTTCAGATAGTCGCCGCTGTAGTTCAGGACAGACTCCAGATCCTGCCTTGTGACCTGCCCGCCCCGCTCCTCCAGAATGTGGATCACGCGGGAATAGAGCAGATGATCGCTGCCGGAAGTCATGGAGACATAGGTCGCGTGAAAATTCGCGGGGGAGGCCAGGTAACTCAGGATCCTGCAGAGGAGTCCTCTTGCGATGTAGTCCGAGCCGAATTGCGGACGCATCAGGGTCTCGAGAAGCTTCTCCGTCATGCCGTGAAGGATCGAAGAGGACGTCTGATTATAGAAGACAGGAAGGAGGTCCAGGTAAGCCTTCTTGTTGGGAGCGTCCATATCGGCCTTCAGGAACTTGCAGAGGTCTGTCTCAAAGAAATCCTTTTCGCTCCGGAACGGAGACATGCGGCAGAAGTCGAACAGCTCTTTTATGAAGGGGACGGTGAAGCCCAGAAAAAGGACGCGGGCAGAATCCGAGAAGGATTCGGTATGCCGCAGGCCTCTGTTTATGATGCACGAGGATCCCGCAAAGTAGCGGTAGTCGTGATCTTCGATCTTCTGGGTCACAGTCCCGTCCAGCACAATCATGACTTCATAGAAATCATGAAAATGCTGGGTCCTGTGGTTGAAAAGATAGTCGTGGGTCAGAAAGGATTCCCTGTTGAAATAGGACTGCCCGGGAGAGAGCGTGACCGAGTTGACATAGTCATCGATCCCGTCTCCGCTGCAGAACTGGTAAGTGAGCTGCCAGGGAACTTTGATCTGCAGAAAGTGCCGGTGCTCGCTGTCGGGATTTACAGTATCAAATACGGTATTGACTTCATTTTCAGACAGGGTAGTACCCTTTGAGATGTCCTGCAGGGAGGATGCATTTCCTTCCCGAATGCGATTTTTCTTCGAATCAGTCGATATAACTTTCGTATCAGTTGTCATATTTTCCATAAGCAGGGAGTTCATTTCCCTAATTGTCTGCATAATGACGAAGAAACCTTTCCCGAATATGATACTCCTCAGGGGTTAGCTTGTCTATATATGTTATTGTTTGAAAAATGCCCTGATTATAAAATATAGTTAGTTTTAAAAATGTCCGGCACCGGGAAGTACAGAAGCCGGACAAAGCTATCCGGAAGAATGCACCGGATAAAAAAGGAGGAAAAAAATGAAGAAGAAAGCACTTGCATTGCTCATGGTAACGGCGATGGCGACCTCCATGCTCTATGGATGCGGCTCGTCAGGCAGCAGCTCAGGATCTGCGGCAGCAACAGATTCCGCGGCAGCAACGGATTCTGCAGCGGCGACAGATTCCGCAGCAGCTTCTACCGCAACGGAGAGCGGCCCGTCCAGCGAACCGGTCGGAAACGATGCGATCAAGGTCTGGGTCGCGGACGCAGTCGTTGACTTTACAAAAGAGAAATGTGCCGAATTCCAGAAGGAGAATCCGGATTACGCGAACTTTAAGATCATTGTCGAGGCGGTCGGCGAAGGTGATGCTGCCAGCAACATGATAACGGACGTCGAGGCCGGCGCAGATATCTTCGGTTTCGCGCAGGACCAGATCGCCCGTCTTGTCAAGGCCGGCGCGCTTGAGACAGTCAATCCGGACATGCTCGATGCGGTCAAGTCCGAGAACGACGAGGGCGCTGTCAAAGCAGCGACTGTCGGAAGTGAAATGTACGCATACCCGATGACCTCCGACAACGGATATTTCCTGTATTATGACAAGAGCGTCGTGACAGATCCGTCAAGCCTTGAGAAGATCGTTGAGGACTGCAAGAATGCCGGCAAGAACTTCTACATGGAAATCAACTCCGGCTGGTATCAGACGGCATTCTTCTTCGGCACAGGCTGCCAGCTCACCTATGATACGGACGATACCGGCGCTTTCACAGCCTGCAACGTTGACTATGCAAGCGACAAGGGTCTGGTCGCTCTGAAGGAAATGATCGAGCTCGCAGAGTCCGGCGCGTTCACGAACGGCTCCGCAGTCGGTGAGGCTACAAATCTCGGCGCGATCGTCGACGGTACATGGGACAGCTCCGCAGCGAAAGAGCTTCTCGGCGACAACTATGCATGCGCAAAGCTCCCGACTTTCACGGGATCTGACGGACAGACCTATCAGATGAGCGGTTTCGGCGGATTCAAGCTCCTCGGCGTAAAGCCGCAGACAGATGAGAAGAAGCTCGCGGCCTGCGACGCACTTGCATATTATCTGGCAGGCGAGGAAGTACAGATCGCAAGATACGATGCAGTCGGCTGGGGCCCGTCCAACCTGAAGGCACAGCAGTCCGACGCTGTCAAGGCTGACGAAGCACTCACAGCTCTGGCAGAGCAGCTGGTCAATACCATTCCGCAGGGACAGTATCCGGATGGCTACTGGCAGCTTGGCACATCCCTCGGCGACAGCATCATCAGCGGCGAGATCAAGTCCTCGCTCAGCGATGAAGAGCTCATGGCGAAGCTTCAGAACTTCCAGGACACCTGCATGACATACGCAAAATAAATAACGGCATGTTCTTAGAATAAGAGAAGGGGCCGCCGCATAAAGGCGCGTTGTACGCCGGCACGCGGAGACGTGCCGCACCATCAGTGCGCCATTGCGGCGGCCCTTCTTTATGAGAATTTCCGATCAGAGATCAGGTCCCTGCAGAAACTGTCTCGCTGCGCATGCGATTCCGCGGAGAAGAGGCATATTGATCGATATTCCGCAGGTGGCATACACCGCGCACGCGATCCCGCGGAGAAGAGACTTTACGGGACACCTGATCGACAAGTATTTAGAGGAGGTATACATGGCTTCAAAAGAGAAATCGTCCGGCACTCAGTTCGGCGCGATAAAAGAGATCGGTATCGCGTTCAAAGAGGGGAATTTTAAGACCAGGATCTCTTATCTGATCATGGGCCTCGGACAGATCCTTCGCGGGCAGTTCGTGAAGGGAATCCTGTTTCTGCTTCTGGAAGTGGGCTTCATTTCCTACATGATCGCATTCGGAAACTCGTATCTTTCAAAGATCACGACGCTCGGCACGGTCACGACGCATAAGGAAGGCCGCATCACGGTCTACGGGGACAACAGCTTCCTGATCCTGCTCTTCGGCATCCTGACAATCATCGTTATTCTGGCTTTCATATTCCTGTGGTGGTTGAACATCCACGATAACTATCAGTCCGAGCAGCTCCTTAAGGAGGGAAGGCACATTCCCACGAACAGGGAGACGCTCGCTTCTCTTCTGGACAAGAACTTTGACAAGACGCTCCTTGCGCTTCCGGTGACCGGCATTTTCCTTTTCACGGTCCTGCCGATCATTTTCATGGTGTGCGTCGCATTTACCAACTATGACGCAAATCATCAGGCACCGACCAACCTCTTCACATGGGTCGGACTGGCCAACTTCGCACAGATCTTCAAAATCGGAGGGAACGGATTCGGATCGACCTTCTTCAAGGTCCTCGCATGGACGCTCGTATGGGCATTCTTCGCGACCTTTATCGATTATTTCCTCGGCGTGGCAGTCGCGATCCTTATCAACAAGAAGGGAATCAAATTTAAAAAGCTCTGGCGCACGATCCTCGTCCTGACCATTGCGGTCCCGCAGTTCGTCTCCCTTCTGTATATCATGAAAATGTTCGCAAGCGACGGCCTCATCAACGGCTGGCTTCAGAAATGGGGGTGGATCTCCTCGCCGATCCCGTTCTGGACGGATCCGATGCTTGCAAAGATCACTATTATCGTAGTCAATATCTGGGTCGGCATCCCATACATCATGCTGATCGCTACGGGTCTTCTCATGAATATCCCGGAGGATCTGTATGAGAGTGCAAGGATCGACGGTGCGACGGGCTGGCAGATGTTCAGGAATATCACCCTTCCGTACATGCTGTTCGTCACGGGTCCGTTCCTTCTGACCCAGTTCACGAATAACCTCAATAACTTTAACGTCATTTACCTGCTGACGCAGGGCAAGCCGCAGTCCATGGCCCTGTCCAACAACGCGGGGCACACGGATCTTCTGGTCACCTGGCTGTACAAGATGACTGTCACGGATACCAACTACCGCATGGCGGCGGTCATCGGCATCATGGTATTCATCGTCACGGCGGTCGTGTCGCTGGTCGTCTACAACATGCTGCCTTCAGTAAAAGATGAGGAGGGATTCCAATGAAGCAAAAATCGTACAAGCGGAAGCAGAAGATCAGCAACGGGATCACCTACGCGGTCCTCATTCTCATTTCGATCATCTGGCTGTTCCCGTTCGTCGGCCTTGTTCTGCAGAGCTTCCGGTCCTATGACCCCAAGGTCGAATACGGCGGTATGGTCAACTATCTGATCCCGAAGCATTTTTCGCTGGATAACTACAGGTTCCTGTTCTCCGGGCAGACGAACTTCCTGAAATGGTATGGAAATACTCTGATCATCGCGTTCTTCGTCGCGATCTTCCAGACGATCATTGTTCTGTGCGTGAGCTATGCCCTGTCCCGCATGCGTTTCAAGGGAAGGACCTTTCTTATGCGGTTCTGGCTGATCCTCGGGATGTTCCCCGGATTCCTCACGATGATCTGTCTGTATTTCCTGCTGAAACAGTTCGGTCTGACGCAGGCCGGCGCGGTCCCCGGACTCATCCTGGTCTCGGTGGCAAGCTCCGGTATGGGCTACTATGTCTGCAAGGGCTATTTCGATACGATCCCGAAGGCTCTCGATGAGGCTGCCCGGATCGACGGCGCGACGAGAGCCCGCATCTTTTTCACGATCACCCTGCCCATGAGCAAGCCGATCATCATCTACACGGCGCTGGTCGCATTCATGGCACCGTGGTGCGATTACATCTTCGCATCCTATGTCGCGTTCGGTCATGACTCGAGCTACAACGTCGCGGTCGCGATGACGAGATGGGTATGGACGAACGATTATCAGGGATATTTCACCCGCTTCTGTGCCGGCGGTGTGCTGGTCGCCGTTCCGGTGACCATCCTCTTCATGGCACTGCAGAAATACTACGTGGAAGGCGTGACCGGCGGTGCGGTCAAAGGTTAATACGATGAGCGATTTTATACTGAATCTTATTCACAGACCGGAGTTGGTGCCGGAATACTCGGCGACGGTGAACGGTCAGGATGTATCCGATCAGGGGATTCTCACAGAATCCCTTGATATCTTCAAGACACAGCAGAGGCTGGCCCATGAGAACGGTCTCAGGACGACGATCCAGATGACCTACTCATCCCTCTTCAATGAGGAGGCGGTCGAGCTCGCGAAGCATGACCACGAAGTGTACGGCGATGAGATCGCCCTCTCCCTTCTGGGACTTCCCTGCGAGCAGTTCCGGGAGAAATACAAGACCAGGGATTTCTGTATCTGGATGTTCTCCATGGAGGACAAGAAGACGATCGTCGACGACGTCTTCGGAACATTTTACGAGAAATTCGGCTTCTGGCCGAAGTCGACGGGATCCTATTACATGGATGCTCCGCTCCTTAATTACATCAAGGAGAAATATCCGGAAGTCGAGTGCGCGATCGCGACCTGTTGGGAAGAGGGACCGAAGGCCTATCACACCTGCAACAATTCCTGGTACACGCTCTTCGACGGCGGTCCGTGGGCTCCGTGGATCCCATCGAAGCAGAATACGCATGCACCGGCGGCCAATGCTGAGGAGGACTGCGGTATCGTCGCGATCCCGCACCTGTCCCGCGACCTGCTGGCCTGCTATGACGGCAACGGTTCCAACTTCGGAACGCATCCGCAGAATGTCCTTCGCGGAATGATCTACGATTCGAAGACCTGGGACTTCCCGTATCTCTACAACCTGATCGACCAGTACAGAGATCTGGAAAAATACAATAACGGCTATGCCTACAACATGATGTTCGTCGGCCCGGGCTGGATGAACAAGATGGGCAGATGGGAGGCTCCCTACGAGCTGCTGCTCAAGTCCTACACGGACGGCTGCCGCTACTACGGAGAACTGAAAAAGCAGGGAAAGCTCATTGATATGACCATGAGCGAGTTCGCGGCATGGTACCGCAAGAAGAAGTCGTACACGGAGCCGGAATGCGCGCTCTGGAGAGATATTCTGTACGGTTCCGACAAGCAGCTCTTCTGGTACTGCGACCCCTATATGCGCGCGGGCATCAACATGGATCAGGGCGGAGCGCTCTTTGATCTGAGACCCTACGCTGCTAAGCTCTTCTGGCCGGTCGGCATCGGCACGAAGCATGTGCAGGACTGCTCCTACCCGTTCCTCATCCAGGAAAAGTACCGCGCGGGTTATTTCACGCACTATGCCGGAGAGGGAACGATCAAAAGCGCCAAAGTGCGTTATGCGGGCGAGGAGGCGGATTTCTGCCAGTTCCGCACGAAAGCGCATTTTTCCGAGGAGCGTGTGGAAAATGAAGGCAAATCGGCGGAAGGATCCAAACGCATCCTGACCCTCGATCCCTGTGAGTTCGTGCTCGGCGGAAAGACCTTTACCCTTCAGACGAAGATCACCTTCGAGGAGGGATCCGGCCGTATCCGCTATGACCGCGCGCTGCTCTCCGCGGACGATCCGGATGCGGAGGTCGAGATCGATGAGTACATGGTCGCCTGCTACGGGACGACGGAGTATCCGGAGGATATGACGGGAATTACGCTCACGCTCGAAGAAAATGGCGAGCCGGAAGAGGTCGTTCATTACGAATATAAGGACAGAAAGATCGCAAGGAGCGGAGCGCATGCGGCTGCCGTGATCCCGGCGATCGGGACGCGCGTCAGCATGGAGGCGGACGGCGCGGAAGGATATATCAGAGAAGGCCACGCGTTCTCGCCGATGTTCACGCTCGGTCAGAAGAAGTCGATCAAAGCAGGGGAGGTGTTCACGACATGGCTCAGTCTGGAAAAGGCAGATTAAACTACAGATGCCCGTCCTGCTTCCTGCGGGACCTGGATATCGATATGTTCTATGATAAGGAGAAGGACGAGTATTACTGCATGCGCTGCCAGTATCACTCGAACGAGGCGGAGATCCTCAGATGGAACGAGATCATTCGTCTTCGCTACGGGGCCATGGCAAAGAGATTCGACAAATTCGATTTTGACTGATCTCTGACCTGAATTGGAGCAATGGCATGCACTGTGAACGGACAGTGCGGAGGAGAAGACAAGTGGATTTTTTAAAGGGGATGGATATATCAAGTCTGCCGGAGGTCGAACGCTTCGGCGGAAAATTCTACGACAACGGAAAAGAAGAGGATCTGCTCCGTATTCTGAAGGCGCACGGTGTGAACAGCATCCGGGTCCGGGTCTGGAATGATCCCTTTTCAGAGAAGGGCGAGCCCTACGGGGGCGGCGGAAATACGCTCCCGGTCTCGCTGGCTTTGGCAGAGCGCGCCGCTCATAACGGGATGAGCGTTCTTCTAGACCTGCATTACAGCGACGCCTGGACGGATCCGGGAAAGCAGGTGAAGCCGAAGGCCTGGGAAGGTCTTTCCTTCGAAGAGATGCTGGCGGAAGTCGGAGAGTTTACGGAAAAGTGCGTTTCGGAATTCCTTCGCGCCGGGGTTAATCTTACGATGGTCCAGGTGGGAAATGAGATCACCAACGGTCTTCTCTGGCCGGACGGAAAGACGCCGAACTTTAAAAATATCGTGAGGATCCTGCGTGCAGGGATTCTGGGCGTGAAAAGGGCGGAGCAGAATGCAAAGGACAGCGGGATCATTCCGCGGGACCGGGATGCGATCCGCATTATGCTGCACCTCGATAACGGCGGAAGAAATGATATATACCGGAACTGGTTCGACAGCTATTTTTCTGAGGGCGGAGAGGATTTCGATGTGATCGGACTCAGCTTCTATCCGTTCTGGCATGGGACGCTCGAGGATCTCAGGGAAAATCTGAGCGATATAGCGGTCCGGTACGGAAAGGATTTGATCATTGCGGAGACCTCCATGGGATTCACGCTCGAGGATTACAGTAGCCGGGAGGGACTTGACCCGAAGGACAGGAAGGGGATGGCGGCTACGAAAGAGCTTGCGGATCGGGTAAAGTTCCCAATGACACCGGAGGGCCAGAAAGCGTATATGGAAGAGCTTGTCCGGATCATACGCAGCGTGCCCGGCGGACGGGGAAAGGGATATTATTACTGGGAGCCGGCGTGGCTTCCGGTCCCCGGCAGCGAGTGGGCTACAGAAGCGGGTATCGCGTATATGAAGGAGAAGGGCCCGGGAGGCAACGAGTGGGCGAACCTTGCTCTTTTCGATTATGAGGGAAATGCGCTGCCCGCGCTGGACGTCATCTGATCGGTGACGCTTCCGAAATAGATCTTATCGGAAGTTCCGTAAGGAACTACCGATAAAAAGGCCTGCGAAGCAGGCCGAATTATGATTATGAGGTTCGCGAAGCGGTTCTCATAATAGATCTTATCGGAAGTTCCGTAAGGAACTACCGATAAAAAGGCCTGCGAAGCAGGCCGAATTATGATTATGAGGTTCGCGAAGCGGTTCTCATAATAGATCTTATCGGAAGTTCCGTAAGGAACTACCGATAAAAAGGCCTGCGAAGCAGGCCGAATTATGATTATGAGGTTCGCGAAGCGGTTCTCATAATAGAACGATTTATGAAGAATAACGTCTTCAGACTGAGGTCTGAGGGCGTTATTTGCGTGATAAGGCCTGAGAATGCGTGCATGCTTGCATGTGAAGCATTCGAGGGCCAACGTACATCGAGCAGCCGTGCCGCGAGATGTGCGCATCGCGCAGATTGGATGGGCGGAGCTGAGTCTGCCCATCCAATCGTGATAAGGCCTGCCCATCCGATCACAGTTCAGAACTGGTTGCAATGAACCTTATCAGGAATTATTATTATGCAAAAGGCAGTAATGCCTGCTTTTTCCTGCCCGGGCACAAAGGGCAGGGGGATATTGTTATAGTAAGGAACGAAAACTTCCCACAAGCATAGACGCAGCGGCGAACCGGATCCAGGCACGTCCCGACGTAAAATTTTTATTCCGGAAGCGGGAAGTCTTAAGTAAAGGATTTATATGGAACATTTTATTACAGGGATCTGCGCACACGTGGATGCCGGAAAAACAACA